>JBEHYH010000186.1:0-11191 GCA_048498275.1 Myxococcota bacterium | reverse complement strand
AGAAAGTCGGGCTGGCCGATGACGATATCGGCTTTCTGTCCCGCCGTTGCGGCACGAAAATCCTTAAAACCGAGAATGCGGTTGTTTCCCGCATCGGCGACATAGAGATGGGGAGGAGTGGACGCCGTATCAATCGCGACGCCGCCGCCCGGCAGCACCACATTGGCATTGCTCAAACCCGCTGTATCGGGCTGCGTGTCGTCGGGCACGTCGGTGCTCGCGGCGGCGTTGGCGACTAGCGTCTCGAGCGACATCGGCTGCGTGTAGCGGAACTTCACGACGTCGAGCCCGCCTTGCAGTTGGTACTTCTCGGCGTCTTTGGTGGTGAGCAGCAGCGCGCCGGTCAGCGTCACCGGCACGTCGGGCTTCACCTGAATCGTCGCGTCTTCGATGTCGGTCTGCGCCTCGAAGCTCTTGATGTGGAGACCATCGAGGCGGAGATCACCGCGCGCGCGGACGCGGCCCTCGTTCAGGAACCCGTGCACGTCGTGCACCAGCACGCGCGATTCAGAGAAGTCGGCGCGGCCCGACAGCGCGCGGAAGTTCACGTCGTAACCAGCCCACGAGAAGCGGGCGTCGCTCATCGTCGCCGAACCCGCGAGCGATGGTTTCTCCACGGGCCCCGAGAAGTTCGCCGAGAAGTCGACGAGGCCCTGCGCGCGCTCGAGCTGCGGCACCAGCGTCGAGACGAGGCGGAGATCGATCGAACCGCGCGACTGGAGATCGACGCGCGACGGCCCCCATGAACCTTCGGCCTCCAGCTCCGACGTCGAGCCGGTCAGCTTGAGGGACTTCACGAGGATCGCGCCGTCGTCGTACGCGAGCTGCACCGGCTGCACGTTGGCCAGCGCGACCTCACCGCGCGAGAGCGCCACTTCGGTCAGCTCCGCCTGCGCCTTCGAATGCTCGTAGTCGCGCATCGGGCCCTGCACATCGACGCGGCCCTTGAGACGCCCGGCGACGTTGACCGCCTTCGCCGGGAGGAACGCAGAGAGATCGCGCAGGTCGACGTTCAGCACCGCCTTGAACGGCCACGCGTCGCGCATCGTCATCTTGATGGAGCCGTCGAGCCCGTCGAAGAGCTTGCCGTTCGCGGCGATCTCCCGGCCCTCGACCTGCGCGGTGAGCTTGAGCGCGCCGAGCCCGTGCGACTTCCATTCGACGCCGGGCGAATCCATACGGCCGTCGATGGTCATCAGGTCAGTCGTGCCGCCGATGATGGCGTTGGCGATGAACGGGCCACCCACCGGCGTCTTGCTCACGCCTCCGGGGTCGATGAGCTCGGCGAGCGAGCCGTTTTCGACGCGCGCGCGAAAGTCGAGCGGGCCGGCGAACTTCCAGGTTCCATCGATCGACGTGGTGCCGAGCTCGCCGGTGAGCTGCGTGGGCTCGACCGCGATGCCTTCGCCGTTGAAGAAGCGCGCCACGAGACCGCCGCTGCCCAGATGACGGTCGAGGTAGCGCACGTCGCGCACGTTGGCGGCGATGGTGCCTTCGAGCTTCGAGACCGGGCAATCGACCGACACCACCGCGCCGAGCCGCCCGGTGAGCGCGCCACCCTGCAGCGTCTCCATGGTGGAGCTCAGGTCAGCGAGCAGCTCGACCACGTCTTCGAGGCGGCCGTCGGGCAACTGCGCGCCGCCGGTGACGTGGAGTTCGTCGCCGAACGTGATGGCCACATCGCCGAAGTACTGGGTCTGGCCCTTCTGCGCGGCGAGCGCGGGGAACGAGAGCGTGTCGCCCACGTAGCGCACCGGCGACTGCACCACGCCGAGCGAATAGTTCGCGAACTTCATGTCGCGCATGGTGATGGCGGCGTCGACCTCGACGCCTTTACGCTTCACCACCACCTGCACCCGCGGCGCGCTGCCGAGACCGGCGACGGGCAGCTCCGCGATGGCGCCGAAGTCAGACAGCGCGAGCGACGGCGCGACCGCGTTGACCTCCACGAAGTCGCGTGATGGGTCGAACCGCAGCTTCACGTCGGCGAGCACGTGGGTCGCTTCGTTGAGCCCGACGCGAACATCGGCCTTGTCGAAGCTCACGCCTTCGCGATTGACGCCGAGGTGGAACTTTCCTCCGCCCTGCTTGAAGCGAAGAATGTCGACGCCCTTCACGCTCGCCGGCGCGTCCCAGGCGTGCGTCGCCAGCACGAAGGCCCCGAGGTGGAAGTCGATGTCACCCCCGAGGTCGAGCGGCTTGAGGGTGCCGGTGACGACGCCCTTCACGCTCGCGGGGAAGTCGACCCACGCGCCCTTGATGCCCGCGCGGGCCAGCGTGCGCGCGAGCGAGACGTCCTTCGTCTCCACGCGCGCGGTGAGCGGCAGGTTCTTCGTGAGCTCCAGCTTGCCCGACACGCGCACCTCGCCGGAGTCACCGACGCGCGTGAAGAGCTCGTCGATGGTGAGCGTGGTGCCCGCGAAGCCGGCGCGCGCGGAGAAGTCGCCCGGCGTGAATTCACCGAGCGCGATCTGCGAACCCTGCACTTCGCCCTGAACCTTCGGCGCCGTCGCGCGGCCGGTGACCTGTACGTGCGCGAGCACCTGCCCCGAGGGGCTCGGCAACGCGACGCCCAGACGCGGCAGCGCATCGAGCGGCACCCAGGTCTGCACCGCGAGATCCAACGTGGGCGCGTCGTTGTCGCACAGAGCATCGACGAGCCCGCTCGCGGTGAGGCGAATGCCTTCGAGGTTCACGTCGGCGCGCTGCACCTCCGCGCGTTCGGAGCGGAGATCGACCGAGCCCTCGACGGCGATCTTTCCCACGCGGAGCGCCGGCAGTTCGCCACCGAGCACCACCACGCCACCGCGCGCGTCGAACTGCACCGTCGCTTCATGACGGCCGAGCGCCGCGTCGACCGAGAGCCCGTCGATCTTCACCGAGCGGCCCTCGGGGAGGTTGAGCGTCACCGCGCCGTCGTGAATCAGCAACTGCCCCACGCGCACGTGCGAGATGGCGTCGAGCGGGCACGTCGTCGACGGCTTCGAGCCGGGGAACGGCAGCGTCAGCGTGACCTGCGGGCGGACCAGCTCGACGTGCTGAAGCGCGATACCGCCGGGGAACAGGCCGCGCACCGAGACACGCGCCTGCTCGGCCGTCGCCAGCGGAGCCGCCGCGCCCTCGGGCCACACGCTCACCCCGTCGATTTCGACGCTGGCGGTCAGCGGGTCGATGGCGCAGCGGCCGAGCTCGACCTTCGCGTTCAACGCTTCGGGCAACTTTTCGCGGAGCTGCGCACAGACGGCCTCGCCGGCACGGTCCGTACGCAACACGAGGACCAGCGCGATCAGCAATATCGCGAGCGCCCCGAGTAGCTGTCGCCAGCGGCGCCGCGAAAGCCCCACTTTTTGACGCTCCTTCCGTCGTGATTTTACGGCTTCGGGTTACAGCTTCCCGAGACCTTCGAGGTAGCGATCGATCTCCGCGAGATCGACGCCGGTTTTCGGTGCGGCCGGAGGCGCAGGCCGCTCCGGATTCACCGGAGCCTGAACGTTCTGCGCGGCCGAGGCTTCACCCTCACCCTCCCCTGTCAGCGAGGCCATCGCCGACGACATCGGAGAGACCGCCGGGCGGCTGGAAACGGTCTCTTCTTTCGGGCGCACCGCGGGCGGCACCGGCGGGCGCTTCACCGCGGGCGCGACGGGCTTCGTCAGCGCGGGCGCGGGCGGGCGCGGAGGCAGCGGCTTCGAAACCGGCGCGGGCGGAGGCTGCGGCTTCACCGGCGCCGGCATCACCGGCGTCACCGCGGGCGCGGGCATCACCACCGCGGGCGCCGCGGGCGTCGTCACCTTCATCTCGTCGCTCGGCGCGTCGTTGTTCGGCGCGGTCGGAGGCGGAGGCGGCGGCGCGGAGGGCTTCTCGGGCACCGGCTGCACCGCGCCGTATTCGAGGCCGAGGTTGGTGGCGATGGTCTCGATCAGCGCCTCGGAGATCTCGTTGGAGTGCGCGAGGAACGTCTCGAACAGCGCGTTGTCGCAGAGCGTGTTGATGACGCGCGGCGTGCCGCCCGAGCGGCGATGCACGGCCTCCATCGCGCCTTCGGTGAAGGGGTTCCTCGCCGCGCCCGCCAGCCGCATGCGGTGCTTGATGTACGCGCTCGTCGACTCGCTGGTGAAAGGCTCGAGGCGGTAGCGCATGGCCACGCGCTGCGCGAGCGGCGGGTCGAGCTTCAGGTTCTTCTCGATCTCCGGCAGGCCGAAGAACACGAAGCTGATGAGTTTTCGCTCCGGCACTTCGAGGTTCAGCAGCCCGCGGAATTCTTCCATCAGCTCGCGGGTCTCGAGCATCTGCGCTTCGTCGATCAGCACCACCGCCTTGCGGCCCTGCTCGTAGATCTGCAGCAGACGCTGATAGAGCTGACTGAGCAGCGCGAGCTTTTCCTGCGCCGGGTTTTCGACGCCGATCTGCAGCGCGATCCTCCGCAGCAACCAGCTCGCCGTGATGCCGGAATGGATGATGACCAGCAGCGCGGCCTCGTATTCTTCCTCGGGCAGCGAATCGAGGAGCCGGCGCGCGAGCGTGGTCTTGCCCGCGCCGATCTCACCGACCAGCACCGAGAGCCCCTTCATCGAGCTCACCGAATACAGGAGCCGCTTGAGCGCCTGCTGGTGCTGAGGCGCGTCGTAATAGAATCGGCTGACCGGCGCGTTGCTGAAAGGCTCGCTACTGAGGCCGTAGTGCTCGAGGTAGCTCATGGCGTGCTTTCAGACGTAGCCCACGTTCTTGCGCGTTCCCCGCGGCCCGCCCGCAGCGGCCTTCGGAGGCGGCGCTTCTTCTTCTTCAGGTGACGTGACCGCCGCGAGCCGCTCGACGTTCTGCGCGACTTCGCGGAACTTGCCGTCGATGCCCTGCACCTTGAGGAACTGCGCGAGCGCCTTGCCCTGCTCGCCGGCCGCTTCGTACGCGGCGCCGAGGTCGTAGCGGAGCGACTTCTCGACATCGCCCTTCGCGAACTCGGTCACCAGCGCCTGCTGGAACGCTTCGATCGCCGCGGGGAAATCGCCGCGCATCACCTGGAGCAGACCGGTCATCGACAGACAATCGACTTCCTTGCGCTTGCCGATGCAGCCCTTGCGCGCGATGCCGAACTCGCCGACCGCGTCGTCGATGAGGCCCATTTCCTTGTACGCGACGCCGAGGTCGTAGTGCGTGTCGACGTCTTCGGGTTTGACGACCTTCTCGAGGCCCTTCTTGAATTCGGCGAAGACCTCGTCGACCGACACCTGGTACTCGTCGCCACCGCCCGCATCGCCACCCGCTTCTTCAGCCGGGGCTTCGTCACCTCCGAAGTCGCCCAGCTCGTTGGCGAGCTCCTGCGCGAGATCGAACGCGTCGCGGCCTTCATCACCACCACCGCCCGCCGATGCATCAGGCGGCGTCGGCGGAGGCGTGCTCGAACCCGACGCGCCCGCTTCGACCTGCGCCATCAGTTCGCTCGCGCGGCGATGTTCCGGGTACGCGATGAGCACCGTCTCGAGGATCTCGCGCGCTTCGTCGAACAGGCCCTGCTCGATGAAGAACATCGCCTCGTCGCACTCTTCGCCCGCGGGCTCCTCCTCGGGCGGCGCCTCGACGGCCTCTTCCTGGTACTCGGCCGCGGGCTCCTCGACCACCTCGTCGGGGATCGCGTGGGCCGCCGTCGGCGGTTCGTCTTCTTCAGCGCCGAGACCGAGCTCGGGCTTGTACGCCGGCACCGCGCGCGTCGGCGCGTCGTGCTCGTCGTCACCCAGCGGAGGCGGCTCACCGCGCGACTGCACCGCGATGGGCAGCGCACCGGTGGGCGCGTCGTCGTCGGTCGCGAACTCGCCCGTCGAGGGCTCGAACTCGTCAGACACGACCTCTGAATCTTGCGTGCCGTAGTCTTCGTCGGGCACCGGCGGAGGCTCGACCTCGACTTCGCCCGCGGCTTGCGCGTCGTCGGGCGAGAGCACCAGCTCGTCGAGCGGCTCGTCGGCCATCTCGACTTCGGCCGAGAGCACCTCGTCCTGCTCGTCGTCGGCGACGATGACCTCGTCGTCACTCGCGTCGACCAGAATCGCGTCGTCGTTCGCGTCGTTGACGCCGCTCTCCTGCACCATCGGGCCCGCGCCCGCGATGCGCAACGCCGACAGGAACACCGGCACCTCGGCGTGCCCGGGGTCTTGCTGGAGGATCGCCGCGAGGTACGGCTGCGCGCGCTGCGCGTCACCGCTGCGGGTGTGCAGACGCAACACGTTCAGCAACTGCTCGAAGCTCTGCTGCTGATTGTTCGACGCGACATAGATCGCGTACGCCTTCTCGTGGGCGTCGATGTTCTCGGGGTCGATCGCGAAGACCTTGCGCAGATGTTCGAGCGCTTTGTCGTGGAGACCGTACTTCACGTACACGTCGGTCTCGGTCAGCAACTTCGCGAGCTCACCACCCGGCGCGGCGGCGGGCTTCGGCTTCGGCGGCGGAGCGATCGCCGCGGCGGGCGCGGGCGCGTAGTGCGCCGGCGCGGGCGCGGTGACCCCGGCATACGGCGGCGGCCTGAGCGCGGGCGGCGCGGCGGGCGGCGGAGGCGCCGCGGCCGCCATCAACTCGCGGCGCGACATCACGTCGGTGTCGTTCGGGTCGAGCTGCGCGACCTGCCGCCACGTCTTCTCGGCGTCTTCGTGGAAGTTCTTGTCGGCGTACGCGTGCGCGAGCTCTTTGTAGACCGAGATGGTCTTCGACATCTGGCCCATGCCCTGGAAGGCCACGGCCAGCAGTCTCAGCGTGTCGATGTCGCGGTTGTCGGCCTTGAAGCAGATCTGCAGCTTCGCCAGCGCGTGCTTCTGATCATTCTTCGCGAGGTACGCCTCGGCGAGCTCCTTGGCCAACGCGAGGTTGTCGGGCTGCAGCGCCGAGAGCCGTTCAGCGACGCGCAGGTAATCGTCGGTGCGGTTGTTGCGCTTGAGGTGCTCGGCGACCTTGCCGAATTCCTGCGCCGCCTCGTCGTTCATGCCCTCGCGCACGTAGAGGTTCGCGAGCTTCTCGCGCGACGAGGTGTTGTCGGGGTCGAGGCCGACCATCTTGCGCAGCACATCGAGCGCGCGCCGCGTGTCGCCCTGCTTGTCCCAGTGGTTGTAGACGAGCTGGTAGTACGCCATCGCTTCGCCGATGAGCTGCAGCTGCTGATGCAGCTCGGCGAGCTTCACGTTGATGTCGACCAGCGACGGGTCGAGCTTGAGCACCTGCTTGTAGAGCGCGACGGCCTTCAGGAAGAAGCCGTCTGACGTGTAACTCTCGGCGACGCGGGTGAAGTAGACGGCCGCTTGCGCGTTCTCGTTCTTCTTCTGGTACAGCTCACCCATCTTCTGCAGGGTGCGGACATCCTTCGGGTCCGCGTCGAGGACCTTCTGGTACTCCTTGATCGCCTTGTCGTAGGCGCCCTTGGCGACGAGCTTGGCAGCTGCCTCGATGATCTTGTTCTTGTCCAAGGCTCAGGAACGACTTGAAGATTCCCCGAAGAAAAGCCCGCGGGAGCGCGGCAGAAACTATCAGACGCACACCCGTGGTCCAACAACTGCCCAAAGCGTTTACGGCGTCTCTTCCACTGCCTTTTTGAGGCGTTGCGTGCCGGTTTCTGATGCGTGCATCCGCTCCACGAAGCGGGTGTCGTATTCCCCGCGGATGAAGCTCTCTTCCTGCAACGCAGCGCGGTGGAAGGGGATGTTCGTGCGGATGCCCTGAATCACATATTCCGACAGGGCGCGCTGCATTCTGCGAATCGCCAGATCGCGATCATCGGCGGTGACGATCAGCTTGGCCACCAGCGAATCGTAGTGCGCGGGGATGGTGTAGTTCTCGTAAGCGGCTGAATCGACTCGAACTCCGAGGCCACCGGGCGGGTTGTAGGCGGTGATCTTGCCCGGCCAGGGCGCGAACGTGACCGGGTCCTCGGCGTTGACGCGGCACTCGATGGCCGCGGCCTTGATCGACATGTCTTCCTGCTTGAACTGGAGCTTCTCGCCCGCCGCCAGCAACAGCTGCGTGCGGAGGAGGTCGACGCCCGTGATCTGCTCGGTCACCGGGTGCTCGACCTGCACGCGGGTGTTCATTTCCATGAAGTAGAAGCGGCCCTGCTCATCGAGGAGGTACTCGATGGTGCCGAGGTTCGAGTAGCCGATCGCCTTCATCGCGTTGACCGACACCCGGCCCATCTCCTCGCGGAGCGCGGGGCTCACCGCCATCGACGGCGCTTCTTCGATCAGCTTCTGGTGACGGCGCTGCACGCTGCACTCGCGCTCGAAGAGGTGCACCACGTTGCCGTAGAGGTCGCCGACGATCTGGATCTCGATGTGGCGCGGCTTCTCGACGTAGCGCTCGAGGTACATGTCGCCGTTGGAGAACGCGTTGACCGCCTCGGCCGACGCCGTCGCGAACGCCTGCGCGAGCGCGCGCGGTTCACGGACGATCTTCATGCCGCGGCCACCACCACCGGCCGCCGCCTTCAAGATCACGGGGAAGCCGATCTCCTTCGCGAGCTCTTCGGCCTCGGCCGCGCTCTTGAGCACGCCCGGCGAACCCGGCAGCAGCGGCAGCCCCGCCGCCTTCGCCGCGTCGCGCGCGCGCACCTTGTTGCCCATCAGGCGGATGTGTTCGGGCTTCGGGCCGATGAAGGTGATCTGGCACTTCTGACAGACCTCGGCGAACTCCGCGTTCTCCGAGAGGAAGCCATAGCCCGGGTGAATCGCGTCGGCGCGGGTGATCTCAGCGGCCGAGAGCAGCGCGGGCACGTTGAGATAGCTCTCCTTGCTCGGCGGCGGGCCGATGCAGACCGACTCGTCGGCGAAGCGCACGTGCAACGCGTTGGCGTCGGCCGTGGAGTGCACCGCGACCGTCGCGATGCCCAATTCACGGCACGCGCGAATGACGCGGAGTGCAATCTCGCCACGATTGGCGATGAGAACCTTCTTGAACATGTGTGTTCTCCTGAGACGCGAAGGCCTCCGCGCTTTTCAGCGCAGAGGCCCTTTCGCTTTACGCGGGCTCGATGCGGAACAGCGGCTGACCGAATTCGACCGGCGCGCCGTTCTGCGCCAGCACCTCGACCACCTTGCCGGCGACTTCGCTCTCGATCTCGTTCATCAGCTTCATCGCTTCGACGATGCAGAGCGTCTGGCCCTTCTTCACCGAAGAACCGACCTCGGTGAAGACCGGCTGATCAGGCGCGGGCGAACGGTAGAACGTGCCGACGAAGGGCGAGGTGATGACGTGGCCCTTCTTCTCGCTCGCCGCCGGAGCCGACGGCGCCGTCGCGCGCGGCTTGAACTCGCCCGCGGGAGCCGCAGGCACCGAAACCGGAGCCGACGGCATCACCGTCACCGCCGGGCCCGCCGACATCGGCGCGCCGACGTGCTGCACCACCTGCGCCGCCGGAGGGCCGCGCGTGATCGACAGCTGCTCGTCGCCGTTCTTCCACTCGAGGTGCGAGATCTCGCTCGTCTCGAGGATCTGAACGATCTGCCTCAGCGCCTCGACGTCGAGAGTCGTGACGCCACTGACCTGCGTTGAAGTCGTTTTCTTGGTGGCCATGAGTTGGGTTCGGTTCAGGCGACGGCGGTGCGGGTGAGGTACTCGCCGGAGCGGGTGTCGATCTTCAACACGTCGCCCTCGTTGATGAACAACGGCACGTTGATGGTGTAGCCGCTCTCGAGCACCGCGGGCTTGCTCGCGCCCGACACGGTGTCGCCGCGCACGCCCGGGTCGCACTTGGTGACCTTGAGCTCGACCGAGTTCGGCAACGTCACGCCGATGGCCTTGCCGTTGAAGAAGAGGATCGACGCGTTGATGTTCTCCTTCAGGTAGTTCTTCGCGTCGCCGAGCGCCTTTTCCTGCAGGTAGGTCTGCTCGAAGTTCTTCTGGTCCATGAAGTGGTAGTCGTCGCCTTCACGGTAGAGGTACTGCATTTCGCGCTCCTCGATGTCGGGGCGGTCGACCTTGTCGCCAGACTTGAACGTCGGCTCCAGGTTGCGGCCGGAAATCAGCGAGCGGATCGTGGTGCGCGTGAACGCCGAGCCCTTGCCCGGTTTGACGTGCTGAAACTCGATGATCTCGAACGGCTCACCGTCGATCTCAATCTTCATGCCCTTGCGGAATTCCGACGTGTCGATGACGCCAGCCATGGGGTTCGTCCTTTGTGAAAAATGCGTGAGAAGGCGGCACCCATACCCCCGGGCGCGCGGGCCTCGCAAGAACAACAAGGCCGCAGCTTCCCCTGAGGAAGTGCGGCCGGTGATTCGCACTGCGTAACGGGTTACGCGAGCTCTTTGGCCAACTTGGGCGCCGCGATGCGCAGCGCGTAGCGGCCCTTGCCGTAGTTGCCGTCGGGTGTGAGCGCCAGCACCACGTAGTAGTCGGGGTTCACCATGCGCATGATGGTCATGATCTTGTCGGTGTTGACCGAGATCTCCGCGACCGGCCCGGTCTTCAAGGTCTGCGCCGCGTTCTTGAGTTGACCCAGCAGGTTTCCGTACTCCACCAGCGCGGCCGACAGATCCAACTCCGCGGCGACTTCGGCGCGCGCGTCGGGCTGATGCGTGTCGACCGCGATGCCGTCGAACCCCATCACGCTGCACGCGACGGAGCCCGACACCGACCCGACCACCTCTTCCAGCGTTTCGCGAAAGCCCATGACGTTTTCAGGGGCAGGCGGGGAGGAACTGCTGACCGAAGTACAGGCAGGGGAGCGACGCGACACCGCCGTCGGGGTCGGCGGAGGGCACACCGCACCCATCGCCCGACTTGTAGACGTGAATCGGGAAGTCCTGCGTACCGGTGGTGAAGGTGTGGTTGTCAGCCGAGTACTCGCCGCGGAATTCGACCGTCGCGATGACGTCCACGGTGTCCGACAGGTCGGGCGTCGCCGAGAGGCCGTTGATCAGGAGGTCGGCCAGCTCCGGCGAGATCAGCTCGACCGCGGCGGCCGTCGTGCCCGTGAGCGGGATGGTCTGCGGCACGATGTACGGCTTGGGTGCGGTGCCCAGCGAGCGGCTCAACTGGTAGGTGACCACCACCTGCTTCACGACGCCGTGATTCCGGTTCGCGTATTCCATCGTGGTATCACCGACGACCACTCCCGACTGCGTGATGGTGCCGGTGATGCTGGTGCCGATCACGTACGAAATCGGCGCTCCGGGGCCGACGTCGAGCGTGCCCGCCCCGATGTAGACGTTGTCGCCGGGGGGCG
>JBEHYH010000185.1:0-11201 GCA_048498275.1 Myxococcota bacterium | reverse complement strand
CAACGAGGCGTTCAAACAATCGATCATCAAGAACATCAAGACCAGGCAACGGCTTGCCCGACATCGTGCCCTTCAGCTTCGCCCACGCGATGATCGAACCCGTCAACGTGATGGCGCCGACCGCGATGCCGACCCAGATCTCCACCTGATGCACCACGAGACGAACGGAATCCGTCTCCACGTGCGCGGGCCGCAGGTACGACGAGAAGCCGACCAGCACGGCAGCGAGGCCCACGAACGAGTGCAGCACCGCGACGAGCTCCGGCATGCCCGTCATCTCGACGCGCCGAGCGAGCCCTCCGCCGATGACGCCGCCGACCAGCGCCGCGCCGAGCAACAGCCCGAGCCCATGCGTGCGCGACGCGAGATCGCCCGAGAGCGCCCACGCGACCGACGTCACCGCGATGGCCAGCAGCATGCCGACGATGCCGAACACGTTGCCCTGCCGCGCGGTCTCCTGCTTCGAGAGCCCACCCAGCGAGCGGATGAACAACACCCCTGCCGCGAGATACGCGACGTTCAAGAACCCGTCGTTCATCGCCCGTGCCCTCCTGAAGCGACGGCCGGTGCGGCGTCATCTCTCCTGAACATCTTGAGCATCCGCTGCGTGACGAGGAACCCACCGGCGATGTTGATGGCCGCGAAGAGCACCGCGAGCGCGCCGAGAATCGAGGCGGCGTCGAAGTCGGCGCCGACCTGCAGCAGACCGCCGACGATGATGATGCCGGAGATGGCGTTGGTCACCGACATCAGCGGCGTGTGCAGCGCGGGCGAGACAGACCAGATGACCTGCCAGCCGACGAAGCACGCGAGCACGAAGACCGTCGAGTGCTGCAGGAAGTCGGGCGGCGCGAAACGCCCGAGCAGGAACAGCGCGACGATGACGATGAGCCCGCCCACGGTGCTGCCCCACGCGCGGCGCGTCGGCGACTGAATCTGCTGCTGCTTCGGCTTCGCGGCGGGCGGCGGAGGTTTCGGCGCGGGTGCGGGCTCCTTCACCGGAGGCGGCGGCAACACGTCACCTCTGTGCAGCAACAGCGCGGGGCGCACGACGTCGTTCTCGAGGTTGATGTCGAGCGACGGGCCCTTCCCCAACTCGCCCGCGAGGTGCCACAGGTTCATCGCGAAGAAGCGGCTCGAGGTCGCGGCCATGCGGCTCGCGAGGTCGGTGTACCCGAGGATCTTCACGCCGTTGTGCACGACGACTTCATCGCGTTTGGTGAGCTCGCAGTTACCGCCCTGCTCCGCGGCCATGTCGACGACGATCGAACCCGGCTTGAGACACTCGACGACGTCGCGTGGCACCAGAATCGGCGCCTTCGCACCGGGCACCAGCGCGGTGGTGATGATCACGTCGACTTCGCGCGCCTGCTGACGGAACAACTCCATCTCCGCGGCGATGAACTCGGGCGACATCGCCTTCGCGTAGCCCCCCTGCCCTTCGCCGGCCTCCTTCAACGTCACTTCGAGAAACTTCGCGCCGAGCGATTCGACCTGCTCCCGCGCGGCCGCACGCGTGTCGAACGCGCGAACATCTGCACCGAGCGCGCGCGCCGCGCCGATGGCCGCGAGCCCCGCGACACCGGCGCCGATGATGAGCACCTTCGCCGGCGGCGTCGCACCGGCCGCCGTCATCTGCCCCGAGAAGAACCCCTGAAAGCTCGTCGCCGCTTCGATCACCGCGCGGTAGCCCGAGAGATTCCCCATCGACGACAGCACGTCCATCTTCTGAGCGCGCGTGACGCGCGGCACCTTCTCGAGCGCCAGCACCGTCGCTTTGCGCGCCGCGAGCGCTTCGACCACGCCCGGGTTGCTCGCGGGCTGAATCAACGAAACGAGCAGCGCCTCTTCCTTCAGCTTCGCCGCTTCTTCGATGGTCGGCGGGCGCACCTTGAGCACCGCGTCGCAGTACCAGGCGTTGGCGCTCAACTCCGCGCCCGCGGCCGCGAACGCTTCGTCGGTGATGCCCGCCTCGATTCCCGCTCCGTTCTCGACGCGCACCGCGAAGCCGCGCTCGATGAACTTCTTGATGGATTCAGGCGTCGCCGCCACGCGCTTTTCGCCGCGCAGCGTTTCCTTCGGGACTCCAATGACAAAGCTCACGGGCGGGCTTCTACGGCGCTCCGCCGCGCTTCGCTCTAGAGAACTTCAGAGGGGGGTCAAACTGCCCTGCGCGAGCCGTTCGACCAGCTCGCCCAGTTCGTAGGGCACCGAATCGGGCCGCCGCGCCGTCGCCTTGAAGTCGTGCTCGAAGCCCAGCTTATGGAGCCACTCGTGCGCGAGATTTCCGGCGACCTCCGCCGGCGAATACGACGAGAAGAACCGGCGATTGATGGTCAGCGTGTCGGACGCTTCGGTCGTGTACCCGACTACGTTGCGCTGGAACCACGAGAAGTTCTGGAGCTCGAGGTTCAGGTCGACCTCGCCGTCGGCCGACGCGGTGTAGCTTTCCTTCGCCGCGCGAATGGTCGCGTAGATCTCCGAGGGTGTGCGCGAGTCGCTGGCGAAGCCGGGCTTGCCGTTGAACGTCGCGTTCAGCACGCCATCGCGGAATTCGCGGCTGTTGAGCACCTTGCCGAGGAGGTCGGTCGCGGCGTCGAGCTTCGTACGTTCCTGCGTCGAGTACCCCGTCACCTTGCCGAGCGACACGCGCATCGGCGCAGACGGTTCGAACGTATCGACCGGCGGCTGCTGCACCGGAGGCTTCACCGGTGCCGTGTTGGTCGAACGATTCGGATGAAACAGACGCGAGAGCCAGGCACCGATGCGCATGTGAAATTCCCCGAAGAAAGTGCGACTTCAGGAGGGTTTTCGGCACACCCTGCGCGGCGTTGCGCGTTTCTCAGCCGACGAGAAATCAGATGAGCACGTCGAGGCCGAGGCGCAGCGCGGAGAACGGCGCAAAGCGCGGCAGCATCGAGAGGATCAGCAGCGTAGCTCCATGCGTGGCGAGCGCGCCGAGCGGTGACTTGAAGTTGCTGGTGATGAACGACGTGAGCGCCGCGTAGCCGGCGAACCAGGCCCAGAAGAACAGCGCGGGCACGAAGGCTCCGGCGAAGAGAATCTTGAGGCTGAACAACACGCCCGCGAATCCGAGCACGGCGAGGACGGCGTAGTGGGCGAGGTTCTTCATGGCGTTCATGTGCAGCTCCCTTGTGGTTGGTGTTGGAGAGATGAAACGCCAGAACGTCGAAAAGGTGCTGGTACGCGTTGAGTGATGATTAATAAGCTGTGGTAAATGATTAATCTTCAGCGCATCGAGGGCTTCTATTGGGTGGCGAAGACCGAGGGCTACGCGCGGGCGGCGCGCGCCTTCCCGTACCCCATCACCCAGCCCGGCGTGCATCAGCAGGTGCGGCGGCTCGAAGAGGAGCTCGACGTGAAGCTCTTCGAGCGCGTGGGGAAAGATCGCGTGGTGCTCACCGCGCGCGGCAAGGTGCTGTTCGACGCGGTGTCACCGTTCTTCGAGCAGTTGCCGACCATCGAAGCGCGCGTGAAAGGCGGCGTCGTCGGAGGAACGCTCAAGCTCCACGCCGCGGGTCATCTGCTGCGGCACCTGATTCCCGAATGGCTCGGGCGATTGCAGAGCACGCGGCCCGACATCACGGTGGCGCTGACGGAGGTCGCGAGCGCTGATCTGTCGAAGCTGCGCGCCGGAGAGACCGACCTGCTCGTCGATTGGGTTCCCGAAGTGCCGGGCGACCTCGAGTCGCGCCGCGTGGGGAAGACGGAGGCGTGGATCGTCGCGCCGACGCATGGGCCGCATGCACAGAAAGGTCCGCTCTCGCTGGCGAAGCTCGCGAGCGTTCCGTTCATCGCGTACCACTCCGACCGCACGCTCAAGGGCCTGCAGCTCGAAGCGCTGCGGCAGCACGACATCTCACCGCGTGAAGCCTTCGCCGCTGATTCGTCAGACACGATTCTGGGTTTCGTCGCCGCAGGGCTCGGGTTCTCGCTCGTGCCGTGGCTCACCGACGCGGGCCCGAAAGTCGCTGGAGTTCTCGCCCGCAAACTCGAGAGGCCCGTCGCGTCGTTCCCCATCTACGCGCTGTGGAGGAAGAACACCGGCGCGCAGCCGTTGGTCGACGCGGCGTTGAACGTCGCTCCGGGTAGCTGACCGACCGCCCGGCGACGCAGAATGCGTGAGACAGTACAGAGCCGCGCATGCGCCCCTGGGACAGCATCAGCATCACCGACGACGGCGAACCACTCGTGCCCATCGAGGACGCGCGGCTGAGCTTCGAAGCGCCGCACCCGTACGTGAAGCTCGGCGCGCCGTATGCGGGCTTCGGGCCATGGTTCCTGCGCAAGTCGGTGTTCAAGCATCTGCTCGATGCGCAGCGGCGGCTGACGATGGTGAAGCCCGGTTGGCGGTTGCATCTGCTCGACGCATGGAGACCGCTCGCGGTCCAGTCGTTCATGGTCGAGCACACCGATGCGCTGCTGCGTCGTGAAGCACCGGAGCTGAGTGATGAAGCGCGGCGTGAACGCGTGCTGACCTACTGGGCGCCGCCTGACGAAGATCCAAAACGTCCGCCTCCGCACAGCACTGGAGCCGCGGTCGACCTCACGCTCGTCGATGAACACGACGCGCTCGCAGACATGGGCTCGCCGTTCGATGAACCGACCGAGCGTTCGTGGCCTTCGCATTTCGAGAAGACGAACCCGCCCGTGCATCAACGCCGGCTGCTGCTCGCGCGCGTGATGCATGACGCCGGTTTCGTCGGTCATCGGCAAGAATGGTGGCACTTCTCGTTCGGCGATCGCGCGTGGGCCCGGGAGATGGATTTCGACGTCGCGCGCTACGGGCGCATTGAGCCCAAAGCCGGTTGACCGTATGCCTCGCGCATGCGCTTTTCATGGATGTGCGTCGTGGTGTTGTCGGCGTGCGGTGCTCCGCAACAGCAGGTGACCTCTGATGGAGGAACTCCGCTCGAAGTGACGACCATCGACGCCGGCTGCGCCATCACCGTCGAACGCTGGGAGCTCGGCAAGGGCAACCACCTGCCCGTCGGCACCGACCTTCAATGGCCGTCGAACCCGCCGCAGAGCGGGCCGCACTACCCGATCTGGGCCGCGTTCCAGGAGTACTCGTCGCCCGTGCCGCGCGGGTACTACGTGCATGATCTCGAACACGGCGCGGTGGTGTTGCTCTCGAATTGCTCGCTCGTGTCTGGCGATTGCACGCCGGTGCTCGAGGCGCTCCGGCAGGCGTCGGCGTCGCTGCCTGATGACCCGAAGTGCACCGACGTTCGTGTGCGCACCGTCATCACGCCCGACCCGTTGATTCCGCAGCCGCTGATCGCCGTGTCGTGGGGCTTCATCTATCGCGCCGAGTGCGTCGACCAGCCGTCGCTCAACGCCTTCGTGCAGGCGCACTACGCGCGGGGCACTGAAGACCTGTGCGCCAACGGCACCACGCAGTTCTGAAATCACACCGGGAAAATCGTGACGTGACGAACGCTCCGAGCCCGGAGTAATCGGCGCACGAACAAGGAGCAGTTCACATGCGAATCGCGGTTCTGGTGTTGGTGGTGCTGAGTGGGTGCGCGTCGTCGAAGTACACGGCGACGAGCATGGGCGTGGAACACTTCCCGAAACGCGATCAGCTTCAGGAGCTCGCTCAACAACCCGTCACCGTCGACCTCGCGAGCAAGACGCCTTCATCGGTGGAGACGTGGACGTTGAAGGGCCCGTTCCCCACGACCGCCGGCATCGTTCAGCACGTCACTCCAGCCACGCCGTGGGAGCAGGAGATCGCGAAGCAGTCGCCCGGGTTCGTGAAGAACCTGAGTGAAGACATGCAGTGCATGGCTCGCGAAACCGCCGCCTACTACGCGGTGAAAGAGCTGTTCCCCACCCAGTCGCTGCGTGAGTTCATCGCGCGTCGCTGCGGCACCTCGACCATCTCCTGGGAAATCTGGGGCGTGCACGGCGAAGTTCCCGCGAACGTCTCCGACGCAGAATGGATCTCGCAGTGGCGTGAGTCATTCGCGGCTGACCTGAAACGAGCGGGCAGCCCCGACCTCTCGGGCATCGGCGTCGCGCGCGAAGGGACACACGTCGCCGTGGTGCTCGTGTGGGGCGCGCCGAGCGCGGTGTTCACGAAGTCCATCCAACTCGTGGGCACCACCGGCTCGGTCGAGATTCGTGGCCGGCTCACCAGCGGCTACGCAGAACGCATCGACGCCGCCATCAACAAGGGCGAGTTCGGAGTCACCGCGTGCAAGACGCTCGACGCCGTCGCGCCTCCAGAGTTCGCGTTCAGTTGCCCGGTCGATGCGAAAGACGCGCGCACGTCACTCGCCATCGCTTCGTTCGAACCGGGCCGCATTCTCGGCATGAACATCGGTGCTTTCACGTTGTGGCCGACGGGCGCTCCGAGAAATCAGTGGGCGCACGACTCGACGAACGCCGAAGTGCCGATCGGCGAGTTCAACGCGCGCTTCTTGCAGGCGGTGAATGAGCTGCGCGCTCGCGCGAAGTTGTCGCAGCTCGCTGAAGCGCCGAACCAGACGCTCACCGCGAACAAACTTGCGCCGCGATACTTCGACGCGCTCTTTCGAACCGGCAGTACGCAAGCCGCAGACATGATCGCGCTCGGCATGCTCGCCGGGTGGGACGTCGAGACCGACATCGTCAGCTCTGGTTTCGGAAGCGTGTTCATCGGCACACGCGACCTGCCGACGTTCATGGAGTTCGCCCTCGACGACCCGTTCCAGCGAGATGCGTTGGTCAACCCGCGCGCGACCATCTTCGCGGCAGGCACCATCGACACGCTCGAGCACGGTCTCGCGGCGATCTTCGCGACCTACGTGCCGCTGGTCGACTTCGATCGAAAGAAAGCGGAGATCGCGATCATCACCCGCCTCAACCAGATGCGCCTCGATCGCAAGCTGGGGCTCGCGCAGTGGACCCTGTGGCCCGAAGACGAAGGCGCGAAGGTATACGAACGCCTCAAGGCGCTGCAGTGGACTCCGAACGACGCACTCCAATACGTGCTGAACAAGACCTCGCAGGTGGCCAAGGGAGACGTGCGTGGCTACGTGCAGCTCGTCGACGACCTGAACCACTTCCAGTTTCCCGCGGAGGTGTTGATGCGCTCCGACATCAACGTGTTCCTCGCGATCGGCACGTACAAGGCCGCTGACTGGGCGCAGTCTCGCTACGTGGTGTGCTTCGTCGTCGCGCACAACAAAGACATCGAGACCACGTCACGCTGACTACGAACGCTTCGCCGCGCCGCGCTTCGGTTCGGGGAAACCGGCGCCCCGCAGCACCATGTGCACCTCGGTGATGATTCGATCTGCCAGCCCTTGATGGCGGTGGCGCGGGAGGTCGAGCACTTCGACACCCACGCTGAAGACGATGGCCACGATGGCTTCGGCCGCGAAGGGAATCGGCTCCGTGGGCTGGCCTGCCGCGCGCGCCTGCTTATCGAGCTCGTCACTCAGCTCCGCGACGAAGCCGTCGACTTCCTTCCGCATCGCATCGCGAAACTGCTTCGAGCCGCCGAGACGTTCGCCCAGAAGCAGGCGGAACAGGTGCGGCTTCTGATGCGCGAAGTCCATGAAGGCTTCGACTGACGCGCGCGTGCGACCGCGCTGCACCTTCGCCCTCGCCCGCGCTTCACGAATCAACTGCCGCAGCGCGAGCGCCACCTCGTCGACCAGCACCAGGCCCAGCTCATCGAGATCGCGGAAGTGCCGGTAGAAGCCCGCCGCCGCGATGCCCGACTCACGAGCAATTTCGCGCAAGCTCAACGCCGAGAAACCGTGTTCGGCGCTGAGCTGTAACGCCGCATCGATCAACCGCCGGCGCGTTTGTTCCTTTTGTTCCGAGCGGTTGGCCATTTGTCATGGATCTATCACCGCCGCGCCGATGGGGCCTTTCCACTTGAGTGAACACACGTACACTCAATACATGACCTACGCGCTCCTGTGTCTGACGGTTTTCATTCTCACGTACATGCTCAACGCGTTCTACGTCTCGGTGCTGTACCACCGGGGCCTGACCCACGGCGCCGTCGAGTTACACCCGTTCACCCGGAAAGTGGTCATCGCGACCGGCAACTGGGTCACCGGCCTCGACCCCAAGGGCTGGTCGGCGATGCACCGCCTGCATCACGCGGCGAGCGACACCGAGCTCGACCCGCACAGCCCGAAGTTCCACAACGTGTTCGCGCTGATGATGGTTCAACTGCACTCGTACAACCGCATGTTGAACAAGCTCATCCGCAAAGACCCGGAGACCATGCGCACCGTGAAGGATCTCGACTTCGAGGTCAGTTGGTTGAACCGCCGCAAGCTGTGGGCGCTCCCGTACCTGCTTCACGCCACGGTCGGCGTGGTGCTCGGGCTGACCGCCGGCTGGTGGCTCGGCGCCGCGTACTTCTTCGGCATGATGACGCACCCGATTCAGGGGTGGATGGTGAACGCCTTCGCGCACAAGTACGGCGGCCGGAACTTCGAGACGCCTGATGACTCGCGCAACAACGCGCTCGTCGCGTGGCTGGTGTTCGGCGAGGGGTACCAGAACAACCATCACCACTCGCCGCGCTCGGCGAACTTCGCGATGCGCGGGAGCGAGTTCGACCTGGGCTACGTGCTCTGCCTCGCCGCGCAGAAGATCGGCATGCTCCGCGTCGTGCCGACGCCCGTGGAGCTGCCCGACTATTCCTCGAGCGTGACCAGCACCTGACCGGCGGTGACCTGGTCACCCTCGCGAACCAGCACAGACTTCACGACGCCGTCCTTCGGGCTGCGGGTCGCCTGCTCCATCTTCATGGCTTCGAGCACGAGCAGCACCTGACCGGCCTTCACCGCATCGCCGGGCTTCACGTTCACCTTCACGACCTTGCCCGGCATCGGCGCGATGAAGCCGCCTTTGAGCGCTGAATCTTGCGGAGCGGGGAAGCGCGGCGATTCTTTCAAGACTTCGCTGCCGTGCGGCGTGTGAACGAAGAACGTGTCGCCGACGTGCGTGACGCGGAGGCGTTGACGCAGACCTGACGGCGCCTCGAGCGTGAGCGCGGGCGCGGCCCACGAGATGACGCGCCAGGTTTCGCCGGCGTGCAGGAAGTGGTTGTTCCCGAGATCGCGGTACTCGACGCGAAGACCTTCGAACTCGACGAACTGATCCGCGAAGCGGTTGTTGCGGAAGCCGGTGGTGATGCCCGGGAGGAACGTGTCAGCCGCGCGGCGTTCGAGCTGGCTGGTGAGCGCCGCGGCGAGGCCCGCGAGCTTGCGGCGTTCGTCGTTCTTCACGTCAGCCACGGTGGCGCCGAAGTGCTCTTCGATGAAGCCGGTGTGGAGCGCGCCTTCGCGATACTTCCGCTGCTCGAAGAGCCGAACGAGGAACTCGCGGTTCGTCTTCACGCCTTGAACCGAGAGCCCTTCGAGCGCGCGCGTGAGCCGCGCGTGCGCGTCTTCGCGATCTTCACCCCACGCGATGAGCTTGGCGATCATCGGGTCGTAGTGCATCGACACCTCGCCGCCGCTCTCGACGCCGGAGTCGACGATCACGCCGCCGACCTCGTGCACGTGGAAGTCGTGAATCGGCCCGACACTCGGGAGGAAGCCGTTCGCGGGATCTTCGGCGTACAGGCGCACCTGCACCGAGTGACCGCGCTGCGTGAGCTGTTCCTGCGTGAACGGGAGTTGCTCACCGCGCGCGATGCGCAACTGGAGCTCGACGAGATCGACGCCGACGACTTGCTCAGTGACGCGATGTTCGACCTGCAGGCGCGTGTTCATCTCGGAGAAATAGAAGTTCCCCGAGGAGTCAAGGATGAACTCCACCGTGCCCGCATTCGTGTAGCCGATGGCCTTGGCGACCTCGACGGCCGCGGCGCCCATCTTCGCGCGCGTCTCCGGCGTGAGCGCGACCGACGGCGTCTCTTCGACCACCTTCTGATGCCGGCGCTGAATGCTGCATTCGCGTTCAAAGAGGTGCACCACGTTGCCGTGCGTGTCACCGAGCAACTGGATCTCCACGTGACGCGGGCGCTCGAGGTACTTCTCGATGATCAAGGTCGAGTCGCCGAACGCGTTCTTCGCTTCGCGCTGACCTGATTCGATCGCTTCGCGCAGCTCCTCGGGGTTGCGCGCGATCTTCATGCCCTTGCCGCCACCGCCCGCGGACGGTTTGAAGATGACGGGCAGCCCGACCTCGAGCGCTTTCTTTTCGAGCAGCGCGACCGATTGATCTCCGCCGTCGAAGCCGGGCACGAGCGGAACTCCGCGCGCGCCGACGAGCGCCTTGGCTTCGCGTTTCAAACCCATCGCGCGAATCGCTTCTGGAGTCGGGCCGATGAAGGTGAGGCCTGCGTCCGTCACGGCCTTCGCGAAGTCGGGGTTCTCCGAGAGAAAACCATACGCGGGGTGCAGACAATCGGCGCCGGTGAGCTTCGCCGCGCGGAGAATCGCTTCGGTCGAGAGATACGAGTCTTTCGACGGAGCGGGCCCGATGCGCACCGCTTCATCAGCGAACTTCACGTGCGGCGCGTTCGCGTCGGCGTCGGAGAACACGGCGACCGTGCCGAGCCCCATGCGCTTCGCGGTCTTCATCACGCGCAGCGCGATCTCTCCGCGGTTTGCGACGAGCAGTTTGGTGAGCGTTTTCATGTTCACTTTCTCTGTTTCCTGGTTCGCTTCGCTCGGCCGAAATCTTCGCGGCGCTTCGATTTCGTCTGGCTGACGCAACAGCGTGTCAGCCGCTTCGCGAACTAGTGACGGAAGACGCCCCAGCTCGTGGTGCCTTCGACGCGGCGCGAATACGCGGCCGACAGCGAGAGCGCGATGACGGTGCGCGTGTCGCGCGGGTCGATGATGCCGTCGTCCCACAGGCGCGCGGTGGCGTAGAGCGCGTTCGACTGTTGATCGATCTGATACTCGACCAACTGCTTCATGCCCTGCAGCCCTTCTTCGTCGACCTGCTCTTTGCGATTCGCGGCGGCGTTGCGCTGAATGATCTCCAGCACGCCGGCGGCCTGTTTGCCGCCCATCACCGCGATGCGATGCGACGGCCACGTGTAGAGGAAGCGCGGTTCATAGGCGCGGCCGGCCATCGCGTAGTTCCCGGCGCCGTAGCTCGCGCCCATCATGATGGTGATCGCCGGCACCGTGGAGTTCGACACCGCGTTGATCAGCTTAGCGCCGTTCTTGATGATGCCGCACTACTCGTAGTTCTGACCGACACTG
>JBEHYH010000184.1:0-11234 GCA_048498275.1 Myxococcota bacterium | reverse complement strand
CACCGCCGTCGCGAAGCAGTGGTTCACCACGCTTCACGGCCTCGCCACCAAGTACAAGGCGAAGGGCGCCGGCGCGCTGCTCACGTGGCTCGATGGTCAGCTCGCGCACATCGCGCGCTTCGAGAAGGCGATCCTCAACCCGAGCGAGTGCCGCTTCATCGTGGTGACCCGCGGTGAGGAGCTCTCGGTGGGCGCCGCGGAGCGTCTGGTCGAGAACCTCAAAGAGAAGAAGCTGCCGGTGGAGCGCGTGCTGGTGAATCGCGTGCTGCCGAAGACCACGTGCCCGGTGACCGAAGAGCGCCGCAAGAACGAGATCGAGGTCGCGCGGCTGGTCGAGAAGAAGGTCGGCCTGCCGGTGACGATGGCTCCGGCGCTGGGCCGTCACCCGGCCGGTCTGCGCGAGCTCAAGGGCTTCCGCACCAGTTGGTACGCGGCCGCGGCGGTGCTCAAGGCCCCCAAAGCGGCCTGAGGTTCGCTTGCCGATCACAGCGGTAAGATGGCAGTCTTACCGCTGTGAAGACGACGATTTCATCGAAGGGCCAGTTGGTTCTCCCGTTGTCACTGCGTGAGCAGGACGGCATCGAGGCGGGGCAGGTGTTTTCGATCGAACGCGTGAAGTCGGGTGAGTACCGGTTGGTGCGCCGCAAGCGATCCAACGAGGGGCTCGTCGACAGCCTGCTCGCGTGCCCCGACAAAGACTGGTTCATGCCGCTCGAATCAGAGTCGACGGATTCGCTGTGAAGTACCTCGTCGACGCGAATGTGCTGAGCGAAGTGACGCGCGCCGAACCTTCGGCCGCGGTCATCGAGTGGCTCCGCGAACACGAAGAAGCGCTCGTTATCGACGTCGTGATTCGAGGCGAGCTGGAGTTCGGAATTCTCCAACTGCCCGGCGGCAAACGAAGAGAGCGCCTGGAGAAGTGGTTCGCCGCTTCGATCGCGCAGATGAACTGTTTACCGTTGACCGTCGATACATCGGAAACGTGGGCTCGCCTGCTCGCGAAACTGCGGAGAGCTGGCACCGCGATGCCGATCAAAGACAGTCTCATCGCGGCGACCGCGCTGACGCACGATCTGACTGTGGTCACGCGCAACGTTCATGACTTCAAGAACGCCGGCGTGAAAGTCATCGACCCGTTCTGATTCAGAGGATGTAGTCGGTGCTCAAGAAGTCGGAGTGATGGTCGTTCAGGATCTCGCGGACGATCTTCTTGTTCGAGTCCGTCACCTTCGCGGCGACGAGCGAGCGGATCGAGAACACGCGCAGCGCGTCGTGAATCGACAGCGTGCCTTCCGCTGAATCTTTGCGGCCGTTGAAGGGGAACGTGTCGGGCCCGCGCTGGCACTGCGCGTTCAAGTTGATGCGCCCGACTTGATGCGCGCAGGCGTCGATGAACGTGCCCAGCCGTGCCGGGTCTTTGCCGAACAGCGAGACCTGCTGGCCGAACGGTGACTCCACGATCGCGTCGATGGCTTCGTCGTCGTGTTCGTACGTGCCGATGGGCACGACCGGCCCGAATTGCTCTTCGTAAAAGAGGCGCATCGCTTTCGTCACTCCGCTCACGACCGCGGGCGTGAAGTACCAACCATCAACCTTGCCGCCGTCGGCATTCACCACGCGCGCGCCTTTCGACGTCGCGTCTCGAACGAGCTCGGTGAGGAATTCGGTTTTTCCAGGCTCGGGCAGGGCGGTGATCGACACGCCGTTTTCCCACGGCAGACCGAGCTTCAACGCCGACACCGCCGCGCTGAACTTTTCGGTGAACGCCTGCTCGACGCTCTGGTGCACCAGCAACAGCTTCAACGCCGTGCAGCGTTGACCGTTGAACGAGAGCGAACCTAAGAGACACTCGCTCACCGCTTCATCGAGATTCGCGTCCTGCATCACGACGCCGATGTTCTTCGCGTCGAGCCCGAGCACGGCCTTCAGTCGATGCGGCAGCGGGTGCAGCTTCTTCAAGTCACGCGCGCCTTTGTTCGTCCCGATGAACGCGAGCACGTCGACCTTCCCCGACTCCATCAGCGCACCGACGGTTTCACGGCCGCGGCCGTAGATGACGTTCACGACGCCGGGAGGGAAACAGTCACGCAGCGGCTCGAGCAACGGCCGCATCAACAGCACGCCGAACTTCGCCGGTTTGAGAATGACCGCGTTCCCCATCAACAGCGCGGGGATGAACGTGCTGAACGTCTCGTTGAGCGGGTAATTGTACGGGCCCATGCACAGCGCGACGCCGAGCGGCACGCGGCGCACCTGGCCCATGATTCCCTGTTCCTGAACGAGCTTCGCCGAGGTGCGATCGATCTCCTTCAGCGCGTTGATGGAGTCGACGATGTAATCGACGGTGCGATCGAACTCCTTCTCCGAGTCTTTGAGCGTCTTGCCGATTTCCCACATCAACAACTTCACGACCTCGGCGCGCTTCGACTTCATGGCGATCACGAACTTCTCGACGTGTTCGATGCGGCCCTGCACCGACATCGTCGGCCATTCACCGCGGCCCAGGTCGTAGGCCTTCACGGCGGCGTTCAACGCTTCCAACGATTCTTTCGTCGTCAGCAGCGGAGTGCTCCCGAGCAGCCGCGGTTGCGGGCCGGAAGCGGTTTCCTGCCAGACCGGTGAACGCACGTCGTTCAGCGCTCCCGCCCACTGCACCAACTGGCCGCCCACCAGCCATTCGCGCTGTTCGATGGGCCCACTCAACCTGAACGCTTCGGGGATCTCGCTGTCGCTCGGGAGTTTCATGTTCATCAGCTCACCACCGTGTGTCGCGAATTCAACTCAGAGCGTCATCTGCGAGTGCTTGACCTCGGGGGCCGGGTGAACGAAACGCACGCGACATGGCTCTCAACATTGCCCACGCGCTGGAGTTCGAGCGCCCGCTGATTGAGCTCGAGAAGAAGATCGACGAACTCAAAGGTCTCTCCGGCTCGGTCGACATGAACGCCGAGATCGGCCGCCTCGAGAAGAAGGCGAAGAAGCTGCAGGAGGAGATCTTCTCCGACCTGAGCCGCTGGCAGGTGGTTCAGCTCTCGCGGCACAACGCGCGGCCGTATTTCCTCGACTACGTCAGCAACATCTTCACCGACTTCTGCGAGCTCGCGGGCGATCGTCTGTTCGCCGAAGACGAGAGCATCGTCGGTGGTTTCGCGCGGCTCGACGGCCAGCCGGTGCTGGTCATGGGCCACCAGAAGGGCCGCGGCACCAAAGACAACATGCGCCGCAACTTCGGCATGCCGCGCCCCGAGGGCTACCGGAAGGCGAAGCGCCTGATGGAGCTCGCGCAGCGCTTCAACCGGCCGATCTTCACCTTCATCGACACGCCCGGCGCGTACCCCGGCATCGGCGCGGAGGAGCGCGGGCAGGCTGAGGCGATCGCGGTGAACCTCGAGGTGATGGCGGGCCTCACGGTGCCCATCGTGGCGACGGTGATCGGCGAAGGCGGCTCCGGCGGCGCGCTGGCCATCGGCGTCGGTAACCGCGTGTTGATGTGCGAGTACTCGATTTATTCGGTCATCTCGCCCGAGGGCTGCGCGTCGATTCTGTTCCGCGACGCGACCCGCGCAGACAAGGCGGCCGAGGCGCTCAAGCTGACCGCGAGCGATCTGCTCAAGCTGGAGATCGTCGACGAAGTGGTCAAAGAGCCCGCCGGCGGCGCGCACCGCGATCACCAGGCGATGGCGACCAACATCGGAGCCATGCTCCGCAAGCATCTGGCGGAGCTCAAGCAGCTCACGCCCAATCAGCTCGTCGCTGATCGCTACAAGAAGTTCCGCGCGCTCGGCGCGTTCGTGGGCAAGTGATGTCGCGCCCGCTGATCGTCGCCATCGATGGGCCTGCCGGTGCCGGCAAGTCGACCGTCTCGAAGATTCTCGCGCTGCGGCTGCACTTCACGCTCGTCGATACGGGCGCGATCTACCGCTGTGTGGCGCTGAAGGCCCGCCGGCAGAACGTGGCGCTCAACGACGAAGCCGCGCTCCAGAAGATCGTCGACGTGATCAAGGTCTCGTTCGAGATGACCGAAGAGAAGAACCACGTGTTCCTCGACGGTGAAGACGTCTCGGAGGCGATTCGCACCTCTGAAAACTCGCTCGCCGCCAGTCAGGTCTCGGCGCAGCCGGTGGTGCGCGCGGCGTTGCTGGGGTTGCAGCGCAAGCTCGCGTTGTCGGCGGAAAAGGGCGCGATTCTCGAGGGCCGCGACATCGGCACGGTCGTCTTCCCTGACGCTGAATTGAAGATCTTCCTCTTCGCCGACCCCAGGGTGCGCGCGGAGCGCCGCTTCGAGGAGCTGTACCAGAAGGGCACAGAGAAGCCCGTCGACCAGGTGCTCGCCGACCAGAACAAGCGCGACAAGGAAGACTCCGAGCGCGACATCGCGCCGCTCAAGCCGGCCGACGACGCGGTGAAGATCGACTCGACGCACCTGCACCTGTCGGAGGTGGTGCAGCGCATCGAAACGCTGGTCAGCGAACTCCGTTCGCGCTGATTTCTTTTTCAGCCCGCCCGGTCAGCCTAAGGTCCGCCCACTTGGGCATGAAGTGGACCACCGACGAATTCACCGGGAAGCGCTTCGGCAAGTACGAGGCACTCTGTCGCCTTGCGGTCGGAGGCATGGCGGAGATCTTCCTCGGCTTCGCGCGGTCGGGCCCGTTCCTCGGCCGGCCGGTGGTCATCAAGCGCGTGCTCAATGAGCAGCGTGAAGACCCCAACACGTTGCAGATGCTGCTCAACGAAGCGCGCCTCACGGCCACGCTGAGCCACCCCAACATCGCGCAGATCGTCGACCTCGAAGTCGATGAAGAAGAAGTGTTGCTGGTGATCGAGTTCATCACCGGCGCCAACCTCGAGGAGCTCACGGAAGCGCACACCGCGCGCAACGAGGTGATGCCGCTGGGCTTCGCGATCTCCGTGATCCGCGAGGCGGCGCAGGGGCTGGGCAACGCGCACGGTCACAAAGACTCGAAGGGCCAGTCGTTGCCCGTGGTGCATCGCGACGTGACGCCGCGAAACATCATGGTCGACTTCTCGGGCAACACGAAGATGCTCGACTTCGGCATCGCGCGCGCGAAGGGCAGTGAGCGCCGCACGCAGGCGGGCATGGTGCGCGGCACCACCGCGTACATGTCGCCGGAGCAGGCCATCGGGAAAGACCCCGACCCGCGCTCGGACCTCTTCTCGCTGGGCACGATTTTCCACGAGATGCTCACGGGCAAGCGCCTCTTCTACAAAGGCAACCCGGCGCTCGAGATGGCGGCGGTCTACGAGGGTGAAATCCCGCTCCCGTCGCAGGTGAACAAGCGCGTGCCGCAGAAGCTCGACGCGGTGGTGATGCGCATGCTGGAGCGCAAGCTCGATCGCCGCTTTCAATCTGCGCCGGAGATGATTCGCGAGCTCAACGCCGCCGCGGGGACGCAGGCGTGGCCGCGCGAGAAGTGCGCGGAGCTGGTGCGGTCGCGCTTCACGGCGCGGCAGAAAGACATCGAGGCGCTGGTCTCGCGCATCCCTTCGCGGCGTGAGCCCGACTCGAGCGTCAGCACCATCATGACGCGCGGGCCGGTGTCGCTGAACACGCTCAACGACGAAGAGTCATCGGCGCGCACGCTGGTCGGCGCGCAGCCGTTGCCACCGTCGCGCCCGCGCCCGACCGCCGCGACGCAGCCTGAACGCGAAGCCGCGACCGACCCCTTCAAGCAGCCGTTGCTGCGCCCGTCAGACGAGACCGCGAAGGGGCTCTCCGCCGACGAGCTCTTCGAAGAAGACGCGCCGCAGCCCACGCGCATCATCGCGGGCGCCTCGATTCGGAACATCCCCCGCGCGGTGAGTGACGCGCCGACCGACCCCAAGCGCGCCGCCGCGGTGCGGCCGGGCTCGGGGAAGACACCGCAGAAGTCTTCGTCGAAGGCGCCGATCGTGATCGCGGCGATCGTCGCGCTCGCCGTCGGTGGTGGCGTTGGCGCGATGCTGCTCAAGACGTTGCACAAACCGACTCCCACGACGCCCGTGGGGCCCTCGAAGCGCACGATGGTGAAGCTGTCGGTGTCGAGTGATCGGCCCGCGACCGTCTTCCTCGGCGAAATGGAGCTCGGTGAGACGCCGTTCTCCGCCGTCGTGCCCGTCGGTCAGCACCAGCTCGAGTTCGCCGAAGATGGCGGCACCCGGAAGTTGATCGACGTCGATCTCAACGGTGAAGAAGCTGAGAAGCGCGTTTCCGTAACGCTCGACTCGCTCGCGCCGGTGCCGTAATTGCCGGAGGCATGAACGCGCTCCTCTTCGTAGCCGTCTTCTCCGCGCAGTCTCCCAAGCCCGCTGCAACGCCTGCCGAAGCGCAGGCCTTCGTGAAGAAGGTCGACGCCGATCTGCGCAAGCTGTGGGTTCGCCAGTCGACCGCCGAATGGATCAAGTCGACCTACATCACCGACGACACCGAGCGGAACGCGGCGGCGCTCAACGAAGACGTGATGGCCTACGTCACGCAGGCCACGAAAGACGCGCAGCGCTTCAAGGGCCTCAAGTTGGACGCGGACACCGAGCGCCAGTTGCTGCTGCTCCGGCTGTCGACCGCGTTGCCGGCGCCGTCTGACGCGGCCAAGCGCGCGAAGCTCGCTGAGATCGCCGCGAAGCTCGAAGGCCTCTACGGCAAGGGCAAGTACTGCAAGCAGGTGAAGGGCAAGGAAGAGTGCCGCGATCTCGGCGAGCTGTCCGACGTCATCGCGCGCGTCGCCGACAAGAAGAAGCCCGCGAGCTACGACGAGATGCTCGACGCGTGGCAGGGCTGGCACAAGACCTCGGTCGAGATGCGCCCGCTCTACGAGCAGCTCGCGAGCCTCTCGAATGAAGGCGCGAAGGAATTCGGCGCGGGCGACCTCGGCGAACTCTGGCGCTCGGCGTACGACATGAGCCCGGCCGACTTCGAGAAGGAAACCGACCGCCTGTGGACGCAGGTCAAGCCGCTCTACGACGACCTCCACTGCTACGTGCGCGGCAAGCTCAGCAAGAAGTTCGGCGCCGACAAGGTGCCCGCGAGCGGCCCCATCCCCGCGCACATGCTGGGTAACATGTGGGCGCAGGAATGGACCAACGTCTACCCGCTGGTCGAGCCGTATTCGGGTCAGCCGTCGCTCGACGTGACCGCGAAGTTGAAGGCGCAGAAGTACGACGAGAAGAAGCTGGTGAAGCTCGCCGAGAGCTTCTTCACCTCGCTGGGCATGAATGAGCTGCCGCCCACCTTCTGGGAGCGCAGCCAGTTCGTGAAGCCCAAAGACCGCGACGTGGTGTGCCACGCGTCGGCGTGGGACGTGACCTTCTCCAACGACCTCCGCATCAAGATGTGCATCAAGGTCGACGAAGAGAACCTCGTCACGCTGCACCACGAGCTCGGTCACGACTACTACTTCATGAACTACTACACGAAGCCGATCCTCTTTCAGCAGGGGGCGAACGACGGCTTCCACGAGGCGATCGGCGACGCGCTCACGCGGTCGATCACGCCGGAGTACCTCAAGTCGCTCAAGCTCATCGACGCGCTCCCCAACGGCGACAAGGGCGTCATCAACGTGCAGATGAAGGACGCGCTCGAGAAGGTCGCGTTCCTGCCGTTCGGCCGCATGATCGATCAGTGGCGGTGGGACGTCTTCAGCGGCAAGACCAGGCCGGCCGACTACAACAAGCACTGGTGGGAGCTGCGCCAGAAGTACCAGGGCGTCGCGCCTGCCGGTGGCCCGCGCGGCGAAGAGTTCTTCGACCCGGGCGCGAAGTACCACATCCCCGCGAACGTCCCGTACATGCGCTACTTCCTCGCGGCGATTCTGCAGTTCCAGTTCCACCGCGCGCTCTGTCAGGCGGCGGGTCACCAGGGCCCGCTCCACACCTGCAGCATCTACGGGAACAAGGCGGCCGGCGCGAAGCTCAAGGCGATGCTCGAGATGGGCGCCAGCAAGCCGTGGCCCGACGCGCTCGAAGCGATGACCGGCCAGCGCCAGATGGATGCGACCGCGATCCTCGATTACTTCGCGCCGCTCCAGGCGTGGCTCAAGGAACAGAACAAGGGTCAGACCTGCGGGTGGTAACTGACGCAGCGCGACAACAGTGTCACGGTATCGTTCAAAATCGAAACGGGTGGGGTGGACAAACCTCGCACCTATTGTCTAGGTCGCCACCCAACCGCTCCTGATTGTCGGGAGCGGCAACTTTCGAAAGACGAAACAACGCATATGGCTACCGGTACTGTGAAGTGGTTCAACGACGCGAAGGGCTTTGGCTTCATCACGCAGGACGGCGGCGGAGAAGATGTCTTCTGCCACCACACCGCGATCACCATGGACGGGTTCCGCACCCTCCAGGAGGGTCAGAAGGTGGAGTTCGACGTGACCCGTGGCCCGAAGGGCCTGCAGGCGCAGAACGTTCGCGCGGTCTGAATCACCAACCCCTCACATAGAAGTGCATCTACGCGACCCGGCTGGGGGGTAACCAAGCCGGGTCGTCGTCTATCCAGAGGTCCAACATGCTCGTGCTCTCGCTGCTCCTGACTGCCGCTCCTGTGAACCTGAAGCCCCTCGAAGATGAGCTCGTGAAGCAGCACGGCGAAGCGCAACGCGCGCGCGTGCACCGCGGGCTCTCGCAGGTCAATTCGCTGTGGAAGAAGGAAGACGGCGACCTCGCGGCGTTCGCGAAGAAGTACTTCATCGCCGACGAGGCTGAATTGAACGCCACGTTCGCGCGCTTCGAAGGGCACCTCGAGCAGCTCGACGGGCACCTGCTCGAAATCGGCCGCGACTGGCGCGCGCCGCAGGAGCTCGATGTCGGGCCACTGCTCCCGGTCGATTCGTTGTTCGCGGAGTACGACGCCACCTCGCACGTCACCGACGACCTGTTCGCCAACAAGCTGGCCTTCGTCACGTTGCTGAACTTCCCGCTGACCACGTTGGAGGAGCGGCTGAACGCCAGGGACTGGTCGCGCGCGCAATGGGCGCAGGCGCGGCTCACCGGCCGTTTCTCGCGGCGCGTACCAGCGGCGGTGAATCAAGACATCACCAGCGCGCAGTCGGCCGCCGACCTCTACATCGCCGAATACAACCTGTGGATGCACCACGTGCTCGCGGAAGACGGCGCGCGGTTGTTCCCCAGCGGGAAGCGCCTCATCTCGCACTGGAACCTGCGCGATGAATTGAAGGCGAACTACGCCGACAAGGACGGCCTCAAGAAGCAGCGCACGATCATCAAGGTGATGGAGCGCATCGTGACGCAGACGATCCCCGCGGCGGTGATCGACAACCCGCGGCTCGATTGGAACCCGTTCTCGAACACGGTGACGGTGACGCCCGCGGCGGAGTTGGAAGCCGATGCGCCGAAGCGCGATGCGAAGGCCGATGTGACTCCGGAGGCGAACGTTCGTTACGCGAAGCTGCTCGCGAACTGGGCCGCGCAGAAGAAGGCCGACCCGTTCTCGCCCTCGGCTCCGACGGCGATCGCGCGCGCGTTCGACACCGGCGCCGAGATGCCCGAGGCGCGCGTGAAGGAATTGTTGATTTCAGTGCTCTCGTCGCCGCTGGTTCCGCGCGTGGCCACGGAGATCAAGAAGAAGGCCGGGCGTGAGTTGGAACCGACGGACCTGTGGTTCAACGGTTTCCTCGCGCGCGGGTCGATCCCCGAAGAGCAGCTCGATGCGAAGGTGCGCGCGAAGTACCCGACGGCCGCGGCGTTCGCGAAAGACATCCCCCGTATTCTGCAGGCACTCAACTTCACGCCTGAACGCGCGAAGTATCTGTCTGAGCGCATCGTGGTCGACCCGTCACGCGGCGCTGGTCATGCGATGCAGGCCGCGCGTCGCGGCGACTTCCCGCACCTCCGCACGCGCGTCGAAAAAGACGGCATGAACTACAAGGGCTTCAACATCGCGGTGCACGAGCTGGGTCACAACGTGGAGCAGGTGTTCTCGCTCTATGACGTCGACCACACGTTGCTCACCGGCGTGCCGAACACCGCGTTCACCGAAGCCATCGCGTTCGTATTTCAGGCGAAGGATCTCGAGCTGCTCGGCCTGCCGAAGCCCGACGCCGAAGCCGAACGGCTGCGCGTGCTCAACGATTTCTGGATGACGTGGGAGATCGCGGCCGTCGCGCTGGTCGACATCGAGGTCTGGCATTGGATGTACGAGCACCCGAAGGCGACTCCGGCGCAGTTGAAGGACGCGACCGTCGAGATCTCGAAGCGCATCTGGAACCAGTACTGCGCGCCGGTGCTCGGAGGGAAAGACACGCCGTTGCTCGGCATCTACTCGCACATGATCAGCTACCCGATGTACCTCTTCAATTACCCGCTCGGTCACCTGATCGCGTTCCAACTCGAGGAGCAGGTGAAGAAGACCGGGAAGATCGGCCCTGAGATCGAACGCGTGGCGAAGTTCGGCATGGTGACTCCCGACGCGTGGATGGTGAACGCGACCGGCGAGCCGGTGTCATCGGGCCCGCTGCTGCGCGCGACGGAAGCGGCGCTCTCTCGCTGAAGGGGAAACAGAAATGTACGAGCAGACGGACCTGATCGGGATGTTCCACGAAGGTGGCTGGACGATGTGGGTGATTCTGTTGCTCACGCTGCTGGCGTTGCCGTCGGCGGCGATCGCCTTGATGACGGGCAATCGCATGCTCGCGTTCATCGGCATCGGGTTCGCGGCGGCCATCGCGCTCACCGGGGTCGGAGGCACGATGCTCGGTCGTCATCAGGTCGACGCCGCGCTCGCGTACGTGAACGACGCGCATGATCGCGAACTCATCCACGAAGCGGGTTACCGCGAGGCGAGCCGCAATCTGTACTTCGCGGGCATCGTCGGCGTGCCGTTGATGCTGCTGTCGGTCGCCGCGTTCGCGCGTGCGATGCAGAAGCAGGAGCTGTGCTGATCAAGGCGCAGAGTTCTTCCTGGCCGCTTCGGCTTCCCTCTTCCATTTGCTGTTGCGCACGCCGCCGGTGATCAACAGCCCGAGGCCGACGAAGAAGCACAGGCGGAACGCATCGGTGCCAAGAAAGAGAATCGCGGCCACCAGCTTGTTCGTCGTCTGGTGAGCGAGCTCGTTGAGTGGTCTCGGAATCGCGAGGCCCATCACGAGAAGAATGATGCCTGGAAGAGTCAGCTTCGAAGTCTTCGCCACGCCGCCCGGTTGTTGATTCATGCGCGACGTTCTAGCTGAACGTCGCTCCCGCGGCTTCGGCGAGCTCGGCGCCGAAGAGTTCGCACGCTCGCT
>JBEHYH010000183.1:0-11325 GCA_048498275.1 Myxococcota bacterium | reverse complement strand
AGCTCTCGAAGCAGTCGGACGTGCTCATCCAGCGGAGGCTCCTTGATTAGCGAGCATCTCGTGCTCACGCTTCGCTTTGCGCACGTACAGATCCTCCGCGATGCGCCGCGCGAGCAACTGAAACGCTGGGAACTCGCGTGTCAGCGCATCGAACTCGGAGAACTTCCACACGAGTGCATCCACGGGTTCCAACGCTTCAATGAATGTCACCGCTGGCGCCGCCGTGAGCAGGTCCAACAACGAACCCGTCAGCTCTCCCTCCGCGAGAAAGCGCCGCGTCGCCTGACCACCTTCGGCATCGAGGTAGAACTCGCGCACCAGACCCGACGCGATGAAGAAGCACCACTCCGCACGCTGACCCGCTTCGAGAAGAAACGCCCCGCGCTCGAACTTTCGCGGGGTCAGCAGGCGCGTGAACGCATCGACTTCACGTGACGAAAGTGGAACGAGCTTCGTGAACGTCGCGATGAGCTGCGAACTTCGGTTGCTCGACACGCGCAAAGCGTTACACAACCGGCCCATGAAAACCCTCGCTCTGACTGCACTCCTCGCGACCACTGCACTGGCCGCTCCGAAGTTGACGCAGAAGAAAGTCGCCTACGAACTCGACGGCGCGAAATACGAGAGTGTTCTCGTGTTCGACGCGAAGGGCGCCAACAAGCCCGCGTTGCTGCTCGTGCCGAACTGGCTGGGCATCACCGAAGCGAACCTGAAGCAGGCCGAGCTCGTCGCGTCGCGCGGCTACACGGTGTTCGTCGCCGACGTGTACGGCCAGACCACGCGCCCCACCAACATGGACGAAGCCGGCAAGATGTCGACCGCGCTCAAGAACGACCGCGCGACGTTGCGCAAACGTGCGGCGAAGGCGCTCGAAGTGTTCCTCTCGCAGAAAGACGCGAAGGCCGACTTCAAGAAGGTCGGCGCCATCGGCTTCTGCTTCGGCGGCACCACCGCGCTCGAGCTCGCGCGTTCTGGCGCGGCGCTCACCGGCGTCGCCGTCTTCCACGCCGGGCTCGCCACGCCCACGCCGGCTGACGCGAAGAACTTCAAGGGTCACGTGCTCGCGCTCCAGGGCGCCGACGACCCGTACGTGCCCGCCGAAGAGCGGGCCGCGTTCGAGAAGGAAATGCGCGAAGCGAAGCTCGACTGGCAGCTCGTGAACTACGGCAACTCGGTGCACAGCTTCACCGACGTCGACGCGCACATGGCGGGCCAGGCTGACTACAACGAGCAGACGGCCAAGCGCGCCTACGCGCTGATGGATTCGTTCTTCGCCGAAGTCTTCCGCTGAAATACGCGGAGCGCGATGAACACGGCCAACGCCATCGTTCCCGCGAGGGCGTTGAAGCCGACGTCGCGCAGGTCGTAGTGCCGGTTGGGGAGCAGGGCTTGAATGCCCTCGTCGACCCAGCCGGCGCAGACCGTGAAGATGACCGCGGTGAGAAATCGCCGCGCCTCGCGCCATGACTCGGGCGTCGAGAGAAACGCCAGCACACCGACGGTGCCGTATTCGATGAAGTGGAGCTTCTCTTCCGGGCTCTCCATCGGGAACACCACGGCGCCGTAGATTCCCGCGGCGGCCAACATCAGCAGCAACGTGCGCGGTTTTCGCAGCTCAGCGTTGCGCAGCACCATCGTGAGCACCGCGATCGCCGCGAGCGTGAACGCGATGGCCACCGAGATGCGCAGCACACCCGCATCACGCAGGAAGTTGGTGATGGTGCGCGCGACGTAGAGCGTCGAATAGATGCCGAGCAGCAACACCGCGAGCAACGTGCGCGCCGTTCGCTGACTCACTTCACGAGTTCCTTCACGTCGACGCCGCCCACTTCATTCGGGTGAAACACTCGCATGCCCCCACGCATCAGGCGACACCTCGTCGATGAGCACGTCAGGCTTCGGCAGAAACGCGGTGAAGCACGCGTCGTCAGCGCCGCCGCGGCTCCCGCAGAACAACGTCGCGCGCCCCTGAACGGTCACGTCCATCGGCACGCGCTTGCTGCCGGAGCTGCGGTTCAACGTGTCATCGACATCGACGAACGCGGCGCGCGTCATGGCTTCGTCGCGCAGACTTCTTGAATGGCCTTCACCATGCGGGTGCACGGCTGGTCACTCGCGCGATTGAGCGCGAGGCACTTCTTCACTGTCCACTGCGCGGTCTGGATGAACTCGCTCTTCGGAGGCACGCCGTCACAGAACCCCGCCGGCCGCTGCGCCTTCTCGAGACACGAGCGCAGGAAGATCGCGTGGCCCGCTTCGGCGACCATGCTGCCGTCTTCATCGTTTTGCCGGAGCGCTTCGTCGACGCAACTGTTCGCGTCGTGTTGCATGCCCCAGACGGCGCCGTTTCGCCCGGCGTTGTCACCGAGCTCCTTCAGGCGGTCTTTGTTGTTTTCGAACCACTTCGCAGCGACGAACGCGGTGACGCCGCAGAGCAGCACCAGCACCGCGAAAATCCCCAACACGATCTTGAGCCACTTCGGCATGACGACTCCGGTTCAGCCGCGACGACGGCGGCGCGACGGCTCGGGAGTCTCCTTCGCTGGCGGCAATTCAGCCAGCGCGCGCAGGATCGCCTGCTTCGGGAGCACGGTCGGATTCAACGAGAGCACGGCCGCGAAATAGCGGGCCTGTTTCTCGGTCGCGTAGACGAGCTGCGCTGATTCGCCGCTCGTCGACTGCGCCTGCACGGTCCACTGCTCTTCGCTGCGCACCACGGCTGTCGAGGTCCAGCTCATAGGTCGCGCAGCATGCCTGTAGCAGCCTGATGCGAAAGTTTTTGGCCGGCTGTTTTGATTCGTGGAGCCATCAAAGAGGGCGAGGACCGCATTGACCGCCGACGTCGCGAAGCCGATGCACGAGTTGTCTCATCGAAGGCTCGGTGAACGCAGCGCAGGCTTGGCCGATTTCTCGAAGACTCAGCGGCGAAGCCGGTAGCGGGAGGGGACGACGACGGGCGGGAGCTCCGCGTACACAAAAACAGTGCGGACGACGCTTGACCCGTTTGCACGAGGCCATGGGCCCGCATGAATGGTCTCGATGACGACGTGTGCATCGACGCCATCATCGAGGAGCTCCGGTCACTCGAACGGAATCACCGACACGCGCTCGCCCGGCTTCACCTTCAAGAGGTCGCGCGCTTCCTTCGGGAGGAAGATCTCCTGATCAGCCCAACGCACCGGCGTGCGTACCGAACGGAAGTGATTCGGCGAACCTTCACGGAACACGCCGACCAGCACTTCAGCCGCCTCTTCCGTGAACAGCTCTTTGCCCACCGTCGCGGTGCGGAAGTGACGCACGAGCGACACGTCGCTCATGTTCGCTTCGTAGTGCGGGCCGCCGTCGAACGGGTCGATGTGATTCACATACTTGAAGCCGATGCGCTCCAGCATGCGCTTCACGCCCGCGGTATTAGGCCCGACCTCGCCGATGATCTTCTGAGCATTTGCGGGGAAGAGCGTCGCGTAGAAATCCGACGACGGGAAAAGCTCCTTGATGAATTCCTTGTTCTTGCGCGAGAGCTTGTCGGCCTCCGTGTAGTCGAGGCCGGTGAACTTCTTGCCGATGCTCTCCCAGAGCAGCGAGCGGCCGTCATCGAGGAGCGGCGGCAACAGTTCGGCGAGCACGCGTTCGCGAAAATCGGCGCGATGCATCGCCATGAACAAGAAGCGTACGTACGACAACTGCTTGCCCGGTTTTTCGGGCCCGCTGCGGTGTGGAGGGTCGACGACGAGGCCGCCGATTTCCGTCGGGCCATCGTAGTTGTACCCAATCGACAACACCTTGTGCCTGAAGTGCTTGTCGATGCTCGCGGAGTAGTGCTCCGCCTCGCTGACCGCGAAATAGATGTGCGGCGCGTCCTTGGTGCCGTGCTGCGCGATGATCATCGAGGTGCCGATGATGGCCTTGCGGCGCGTGTCTTCGAGCACGAACAGGTATTCACGTTCGAACGGGTTCTCGATCTTCCCGGAAAAGCTCTGCGTCGAACGGTCGATGAGGCTGCGCAACACCTTCTCGTTGTCAGGCAGGTTGACGCTGTTCAGCGTCTTCGCGAGACGCTTCAGGCCCGCGAGGTCCTTCCTTGCCACATCACGGAGCAGCAGCATGTGGTTGCCTTTAACTCAGTTACACTGCTCCACCCATGACGAACTGGCTGCGCGAGCAGTTGCCTCAGATGGAAGAAGCGCTCGCCGCTTTGGTTGAACTCAATTCGTTCTCGACGAATCGCGACGGGTGTCAGCGCGTCGCCTCGAAGCTCGAAGAGATTTTCGCCATCGAAGGCCTCACGTGTCAGCGCGTGCCGGGCCGTGATTTCGGTGACCACCTCGTGTTTCGCAGTGAAGGCGAGGGCGCGCCGATCGCGCTGCTCGGTCACCTCGACACCGTGTTCCCTCCGGGCACGTTCGAGGGGTACCGCGTCGACGGCGCGCTCCGTCGCGGCCCTGGCGTGTTGGACATGAAAGGCGGCCTCATCGTCATCGCGTGGGCGCTCAAAGCGCTGGTGCGTGAACGCGCGTTGCCGCCGATGCGCATCGTCATCGTGTCTGATGAAGAGGTCGGTTCACCTGAAGGCGCGCCGTTGATCCGCGAGGTCATCACCGGGTGCTCGGCGGCACTCGTGTTCGAATCAGGCCGCGCGAATGACGCCATCGTCACCGAACGCAAAGGCACCGGCAGCGCGACCGTCACCGCGACCGGTAAAGCCGCGCACGCCGGCAACGCCTATTGGGACGGCGCCAACGCCATCTGGGCGCTCTCGCGCTTCGTCGATTCGGTGCAGAAGCTCTCGAAGAAAGACGAGGGCGTGACGGTGAACGTGGGCACGATGTCGGGCGGCACCGCGAAGAACACCGTCGCCGAGAACGCGACCGCCGGGCTCGATCTGCGTTTCCCCACGTTGGCCGCGTCGGAGTCGTTGTGGAAACAGCTCCACGAAGCGGCGTCGGCGCATGGCGTCGAAGGTGCGCGTGTGATGGTCGCTCCCGGGCCGGGACGTGCGCCGATGGAAAAGCAGCCGGGCACCGCGGCGCTCATGGCGCGGTATGCGGCCAGCGCGAAAGAGCAGGGCCTGGGGTACGCCGAAGCTCCGCGACAGGGCGGCGGGAGTGACGGCAACACCTCGTCATCATTGGGGATTCCGACCATCGATGCGCTGGGGCCCAGAGGCCGCTTCTTCCACACCAGCGACGAGTACATCGAGGTCGACACGCTGATCAGCCGCGCGGCGGCCCTCGCCGATTTTCTCAAACAGAGTTGAAACTTCTGAAGGCGCGGGCGCATGGTGTGCCCGTGCTGAAGCTGCTCAAGCGAACGCCCGACATCACCCCCGAGACGCCCGACGGCGCGCTCGTGCGTCGCGCGCAGACCGGCGAATCAGCGGCGTTCAAGGCGCTCTTCGAGCGTCACGTGGTGCCGGTGCGGCGCTTCTTGCGCGACCTGTTGCGCAATGTGGATTCAGCCGACGACGCGACGCAGGAAACGTTCGCGCGCGCGCACGCGCAGTTGGTGAAGCTGCCTGATCATGATCGCTTCAAGCCGTGGGTGCTCGGCATCGCGCGCAACGTGGCGTTCGAGACCATGCGCGTTCGTTCGCACGATGAACTGAACGAAGACGAAGACGGCGTGCCGGCCGCGGTGATTCCGTCACCCGACCCCGAGAGCGTGTTGCTCGACGCGGAGCTCGAGAAGCACTTCACGCATGCGCTCAGTTCGCTCTCAGAGAATCGTCGCGCCGCGCTGTTGATGCGCCTCGACCACGGGCTCGCGTACGAGGAGATCGCCGAAGCGTTCGGCTGGTCGATCCCCACCGTGAAGAATGAAATTCACCGCGCGCGCTTGAAGTTGCGCACGCATCTGTTGCCTCACCTCACAGGAGAACGTCCATGAGCCGCTGCGGACGAACTTCACAATTGGAGTCGTTGCTGTCCCACGAATCGCCGGAGCTCCGTGCGCATGCGCGTACGTGCGCCATGTGCCGCCACGAGTTGAACTGGCTCGAGAGCGAAGCGGCGTTGTTCCGCCAGCGTGCGGGCCGCGACGAGGTCGCGCACCTGTGGGCCGGTGTCGAAGCGCGTTCGAAGCCGGTCTCGCACCCGTGGCCGAAGATGTTCGCGGCGCTCGCGGCGGCGGCGGCGTTGTTGCTGGTGACGGCTCCCTCGCGTCGCGTGACGGTGTCGGCTGAAGAGCCGCTCGAGAGTGATGCGTTGATGAGCCCCGCGTTGTCGTTCGACGAGCCGTGTTCGCGGCTGCCGAGCGGCGTGGGCTTTACGTGTCAGCCTTCAGTGCTCGCGTCGCGTTGATGAGCGTGTGCAGCGACTCGAGCAGCGCTCGTCGCTGCTTCTCGTCGAGTACTTCGAAGAGCTTCGCGACCTCCTGGTCGTAACTCACCGACGCTTCAGTCGCGGCGCGTTCGCCTTTCGCGGTGAGCGTGAGCACTGAGGCGCGTTTGTCTTCAGGGTGCGTCGCGCGCTTCACGAGTTTTTCATCTTCGAGTTCATCGACGATGGCGGTGAGCCGCGACTTGGTGATGTTGAGCCGCGCGCTGATGGTGCCCATCGTCACCGCGCCCATTCGCCGCAGCGAAACGAGCACCAGCGCGCGCGTCGAACTCTCCGGGAGCCGTGTGCGAACCCACGACTTCCACGCCGAGAAGAAGTGATGCGTGGTGTCGGCCAGCTCGCGGAGTGAGTCGCTCATCAGTGCCCTTCGTGAAAGTCGGAGATGCCTCGCTTCCAGTATGCGGTGACGCGAGCCCAGTCACGTGGATGTCCTCGCTGTTGCAGCACTTCGCGGACCTCGCGCATCTCGTTCGACTCACCGGCGGCGAAGATGAAGCCGTCGCCACTCGGATGCTTCGCGTCGCGGAGCACTTTCGGCAGGAGACCCGAAGTGCCCGCGGGTGTGCCGTGACGGAAGAGCCAGGTCACGTGGCGCGCGAGCGTCTGCACGTCGCGTTCGTCATTCACTTCGATGAACGCGCGGACCGATGCGCTCGTTGGAAGTTCTTCGAGCCGCCGCGCGATGGCCGGCAGCGCTGATTCGTCGCCCAGCAGCAGGTACCAATCGAAGTCGTACGGCACGCGCGTCGAGCCTCGCGGGCCTCCGACGAAGAGCTCGCTGCCGGGTTTCGCGTTCTCAGCCCACGTGTTCGCGAGGCCCGACCCGTGGAGCGCGAAGTCGATGGTGAGCGTGTTCGCGTCGAAGCGGCGCGGCGTGAAGTCGCGCATGCGCGAACGATCAGGTTCAGTCGAGCCGGGTGCCGGGAAGAACAGCTTCACGTGGTCATCGGGCCCGGGGCTCGAGAAACCTTCGAGGTCTGCGCCTTCGAGCACCACGCGCGCGTAACGGGGGGAAGGGCGCTCGACCGAACGCACCGTGAGCCGGCGCATCTTCACCGGCAGGGGACCGACTCTTTCAATGCGATGAGCTGTCATGCCCGTCTCGGTAACGGGCGGTGAATTGGTTCACAACTGAACTAATTTACGGGCCCCAACCGATGGCCGCCGAGAGTCGCGCGTCGCGAACCTGTTGCGCCGCGGCGACGGTGAGCGCGTCAGCCTGAACGGAGCCGAGCCCCACGCAGGCCAGGTGCGACCACATCGCGACGGGCATCGCGTGCACGACCGACAGCGCGCCGGTGAGCGGAATGTGCAGATTGTCGACCCAGCCACCGTTCTGGTGGAACGCCGTGCTGTGCAACGCGATGAAGCGCTGAAAGAGCGTGTCCTTGCCGTTGCTCCTCGGGTTGGCGAAGTGCGCGATGACCGACGCGTGCAGCGTGAGGCGCATCGATTCGCTGTAGGCGCGCGTGGTGTCGTCGTAGCCGGGCTCCGCGGCGCCGAACTTCTGCTGCGTGCGCGCCATCTCGTTCCACGATGACGCGCTCTGCGGGTCGAGCTTCGCGAGCACGTTGTAGAAATCAGGTTGGCCGACGTGCGCGATGAGCTCCGCGACTCCGGCGCGACGGCCGGGAGCGAGGTCGGCGAGCGAACGCGTGAGCGTGGAGCGCAGCGAGCTGAGGACCTTGTCTTGCCGCGCCGGGGGAATCGGCGTGAACACCGCGCGCGGTGACTTCGGGCTCGGCGTCTTCGAGTTGGTGAGCAACCGTTCGAGCGTCGGAGCCATCGCAACAGCCGACGCGGGCATCGAGGTGACTTTCATGCGCGCGAGGAACGTACGAGACGTTTCTCCGCGCGCACAAAGAGCGTTCTGCCCCGACTCTCAGGCCTTGGTGCCGGGCGGGAGCAACGTCGCGAAGAAGTCGTTGCCCTTGTCATCGACCACGATGAACGCGGGGAAGTCGACGACCTCGATGCTCCACACGGCTTCCATGCCGAGCTCCGGGTACTCGAGCACTTCGACCTTCTTGATGCAGTCTTGCGCGAGGCGCGCGGCCGGGCCGCCGATGCTGCCGAGGTAGAAGCCGCCGTATTTCTTGCACGCGTCGGTGACGGCCTTGCTGCGGTTGCCCTTGGCCAACATCACGAAGCTGCCGCCCGCGGCCTGGAACGCGTCGACGTACGAGTCCATGCGGCCTGCCGTCGTGGGGCCGAAGCTGCCTGACGCCATGCCCGCCGGAGTCTTCGCCGGGCCTGCGTAGTAGACCGCGCGATCCTTCAAGTACTGCGGGAGGCCCTGGCCTGCGTCGAGGCGCTCCTTGAGTTTCGCGTGCGCGATGTCGCGCGCGACGACGAGCGTGCCCGACAACGAGAGCCGCGTCTTCACCGGGTAGCGCGAGAGCAGCGCGCGGATTTCAGACATCGGCTGATTCAGGTCGACCTTCACCACTTCGCCGCCGAGCGCCGCTTCGTCGATCTGCGGCAGGTAGTGCGCCGGGTCGTGCTCGAGGTCTTCGATGAACACGCCGTCTTTCGTGATTTTGCCGAGGCACTGACGGTCGGCTGAACAGCTCACCGCGATGGCCACCGGGCAGCTCGCGCCGTGGCGCGGCAGACGAATCACGCGCACGTCGTGACAGAAATATTTGCCGCCGAACTGCGCGCCGAGGCCGAGTTTCTGCGTGAGCTTGTGCACTTCGGCTTCGAGCTCCACGTCGCGGAAGCCGTGGCCGGAGATGGAACCCTTCGTCGGCAGGTTGTCGAGGTAACGCGCGCTCGCCAGCTTCGCGGTCTCGAGCGCGGTCTCGGCTGACGTGCCGCCGACGACGACGGCGAGGTGGTACGGCGGGCACGCGGCGGTGCCGAGCGACGGCAACTTCTCGCCGAGGAACTTGAGCAGCGACGTCGGGTTCAGCAGCGCTTTCGTTTCCTGGAACAGGTAGCTCTTGTTCGCCGAGCCGCCGCCCTTCGCCATGAAGAGGAACTTGTAGGCATCGCCGTCGATCGCGCTGAGTTTGATTTCAGCGGGCAGGTTCGAGCCGGTGTTCTTCTCTTCGTACATCGTCAGCGGCGCGAGCTGCGAGTAGCGGAGGTTCGTCTCGGTGTACGTCGCGTACACGCCGCGGGCGATGGCTTCTTCGTCGCCTCCGCCGGTGAACACGAGCTGACCCTTCTTGCCTTTGATGATGGCGGTGCCGGTGTCCTGGCACATGGGCAACACGCCGCCGGCGGCGATGCTCGCGTTCTTCAGCAGGTCGAGCGCCACGAACTTGTCGTTGTTCGACGCTTCGGGGTCATCGAGGATTTTGCGGAGCTGCGCGAGGTGCCCGGGGCGCAGCAGGTGCGCGATGTCGCGCATCGCGGTCTTCGTCAGCAGCGTGAGCGCCTGCGGGTCGACTTTGAGAAACGTCTGACCCTGCGCCTCGAACGTCGAGACGAAGTCTTTGGTGAGCAGACGCCACGGCGTCTCGTCGTGGCCCAGCGGGAGCAACTCGGTGAAGGTGAAAGCCATGCGCCGTCTCTAACATTCGAGCGGCGGCGGCGCGTGACCTTCAACTCAAGGGTCGAGTCGGACGATCGTCGTGATCCACGAGACGCAGCTCGACGCGGCCGCGTACACGGCGCCGTTTCGCGCGACGATGGCTGCGGGGCTGCACACGTCGTGGAACCACCCACGCACCCAGACGACCTGGCCATTCGCGTCGATTTTTCTGACGGTCGCGTCGCAGTGTTGCGGCTGACAACCCGAGTACGAGAGCTCGTAGACGGCACCGTTCTCGTCAGTCGTCATTGCAAAACCGGGGGATCCACGATTGCTGGCGCCAGCGTCACCGATGTCGACGGACCATTGTGGCGCGCCCTGCGGGCTGAGCTTGGTCACGTAGCGCTCGCTGTCTGGTCCTGCAGAGAAAACGAAGAAATTCGAATTTCCGTCGACCCCGAGTGTTCGCCCCAACGCCGCGACGTATTGAATCTCGGACGTCTGCAGTCCATCGGTTGAGAATGAACGGATGATGCCCGGCGTGGTCATCGTCGGGCTGATGGTGCGCCAGCCGATGAGCTGGAGTTCGTCGTTGGGCGCCATCACCAGTGGCACTCCGTCGATGTAGTTGTTCCAGTCTGCTTCGAGCGCGATTTCCCAATCACCGGCGTCAGCGAGACCGACTTTGCGGAGCGAGCCCCCGCGCCACGCTCCATACGAAAGGGGCGAATGCGATTCGAAGACGTAGATGTTCGACGCGCTGTCCAACACGACGGCGCGGCCATCGAAGGGGCCGCCATCGGTGAACGTGCGCGCCAGGAGTTCGTTGCCCTGTACGTCGAATTTTCGAACGAATGAAGACTCGATGTACGGATTCGATGCATGTGTGACGACCGTGCCGACGACGACCGGCTGATCATCTGCGCCTACGGCCACCGAGTACCCGCTGGCCCAGTCCGTGTCACCGAAGACCTGTGTCCACAGCGCACCGCCGTCAGCCGCGAGCTTCGTGACGTGGGCGCCGATGCCTGAGCTCTTCAGGGTGCGGCCGGTGACGTAGAGATTACCCGCCGAGTCGATCGCGAGCGACTCGACCGAACCTAACAGGTCCGCGGTCCAGGTTGGGTGACCGGCGTCCGGCGTGCCCGCGTCAAAGTTTGACCCTGCGTCAAAGTTTGACCCTGCGTCAAAGTTTGACCCTGCGTCGAAGTTTGACCCTGCGTCGAAGGTGGAGCCCGCGTCGAAGGTGGAGCCTGCGTCGAAGGTGGAGCCTGCGTCGAAGGTGGAGCCTGCGTCGAAGTTGGAACCCGCGTCGAAGTTGGAACCCGCGTCGAAGTTGGAACCCGCGTCGAAGTTGGAGCCCGCGTCGAAGTTGGAGCCCGCGTCGAAGTTGGAACCGGCGTCGAAGTTGGAGCCCGCGTCGAAGTTGGAACCCGCGTCGAAGTTGGAGCCCGCGTCGAAGTTGGAGCCCGCGTCGAAGTTGGAGCCCGCGTCGAAGTTGGAGCC
>JBEHYH010000182.1:0-11348 GCA_048498275.1 Myxococcota bacterium | reverse complement strand
ACCTCGACACCGGAGTCGCTGAAGTAGCGCTTGTTGACCACCTTGTAGCCGCGCACCAACCCCTCGACGCGCGTGCGGATCTCGTCTTTCTGCATCAGGTCGTTGACGCTCTTCGTGCCGTCGACCGAGATGCCCTTCACCTGCGCGAGCAGATTGCGGAGCGCGTCGGCGAGCGCCGCACGTTCAGCGCCGAGGCGCGCCTGCGCGGGGTTGGCGGCTTTGAGATCGGGAGCGCCCTGACCAGTCGCCCGCACGACCTGGCCAGCCCAATTCACACCAGGCTGCGCTTTTGCGTCCTTCGCGTCTTTGGCGTCACCTGCCCACGCCGACAACGCAAGAACGAGACTTACGAGAACCAAACGTTTCATGTGCCCCCGCTTTTTCGAGAAGTTGGAAGAGGGCGCAATCTACGGGTGATGCCCCGGGTTCTTCAACCCGGTTCAGCTCGCATCGTCGCGCGTGCAGAACTGGTCGATCAGGCGGCGGTGACGTTCGGTGAGCAACGTGAAGCGCACGCCGCTGCCCTCTTCCTTCTTCCCGAGGTCGGCCCATTCACGAACGATTTCCCCCTCGGCGTAGATGACTTCTTCCGATCCGGGGAGCTGGAACTGGAGGCCTACGCGCTTGCCAGCCATGTCGGGCTCCACGAGGTGCGTCAGCCCCACACCTTCGCGCGAAATGTCAGCGGTGCGCGCCATGTACGGCACACCGGCGACGTACTTGTTCAGGTAGATGTCGAGGTCGACGCGGTTCTGTTTGCGCTTGTTGCTCATCGTGAGGCTCCTTGAGTGCGCCGCTGCGAATCGAGCTGCAGCGAGCTGTTGCGAAGCCTACGGAGCTGTTGCGACTCGTCAAAAAAACGAACTGTGTTTCCGGCGCCCGTTCGCGCGGCGCTGCGTTTACTTGTCCTCGCCGTCCGCATGGAGCCGCGGCCGGTTCCGCTCACTCGCAGGGTTTCTGCGCTCGGTCACGCGGGGCAAACCTTCGTTGCGCTTCGCCGTCCGCAGGAATTCGCGGCCGGTTTCGCTCGCTCGCAGGGTTTCTGCACTCGCCCACGGGACAACTTCGCTGCGCTTCGCTTGTCCTCTCCGTCCGCATGAAGCCGCGGCCGGTTTCGCTCGCTCGCAGGATTTCTTCGGTCACGCGGGACAACTTCGCTGCGCTTCTGTTCGCCTTCGCCGCCCGCGGGAAGCCGCGCCGGTTTCGCTCACTCGCAGTTGACGGGCAACTCGACGATGCTGGTCGTCGGAGGAATCGTCGCCGTGAGCCCGCTGGGCACCGGCTTCGAGCCCTTCTTCTTCCCCGGGCAATTGAAGCGAACCTGCGCCGAGCCGCGGAGATGATCGATCACCGCGTTGTCGGTGACCGCCTGGCCGTCGATCGTGACCTGCGTGACACCGCGCCCGAACTTGAGGTGCACCTTCATCAACGTCGGGAGTTCAGGTTCTTCGAACACCGGCTCCGGCGGCACCTGCGCGCGCTTCGCGGGCCAGAGCACGATCAGCAGCAGCGTGAACATCAACGCCGAGGCGATCGCCGCGATCACGATCAACGTCTTCGAGCCGCTCAAGCGCCCCAGCAACGTGAACTGCGCTTGATCGACGGTGGCGACGAAGTCGTCGGCATCCAGCGTGCCCTTGCGGCGCACCATCTTCACGGGCCCGCTCGCCGGTTTGCGACGTGTCGCGCGCGCGGGTTCAGGCCGGGTGTCTTCGTTGGTGTTGTCTTGTGACCCGCGGCGCGGCGGCGGGTTCACGTCGCTCTGCGTGTCGGCCACCGTCGATTCACCGACGGAGATCACGTCTGAAGAGACCTCGGGGATCGAGTCGCTCGAGGGAATCGGCGGCGGCGGCTTCGATGGCAACACCGTGCTGCGCACCGGCGCGGGCGGTGGCCGCGGAGGCGTGATCGGCGCGGCGCGCGTGATTTCCGGCCGCGATTCACCCATCAACGTCGGCATCACCGGGCGGAAGACCTCGCCGACCTCGACCTTGCGCGCGTCGGAGACCGCCGTCGGGTCGATCATCTTGCCGAGCGAGTTGTTCGAGGCGCCGCGCTCGATCTCCGCGGTGCTCTGCAGATCACGTTCTCGTTCACGCGACGGCAGATCTTTCGCCATCGGCGCGGTGACCTCACCTTCCCACCCGCCTCTCGAGACCGGGCGATCGGCGCGCGTCGAGGGGATGTTGATCGCGCCGAGCGCGTCGCCGGTATCGCGCCGGCCTTCAGGCACCGGAGGCCCCGGTTTTTCAGCCGGCCGTTCCGGCTTCTTCTGCGCGTTGGGCGGCACGTAGACGCTGGTGCGCTCGCTCTCGTCGCCGAAGCGCGACGACACGTAGCGCACGACGTCGTCACGCCCGGGGTCGTTGTCGCTGCGCAGATACGCCTCGAGTGCCGCGCGCACTTCGCCCGCAGACTGGTAGCGCTTGGTGCGGTCTTTGGTGAGACACTTGAGGATGATCTTCTCGAGCGCGATCGGAAACCCCCGGCGGATCTTCGATGGAGCCTCCGGGTCTTCCATGCGGATCGCGTAGATCACCGCTTCGGTCGACGTTCTGTAGAACGGGCTCTGGCCGACGGTCAGCTCGTAGAGCATCACGCCCAGCGAGAAGAGATCCATCCGGTGATCGAGCGGCTCCATCGTGAGCTGCTCGGGCGCGAGGTAGAGGAACTTGCCCTTGATCACGCCGGGCTTGCTGCGGTCCATCCACGAGGTGGCCTTGGCGATGCCGAAGTCGACCAGCTTCACCTCACCGTTGAAGCCGACCATCACGTTCTGCGGGCTGACGTCGCGATGCACGATGCCCAGCGGCTTGCCGTGCGAATCGCGCGCTTCGTGGGCGTGCTGCAGGCCTTCACACAGCCGCGCGACCAGCCACGCCGCGATGCCGAACGGGAGCGCGCTGCTCTGTTCCTGCTCCGCCAACAACATGCGACGGAGATCGACGCCATCGACCCATTCCATCGCGATGAAGGTCGACCCCTCGAGGTGCCCGAGCTCGAAGAGCTCGATGATGTTCGGGTGATGCAGCGACGCCGCGATGCGCGCCTCATCGAGGAACATGCGCACGAAGTCGGCCTCCTCCGCGAGATGCGGGAGGATGCGCTTGATCACCACGAAGCGATCGAGCCTGGAATCTCGAGCGAGGAAGAGCTCGGCCATGCCGCCGACCGCGAGACGCTTGAGCAGCAGATACTTGCCGAACGGCACTGCGTTCTGTGGTCCAGCGGTCGAGATGGGCAACTCCGTCAATACGTGTAGAAGCCCTCGCCGGACTTCTTGCCCAGCTTACCCGCGCGCACCATTTTCTTGAGCAATTGTGGAGGGCGGAACGTCGCGCTCCCCGTCTCCGCGTAGAGGTATTCGGCGATCGCGAGGCGCACGTCGAGGCCCACCAGATCACCCAGCTTCAGCGGGCCCATCGGGTGGCCGTACCCGAGCTCCATCGCGCGATCGATGTCGGCCGCGCTGGCGACGCCTTCTTCGAGCATGCGAATCGCCTCGAGCCCGGTCGCGACGCCGAGCCGCGATGACGCGAAGCCCGGCGAGTCCTTGACGGTGATGAGCTCCTTCTTGATGGCGGCACCGTACGCGCGCACCGCCTCGAGCGTCGCGTCGGACGTCTGATACGCCCGCACGACCTCGAGCAGCTTCATCAGGTGCACGGGGTTGAAGAAGTGCAGCCCGACCACGCGTGAAGGGTTGGCGGCCGCCGACGCGATTTCAGTCAACGACAGCGAGCTCGTGTTCGACGCGAGAATCGTGTCCGCCGGAGTCAGCGACGAGAGCGTGCGAAAGAGGTCCTGCTTCAGCGCGAGCTTTTCGGGGATCGCTTCGATGATCAGCTGCGCGCTCGCGGTGTCTTTGAGCTCCGCCGTCACCGTGATGCGTTTGAGCGTCGCGTCGCGATCGACGGCGGTGACCTTGCCCTTCTCGACGCCGACCTCGAGGTTCTTCTCGAGCTTCGCGAGCCCGGCGCGCGCCGCGTCGATCGTCACGTCGTAGAGCACCACCTCAAACCCGGCCTGCGCCGACACCTGCGCGATGCCGTGGCCCATGGTTCCTGCGCCGATGACGGCGACTTTCGAGATGACCATGCGGCGGCTTAAAGCATGTGTATGGTGCGCGCCGAATGATGTTCGGCCTCCTCGCAGCCCTGATCCTCACCGCTGATGACGCGGGCACCGACGCAGGAGCGTCTGCCACGCGCCCCAACCTCCTCAAGTACGCGCTGGTTCGGCGCGCCGATGGCATGCCGAAGGTCGAGCTGCTCGCCGACGGGGTCGCGTCGACCGACGGAGACGTCTGGGACAACAAGCGCGCCGCGATCTTCGAGAAGAACGGCGTCGTCGAGTGGGATCTCGGCGCCCAGGAGAACATCGGTGGCATGCGGCTGCAGGCCGACAACAACGACCTGTATTCGGTCGACGGCAGCCTCGACGGTGAGCACTGGTTCAAGATCTGGGGCGCGGGGCCCGTCGATCTCCCCGGCGTGCAGACGCGTACGTCGAGCCCGCTGCGTGCGATCGCGCGCTACCTGCGGCTGACGGCGAGCGGTGGTGACGCCAAGTATTCGATCACCGAGTTCGAGGTCTTCGACAGCGCCGAGGCGATGGAGAACGCACAGCTCGAGCGCATCGCGCCGCCTCCTCCTCCACCTCCGCCTCCCGCGCCGCCGTTCGATTCAGGGTGGGTCGTGGTGCTGGGCACCGCCGTCGTCATCGCCAAATACTTCCGCGACACGATTCGCCGCAATCAGCAGCGCCGCGCCGACGCCGCGAAGCCGCCTGAAGAAGCGCCGAAACCCGAAGCGAAGTGACTACTTTTTCTTCTTCTCGAGGAACGCCGCCATGCGCGCGTGCTTCTCGGAAGAATCGAACAACAGGCCCTGCCCCAACCACTCGATGGGTGCCTGCTGCACGCGCGCGGCGGCGTTGAGCGCCACCTTCGCGACCTGAATCGCGAGCGGGTCGTTCGCGGCGATCGACTTCGCGATGCGCAGCGCCTCGGCGCGCGCGTCTTCAGCGACCAGTGACTCGAAGAAGCCGAGCGTGAAGGCCTCCTGCGCGTCGAGGACGCGGCCGGTGAAGATCAGCTCCTTCGCGCGGCCCAACCCCACGAGCCGCGGGAGCCGCCAGGTGCCACCCGCTGAAGGAAAAATGCCGAGCCCGACTTCAGGGAGCCCGACCCTCGCCGAGTGCGACGCCACGCGGAGATCACACGCCAGCGCCAACTCCAGGCCGCCGCCCAGCGCGTAGCCGTCGATGGCCGCGATGACCGGGCGGGGAAAATCCTCCACGGCCTGCAGCATGCGCTGCGTCCACGCGAGGAAGGACTGCTTGTGCGTTCGTTCTTTCAGCTCGGCGATGTCAGCCCCGGCGGCGAACGCCTTGCCGCCGGCACCGCACAGAATCACCGCTCGTACATCGTCGCGTTCGGCCCAGGTTTCGAGCGTGGCCACGAGCCGCTCACACAGCTCGCGGTTGAGGGCGTTGCGAACGTCGGGGCGGTTGAGCTCCAACGTCGCAACGCCATCGGCGAACGCGGTCAGAATCACGGAGTCGTGACTTCGACGTTGCCGAAGTCGCCGCAGCTCAGCGGGTACAGCACGTAGGTGTACGTCTTCGTGGTGTCGGGGATCGAGCCCGCGTTCGCGAAGCAGCCGCTCGCGACGCCGCCGTCGACGCACGACGCGTGGGTGAACGTGTCCCAGATGCCGGTGATGCCGTCAGCGAAGACCACGTGGCCGCCGTCGAGCGCGACCTTGCGCCAGTCGCAGCCGCCGTCACGGTACGGAGCGTCGTACGTGTAGAAGTTGTTCACCAGCACGCCGCCGTCGAGCTCGAAGCCGAAGTACGTCGAGTCATCGGGGATCGCGCTGATGCGCTTGAACGGCGCCGGGTTCGCCACCGTCAGCTCGACCGGCCCGGGGATGTGCACCAGCGTGCCGCCGAGCCAGTAACCGGCCTGCACGGTGCCTTCACGCGCGTTGCCGAAGCCGGCATCGACGTCGTTCGCGACCGGGAGGTTGCTGCCCGTGATGTGCATCTCCATCGCGGTGCCGCCGTCACAGCGGAACGCGTTGGCGAGCTTCTTCCGGTAGCCGGTGCGATCGGTGAACTTGCTGTTCGACTGCATGTACCCGGTGACGCTCACCACGTCGCCGACGCGCACGCCGGCGTCGGGGTCGATGTCGCTCTGGTCGTAGAAGAACTCGACGAAGAGCCCCTCTTCGCGATCGTTCACGTCCTGCACCCAGAAGCGCTCGAGGAAGTTCGGCGTGCCGGTGCTGGTGCTGATGTTGAACGAATCGATGCCGATGACGACCGCGTTCTCGAGGGTCACGTGATCAGCGCAGAACGCGCCGTTCTTCACCGCGCCGACCGAGGTGCCGCCGTCCCACCCGAAGATGGTGCCCGTGCCGCCGCCGGTGGTGCCGGAGCCGCCGCCCGTGAAGCCCGCTCCACCACCCGTGACGCCGCTCCCGCCGCCGGTCACGCCATTGCCGCCACCCGTGGTGCCGTTGCCGCCACCGGTCGTGCCGTTGCCGCCGCCGGTCGTGCCGTTACCGCCGCCCGTGGTGATGCCGGTGCCGCCGCCGCTCACGCCAAAACCACCACCGAACCCGCCGCCGACGCCGCAGAACGCGTTCTGGCAACCTGAGTCGGGCTTGGTGCGAACATCACAGCTCGTCGCGAAAACGACCGTCGCGCCAAGAATCAGAAAACGAAGCTTCATGTGAGGGACTCCTGAAAATGGAAATCGGCCCGGCGAAACTTCAGGCGCTGTACACGTGCCCTCCGACCAGCGCAAGCCACGGAGTCGTCACGTGAAACCAGTTCGCGAAACACGGCAATTCACCCCTCGTCACGGAGCGTTCACGTGAGCCTGAAGCACCCCTTTTTCTCGGGTCTGAAAGCGCCGCTGCACAGCGCGCATCGCGGCGGCGCGGGGCTGTACCCCGAGAACACGATGTTCGCGTTTCGCAAGGCCGTGGAGCTGCACCGCACCGACCTGCTCGAGCTCGACGTGCACGCGAGCTCCGACGGTGAGGTGATCGTCGCGCACGACCCGACGTTGAACCGCTGCACCGATGGCGACGGCGAGCTCGCCGCGCGCACGTGGAATGAGCTGTCGAAGCTCGACGCCGGCTTTCACACCGCCTTTCGTGGGCAAGGCGTGACGCTGCCGCGCTTCATCGACGTGCTCCGGGCCTTCCCCAACCTGCGGCTCAACGTCGAGGTGAAGACCGCGAGCGCCGTGGAGCCCTTCGTGCAGTTGGTGAAGCGCGAGGAGGTGCTGCATCGCCTGTGCATCGGCAGCGAACATGACGCGCTCGCTGAACGGCTCGTCGACGCGCTGCCCGGCGGGTGCTTCTTCTACCCCGCGAATGCGTTGGCGGCGTTCGTGTTGCCGACGAAGGGTGGCGAACCGCCGACCGATGACGGGCGCTACACGGTGCTCGACATGCCGTATTTCTACGAAGGCGTGCAGTTGTTCGACGCCGCCCTCGCGCGCGTCGCGGCCCAACACGGCAAGTGGATCAACGTGTGGACGGTGGACGCCCCCGAGGACATGCGGCGCGCGATCGCAGACGGCGTCGGAGGCGTGATGACCGATCGCCCCGACGTGCTGCGTGCCGTGCTCGACGAGCGCTCACACGGGTAGCTGCGAGCGGGGGCCCGGCGTGGTCGCGACCGGCACCGCCGCCTCGTCTGGCGCGCGCGGGAGCCACATCGACACCACGGTGCCCCTGCCTTCTTCGCTCTCCGCGACGACCTCGCCTCCGAGCGCCTTCACCACGCCGAAGACCGTCGCCAGCCCCAGGCCGGTGCCGATGCCCGCGGGCTTGGTGGTGAAGAACGGCTCGAACGCGCGCGCCAGCGTCTCGGGCGGCATCCCGGCGCCGGTATCGATCACCGTGAGCAGCACCGCGTCACCGACCTGCGACCGCGGCGCGTTCTTCGCGGAGATCGTCAGCGAGCCTCCGTCGGGCATCGCGTCGCGCGAGTTCGCCGCGAGGTTCATGATCAACTGATCGACCTGCGACGGCCCGGCCCACAGCGGCCACACGCCCTCTTCGATTCGCAGCTCGACCTTCACCTTGTCGCCGACCAGCCGTTGCGCGAACTCCGAGAGCCGCTGGAGCAACGGCGCCGTGTCGACGCGCACCGGGTTCACCCGATCGCGCCGCGAGAACGCGAGCAGTTGCGAGGTGAGCGAACCCGCGCGCGAAATCGAATCTTGGAGCTCCGTCACGTCACCGCGGAGCGCGCTTTCCCTGGGCAGCCCCTGGTCGACGAGCGTGACGCAGCCCTGCATGACGGAGAGGATGTTGTTGAAGTCGTGCGCGATGCTCCCGGCGAAGCGGCCCAGCGCCTCCATCTTTCGCATCTGCTCGAGCTGCGCCTGGGCCTCAGCCACCTTCGCGCGCTGATTCGCGACCTGGGTCAGCACCCGCGAGAACATGCGCGAGTGCGTCCACACGATGAGGGCCATCAACACCGCGAGAATCGCCGCGTTGAACAACACGATCGGCGGCGGCGGCGCGTGGAGCTCCATGCGCGAGGCGACGACCAGCATCGACAGCTCGCACGCCACCGCGAAGAACAACGTTCGCCGCAGCACCGGGCCCTGCATCGTCACCAGCGCGACCAGGAAACCGAGCCCGATGTAGAACGGCCCCGCGCCGATTCGCTGCGTCGCCACCACCGTGAGCCACGCGCCGAGACACGGAAGGCCGACGAGGATCATCGCGCCCGCGGTACCCTTGCCGCTGCGCGCGAGCCTCGCCGCCACCACGCACAGCACGCCCATGCCCGCGACGACGCACGAGAGCGGCAGCCGCAGATCTTCATCGAGCAGCATGAAGGTGCCGATGCTCAACACGCCGGCGGCGATCGCCATCACGCGCGCCAGCGCGTAGGTCATGCGCTCCCGCCGCCGGGCGTCGACGGCGCGAACGGCGTTCGCAAAACTCGTGGGCCCCCCCGAGCTCTTCATGGCGGGCCGCACTTTGACCCGCAGGTCAGCTCCGTGTCGAGGCCAACACCCAGTCGAGATACGGCCCGTGCCCGTTGCCGACCGCCAGTTGGATCACCTCGGGCACGGAGTACGGGTGAAGCGCACACACGCGGGCACGCAGCGCTTCGAAGTCGGCGGCGGTCTTCATCACCACCAGCACCTCGCGCTCGTCGCAGCGCTCGCCTTCCCACGTGTACAGGCTACGCACACCGGGCAGCAGGTTCGCGCAGGCGATCAACCGCTCGTCGAGCAGCGTGTGGGCGATCTTCGCGGCGACGTCTTCATCGGGAGCCGTCATCAACACGACGGCCACCCCGGGTTTCACAGTTTGAGCTCCAGCGTCTGCGACTGACCGTCGGCGAGCTTCACGACGACGCGCACGGGCGCAGCGGTCTCTCCGACGTTGAAATGGAGCCCGAACTCGCCGGGCTGCGAGGCCACGGGTTGATCACCGCGGTAGACGGCAGCGGCCGCGTAACGATCGACGTTGCCAGGTTGAAGCACCACCGTGACGTTCTTCTTCGCGCGGAAGACGAGCACCTTGAACTCGGGGTGCTCCTCGACGAGCTGCGGGGTCTGCTGCACGCGCTCGACCGGGCTGCTCACGGGAACGCTGGTGGAAACGTCATTCAAGGCATCGATGGCTTCGTCTCCGGCGGCCATCGCGGCGAGGGCGAGCTTCAATTCTGGGTCGCTCTCCGCGGCGATTCGAATCATCTCCTTCTCACCCGCCGTCGCCAGCCCGAGGTCCATCTTCAGCAGGTCATCGGTGGTGATGCTGCGCGTTCGACGGCGCGTGACTTCGCGATTCGGGCCCGTGAACTCGGGGGGAATCGAACCGCGCGTCGTACCGCCCAGCACCGGAATCAACGTGTCGTCTTCGATGCCGGTGCGCTCCGAATACCACCACGCATTCGCTCTGTGCCCGGCATCGAGGAGCGCCGCTTCTTCACGGCGTTGCGCATTGAGCGCGGTCAAGCTGACGACGGTGCTGCGACACTGGCGATCGACCTTCGAGACCGCCTCGCGCAACGACTTCGCCAGCTCTCGCGCGGCCTGCTTCGACGGCGGCATCGCTTCGAGGGCACAGAGCGCAGACTCGAAGCGATCTCGCGCTTGAAGGTCCTGCACCGCGAACCGCGCACAGGCGGCACCGGCTTCATCACTGTCGGGGATCGCGGCTTCGACGGCCTGACTCGCGGCGCGCTGCAACTTCTGCCCGAGGCCTTCGATGGAGACGCCGCCGGCCCACCCTTTCAACGCGCCGTCGGAGATCGCCTCGAGCGGAGCCGCGACCTGCGTCACCTTCACCCCCAGCGTTCCAGCCCTTCGGAGCACGTCTCCCGCGGCCTCCAGCAACAGACCGGCGACGACCGCTGCTTCGCCGGGGCGTTCATTCAACTGACGCTGGAGAGACTCGACTTCGACGACGCGGGCGGCGTACTTCTCTTTGGCTGTAGGCACGGCGGCCTCCTTCAGGCCTCGTCGCGCTTGCGCGCTTCGAGAATGTAGAGCTTGAGCCACGCCTGCGCGCGGCTGACACGTTTGTACGAATTGGTCACCGAGATGCCGAGGGTCGCGGCGACGGCCTCGTGATCGTCGACATCCTGGTGGTGGTACAGATCCCACGCGGCGGCCTCGTTGGGGTGCTCCAACTTGAGGCGCTCCCACGCTTCCCAATACTCGCTGTGCGCTTCAGCGGCCTGCGTCCGCGCGTTCGATTCGACCACCGCGCGGTGCGCTTCGGGCGCCGACACTTCAGGCGCGTCGCCTTCCTCGTCAGAGTCCTGACCGGGGTCGAGCTCTTCGCGCTGCCGGCGGTACCGGTCGATGGCGCAGTGCTTGACGATGCGCAGAAAGAACGTGCGCGGCGAAGCAGCCTTCCCGGGGACCTGCTCCGAGACGCCACGAAACTGATCCAGGCCCTTCGCCATGAACTTGGTCACGGCGTCCTGGAAGATTTCGTCGGCGTCGTCGGGCGAACCCCTCATGAACGCTCCCTGCACGCGTCGGATGACGGTGGTGGAGGCGTCGCGCCAGCGAAATACGAGTTCGCCAAGCTGGCGCTTGAAGTCTTGCCCCGACGTCTTGCGTCGGGAGATGTCCTGGAACAACTCGTCGTCGGTGAGCATGGCGAGGCGACCGGCACCATACCTGCGCTGACGAGGCCTCTGTCAGATTCCTGACAGGGAATTACAGCGCTTCGACCGAGGCGGTGATCTTGATGACGGTGCTGTCGCAGCTGATGTCCTGCGAGAAGTTGAAGCCGGTGTGCGGGTCGCCCGCAGCGACCAGCCAGTTGGCGTTCGAGAGCACCTTGATC
>JBEHYH010000181.1:0-11425 GCA_048498275.1 Myxococcota bacterium | reverse complement strand
CAGGCTTCGTCCCGCGACTCGGAGAGACCTTTGAGTTCCCCCGCGCGGCCTTCAACAAGGAATCGCTCGGCAAGGTCGAAGCCGGTTTGCAGCAGCTCTATGCGTTGTTCAAAGTCACGCCGGTTCCTCCGCGCGTGATGCATGACGGGAAGTCGCCGCTCACGGTGACGGCGAAGACGATCGGCGCTCAGCATCAGCAGCTCTGGGAACTCCTGGTGCCGAGCAAGGGCGCGGCGAAGACCGTTCAGGGCGAGGTCATTCGCATCGCCGGGCGCGTTCACAGCGAGTTCTTCCGCAACGGCGGCGGCAATTGGGACGCGCAGTTCAAGTTGATGTGTGACGCGTTTCTCGCCCACGTGGGTGATGCGTCGCTGGCGCCGCTCATCAAACGCGTGAAGAGCGGGAAGCCGTCAGATGACGATCTCGATGAGCTCGTCGCTGTTTCGGTGAAGTGGGTGCTCGCGAACCCGACGCCGGTTGCGCTCGGTGAAGTCGCGTACTCGCGCTGAATGCAGGAACCCCCTCTCCCCGCTTGCGGGAGAGGGTTGGGGTGAGGGCAGAATTTATTTCTTCGTCGGACTTCTCTTCGATGCCTTCCGCGGAGCTTTCGGACTCATGCGTTTCTTTTTCGCGGCCTTCACCCCTCGCTTCGCGAGACCCTCTCCCGCGGGCGGGGGAGGGAAGTGCGCGGCGAACCACGGCGACGTGCGAATCGCTTTCTCGATCTTCGGATCGATGGCGAGCGCGCGGTTGAGCGCCGCCGTCATTTCCGTTTTTGAGCCCGAACGTGCGTGGAGCGCCGCCAGGTAGAACCACGGCCACGCGGCGAGGCCCTTCGACAATTTCACCGACGCGAGCAGCTCCGTCTTCGCGCGCTTGAGCTCGCCCAACGCCACCAGCGCGCGCCCGACCTGCAGGCGGACCGCGTAGTCGCGTGGCCGGCTCTCGAGAATCGGCTTCGCGCGCCGCACGACTTCGTCGAAGCGGCCGGCTTCATTCAGCGCGTGGAGCTTCAGCAACCACTCGACGCTCACGGCTTCGCGGGGTTCGCCAGTTGCTCGCGGAGCTGTTGCACCGCCACGCGCATCATCGGCGGCTGCTCCGTCGGCGGCGCGAGGTCGACGTACTGCGACAGATTCTTCAGCGCGCGCGGTTCATCGTTGTCTTCCAGCGACAACATGCCGGCGAACATGAACCCGTCGTACGCCTCGGGGTAGCGCGCGGTCAGATGTTCGAGGTCGTCGATCGCTCCGCGCAGATCACCTTCGAGCGCGCGCACCACGGCCTGCCCGACGCGCGCTTTGGGGTGGAACGGATCGATCAACATCGCGCGCTGCACGAGCGGCCGGGCTTCCTGAAACGCCTGCCGGCGAATCAGGTGGATGAACAAATCGGTCACCGCGTCGATGTCATCGGGCGACTGCTGCACGCGCGCGGCGAGCGCCTCCAGCTTCGAATCAGACTGCTGTGAACGCATCGGCGCCGGGCGCTGCGGCATCTCTTCTTTCTGCGTGGTCTCCTTCGACAACTGGAAACCCAGCACCGCGAAGAACGCCACCACGCCGCCGCCGATGAGCCCGCCCATCAACGCGGGGTGCTTCGAGAAGAACGTGGGCTCCGCCGTCGCCAGCTTCTCGACGCGCGCCTGCTGACGCGTCACTTCGCTCGCCTTGCCTGCGCGCGCGCGGAGCACGTCGGCCGCCGCCTGCTCGAGCCGCGACTTCTCGGCCGCGAACGCGTCAGCCGCGAGCAGGTGCTTGTTCGCCACGAGCTCCTTGAGCTCCGTGAGCAGCCCCTGGTAGCGGGCGTCGAAGTCATCGAGCGTCTCCGGCGCGGGCGCGTCGGTCTTCAGCTTGCGGTTCGACAGCAGGAACGCGATCGCGGTCACCGCCCCGATGACGAACACGATGATGCCGGGGAGCCAGTTGGTCTGGTTCATTTCTCGAGGTCCTTTCGCACCTGATCGAGAAAGTCGTCAGCGGGCGCTTCGACGTTCGCCTGCGCCGAGGGTTTCTTGAACGACCCGAGCACGACGAGGAGCCCGATCGCGAGCAGCAACAACGGTGCGATCCACACCGCGAGCGCGACGCCGGACTTGCGCGGCTCCATCAGCGCCCATTCGCCGTAGCGATCGACGAAGTAGTCGAAGATCTCGTCGTCGGTCTTGCCTTCAGCGACCAGCTCGCGAACCTTGTCGAGCTGCGCGCGCGCCATCGACGCCGGCGAGTCGGCGATCGAAACGCCCTGACACACCGCGCACCGCAGCAGCTTCCCGACGCGCTGCACGCGTTCTTCACGCGCCGCATCGAGCGGGTCCTGCCCCTGACGCGGAGGCGCGTAGCCCTGCGCCAACACCAGCGAGAGCACGACGGCGATCATCGGAGGATCTCCTCGAGTTCTTGCGAGAACTTCTCGGGGTCGCTGAACGGCGCCGGGTACTTCTTCACGATGATGCCCGAGCGGCTGATGAAATACGTCTCGGGCACGCCGGAGACGCCGTAGTCGACGGCCACGGTCGATTTCGGGTCGAAGAGCTGCGGGAAGTTCCACCCGTTCTCGCGCAGGAACGACTTCGTGTTGCTCTCGGTGTCTTCGAACACGATGCCGAGGAACACCACGCGATCTCCGTATTCTTTCGAGACCGCGTCGAGCACCGGGTGCTCGAACTTGCAGGGCCCGCACCACGTCGCCCAGAAGTTGAGCACCACCGGCTTGCCCGCGTAGTCGCTCAGCGAGACGACCTGATCGTTGTCGAGGCGCTTGATGTGGAAGTTCGGCGCCGGTTTGCCCGCGAGCTTGAAGGGCACCTCGTGCGGATCTTTTCCGAACGCGTTGCCGAGCACGAAGATCAACCCCGCGATGATCACCAGCGCGACGGTGACGGCGATGCCCCGCTTCATGACGCCACCTTCTTCGGCTCGGGGAAGAGCGCGATCAACGTGCCCAACGCGAGGAAGACGATGCCGAGGTACCAGATCCAGCTCACGAGCGGGAACACCCACATGTTGAAGCTCGCCGAGCCGCTGACGGTGTCGTACGCGAGCAACGACACGTAGACGTCGCGGAGCCATCGCCCGGTGACCGAGGGAGAACCGACCGGATCGGTCGAGCGCTCGTAGAAGTTCATGCGCGGCGTGGCGATCGCTTCGTCAGGGCCGGAGCCGACCAGCGAGACCTTCGCGCCGATCCATTCGCGGTGCGGCTCCTGGCCGCGATCGAGACCGTCGAAGCGCACGCTGTAGTCGCCGACCTTCAACTGTTCGCCCGGCTTCAGGGTGCCGGTGGAGTGCACTTTGTACGAGCTCGACGCCGCGACACCGACGGCGATGATCACGATGCCGAGGTGCACCACGTAGCCGCCGAAGCGCCGCCGCGCGCGTGACGCGCTGACGAAGATCGCCGTGCCCCAGCCTTCTTTGACGGAGTCGACGCGCTGCTTCGCCGGTAGGAACAGTTCACGCAGCGTCACCACCGTCACGAACGCGCACACGCCGAACGTGGCGAGCGGCAGGAACCCGCGATACCCGAACGCGGCACAGACGATCACCGTCAGCAGACCGGCGCCTCCGGGGATGATCGCCGTGTCGCGCAGCGTCTTCGAGTCAGCGACGCCCCACGGCAGCATCGGCCCGACGCCCATCAAGAAGAGCATCACCAGCATGAAGGGCAGCGCCATCTCGTTGAAGTACGGCTCGCCGACGGTGAGCTTCTTGTTGAACAACCCTTCGCTGATGATCGGGAAGAGCGTGCCGATCAGCACCACGAAGGTGATGCAGGCGAACACGAGGTTGTTGAGCAGAATCGAACCTTCGCGCGAGACGATGGTGCCGAGCTGCGTCTCCGCGACGAGCATGTGACCGCGGAAGGCGAGCAGCAGCACGCAGAACACCAGCAAGACCGCGATGAACACGAGGAAGGTCGGGCCGATGTCTGACTGCGTGAAGCTGTGCACCGAGTTGAAGACACCCGAGCGCGTCATGAACGTGCCCACGATGGTGAGCACGAAGCTCGAGAGCGCGAGCGCGACGGTCCACAGCTTCAGCGCCTTCTTCTTCTCGAGCACCATCGTGGAGTGCATGAACGCGGTCGCCGTCAGCCACGGCATGAACGACGCGTTCTCCACCGGGTCCCACGCCCAGTAGCCGCCCCAACCGAGCACCGCGTACGCCCACCAGCCGCCCAAAATGATGCCGATGCTCAAGAAGATCCACGGCACCAGCGTCCACTTGCGAAGAGGCACCATCCACGCGTCGCCGAGCTCACCGCGGAGCAATGCGCCCGCGGCGATGCCGAACGGAATCGTCATGCCGACGTACCCGAGGTACAGCATCGGCGGGTGGATGATCATCAACGGGTGGTTCTGCAGCAGCGGGTTCGGGCCCGGGCCATCGACCGGAGGGAAGGGAATCTGCGTCCACGGGTTGGCGGGGCCGGCGATGAGGAACGCGAAGAACGTGGCGATCGCCGCCATCACGCCGAGTGACAACTGCATGTAGCGCCCGTGTTCCTTGCGGTACGTGAACGCGAACGCGAACAGGTACGCGCCCATGATCGCGCCCCAGAAGAGAATCGAGCCTTCGAGCGCGCTCCAGAGCGAGACGATGGTGAAGATGGTGGGCGTCGACTTGCTGCCGACCTGCGCGACGTACTTCACCGAGAAGTCGTGGCTCAGCAGCGCGTAGATCATCGTCAGGTTGCTGCCGATCATCGAGGCCGCGAAGCCGTAGACGCCGCCGCGCACCCACGGGAGCGCGCTTTCCTTGCGCGCCAGGCCCGTGACGATGCCGGTGATGGCCGCGAAGGCCGCGCACGCCAGACCCAGCAACACCAGGCCGTAACCGAGAGTCGAATTCACGCTCCGGCTCATAGCGGTTCAGCCGCTCGGGAGCCGAAAGTCTTTTTGGTGGCGCCCTGGCCTGCGTGCTTATGGGTCGAGCAATGCGCAGTGATTCTCCTGATGCCGAAATCACGAGCTGCGACGCCACCACGCGTTCACCTTCTTGCGGTCGGCGGCTGAGAGACCACTGATCTGCACGAGGGTGCCGCGGGCATCGGCGCCGTGCTTGAAGACGGTCTCCCAATCCCACACGAGGTCGTGTCGGGCGGCCCACACATCGAGATCGTCGCGAAGTCGTTCGAGCGCGTCAGGCGATGGATGTGGAAAGTGATCAGCCGGGAAGGAGCCTACCGCGCGGATCTGAAAGAACCCGGTGTAGTGCGCTTCGATGCACGCGTCGGCGCCGGGCAGGCGTGGCATCACGGTCACCGTCCAATCGGTGTCTGACGGAGGCTCGACGCCGGTGAGCTCGAGCAGGCGGTACGCACGTGTGATCTTCGCGAGCGACTTCCATGCGTTGCGTGCTTCGAGCAACAGGCCGGTTGCCGCCGGCGCGAACTCCATGATGAGCTGGCGATACGTCGCGAACACGTGAAGCCATGGCGGGAGCACTGCTTCAGGCTCGATGGGCGCCACGAGCTGTTTGCCGGCCAGCGACTCCGGCGGCGTGCAGAAGGCGAGGTCATTGGTGAGCCGCGCTCGCACCGTTGCCATCGACTCGTTACCGCCATCGGCGAGCAGAACGCCGACGCCGTAGAAGTACGCATTCTGCGCCGGCAGATGCACCGTCACGTCGTTGAGCTGTTCGATCGCGCCGCGCAGCGCCGTCACCAGCACCGGCGTCGACGCCAGTTTGTGGATGCGCTCGTAGTGTTTCTTCGAGAACGGGTACTGCTCTGTGATGTGCAGCTGTTCGAAGGTCTTGATGACCAGTCGTTTTTCAGCGGCAGACCATTCTTCGCGAATCGTCGGTTCCACGCCGGTGATGAAATAGCGCAGATCGTCTCTCGAGCCCGCCCGTTGAAGCGCGGATGCTCAAATACATTCTCGCGGCTTGCCTGCTGTCGACGTCTGCCTTCGCGCAATACAACGCCACCGCGGGTACCAGCGCGCCGACGGTCGCGATCGACCGTGAGGTGAAGACCGCCGACGGCAAGGTGAAGGTCGAGCGGGTGTACGCCGCGCCTCCGCGAGACGGCTACGGCAATGCCCTCGGCAATCAATTTGACCTCGCGGTCGATGGCGCGTTCGACGGGCAGACCGTCGTGGTGCTGCACAGCTACACCGGCGGAGGCTTCGACTTCGCGCTTCCGAAGGCCGCGCTCGCCGAGAAGGGCTTCTCGGTCTACCGGTACATCAACGTGGTGCCCTCGGCGAAGGAGCTCGAGAAGACGCTGAGCAAGGCGAACCAGTTGTGGATCATCTCCGGCGACACGCGGCAGCTCACCGACGCGCACATCGCGGTCATCAAGAAGTTCTTCGACGCGGGCCACGGGCTCTACATCTGGGGCGACAACGCGCCGTATGCGCAAGACGCCGATGCGCTGTCGCGCGCGCTGTTCGACGTCGAGATGAAGTCAGACCCGTGGGACCAGGGCGAGCAGGTGATCGGGCGTCAGGCGAAGCCCGGTGAGACGGGCCTCCGCGGTGACCAGTTGCTGAGCACCGGCATCGAGCAGATCTACGAAGGCCACACGATCGCGTATCTGCCGAAGCCGACGGGGCTGACGCCGCTGATCGTCGGCTCGCAGGGTCACGTGGTGACCGCGTACTTCGAGAAAGACGGCAAGCGCGCGATCGTCGACGGCGGCTTCACGCGCCTCTACGTGAAGTGGGACACCGCCGGCACCGGCCGCTACGTGAAGAACGCGGCTGCATGGTTGGCGAACGCCGAGCGCTTCGGCGATCAAGTCGTCGCGAAGCAGAAGTGAGTCAGCTCAACCGGGTCGTTTCGCGAAAGAGCGCAGCGACCCAGTCTGAGAACACGCGAACGCGGGCGCTGACGAAGGCATTCGCGGGCGTGACGAAATGCGCGGGCACCGGAGGCTTGGTCCATTCCGGGAGAATCTCGACGAGCGAACCGTCTTCGAGACCCGCGCGCACCATGAAGTGCAGCGTCTGACCGACGCCGAGCCCCGCACGCATCGCGTGGACGTACGCGGTGCCGTCGTTGACCGTCATCGTCATCGGGCCGTTCAGTTCGACATGTTGCTCTCCGCGCGTGAACGAGAAGGGGATCGCGCGGCCGCTATTCGAGCTGCCGTAGCCGAGCAGGCGATGTTTCCGGAGCGCGTCGGGGTGCGACGGTTGCCCGTATTTCTGAACCCACGCCGCGCTCGCGCAGGTCACGTAGGGCAGCTCGCCCAGCTTGCGCGCGCGATGGCTGGTGTCGGTCAGCGCTCCGCCGCGAATCGCGCAGTCGACGCCTTCACTGACGAGGTCGACGTTGCGATCGCTCACGCCGAGCTCGATGGAGATGTCGGGGTACCTCGCGCAGAACGCGGGCAGGGCAGGGAGCAGCACCAGATTCGCGAGCGCCGAACCGATGTCGACGCGCAGCCGGCCGCGCGGCCGCCCACGGGAACTGCCGACTTCGGAGTCGATGGCTTCGACTTCCGACAGCAACGTCCTCGCGCGTTCGGCGTACGCCACGCCCTCTGGAGTCGGCGTCACCCGGCGCGTCGTGCGCTGCAGCAGTTGCACACCCAGATGCTTCTCGAGCGACTGCACCAGCCGCGTCACCGCGGTTCTCGGCAGCTTCAGGCTGAGCGCGGCGCGCGCGAACGTGCCCGAATCGACGATGCGCACGAACGCCCGCATGGCGAGGAGTTGGTTCATTGTTTCTCCAGTGAAACAGTCAAATAGCGAACTCCGCGTTTCGGCGCAGCCTCGGCGGGCGCATCTCAAGGGGCATGAACAACTCCCTCGAAGGAAAAGTGGCGCTCGTGACCGGTGGCAGCACCGGCATCGGGCTGGGTACCGCGCAGGTCTTCGCCGAGCGTGGGGCGAAGGTCTTCATCACCGGCCGGCGGCAGGCTGCGCTCGACGCGGCGGTGAAGGAAATCGGTCACGGCGTGGTCGCGATTCGCAGTGACGCCTCGAAGTTGGAGGAGCTCGACGCGGTCTTCGCGCGCATCAAGGCCGATGCGGGCAGGCTCGACATCGTGTTCGCGAACGCGGGCGGTGGAACGATGGTGCCCTGGGTCAACTGACTCCCGCGCACTACGACGCGACGTTCGATTTGAACGTGAAGGGCGTGGTGTTCACCGTGCAGAAGGCGCTGCCGCTGATGAAGGCGGGCGGGTCGATCATCATCAACGGGTCGACCACCAGCATCAAAGGCACGCCGGCGTTCAGCCTCTACAGCGCGACCAAGGCCGCGGTGCGCAACCTCGCGCGGAGCTGGGCGCTCGATCTCCGCGGCACCGGCATTCGCGTGAACGTCATCAGCCCCGGGCCGATTCTCACGCCCGGTCTGCGCGGCGTCGCACCGGAAGGTCAGGCCGACGCGATGGTCGAGATGTTCAAGAGCCAGATTCCGCTCGGGCGCGTGGGTGCGCCGCGAGAGATCGGTACGGTCGCCGCGTTTCTCGCCTCAGACGACGCGAGCTTCGTGAACGGCGTCGAGCTGTTCGTCGATGGTGGCCTCGCGCAGGTCTGACTACTTCATCTGGCTGAGCGACTCTTTCCACTGCTCGTCGCTCATCGTGCCGCCGTCGGTCGGCGCGCGGTAGTTGTTGTCGTGATTCACCATCAACCGGTTCGAACGGAAGACGTTGTCTTTCTCGTACGTGCCCTCGACCACCACACCGATGCCTTCGCGGAACATCTGCGGAGGCGTCTCCGTGGAGATGACCGGCACTTTCGCCGCCATCGGGTTGTGCGAGTCGGCCACCTGGAACTTCAGCTTCGCGGGGTCTGACTTGTCGAGGCTGCCGGGCACCACCACGCCCCCGAGGCGGATGGTCGCGCCGTACGCCTCGCTCCCGTGCGAGAGCATCTCCGAGGGCTTCCAGTAATAGACGAGGTTCTCGCCGATTTTTCCCGAGGCGATCCACGCGACTCCGCCGAGCGCGACGACGATCGCGCCCAGTGCCAGCAGTTGGTTTCTCGTCTGCGCTTTCATGCGGCTCCCTTACGACGGAGGAAAAGACTCGCCGCGTAGAACGCGACCCCGGCCAGCGCGACGCCATACGCCGCGTACACATAGTTCCAGCCGCCTTCGATGACGCCGACGCCGATCTTCTCGATGCCTTCCGGGTGCTGCAGCGCCTGCGCCATTTCGGGAGGCATCGGGTTCTGCGGCGGAGGCGGCGCTTCATCGGCGAACGCGGGCATCGCCAGCAACAACAGCAGCGCGAACTTCTTCATGACTTCACTTCTCCCGCGATTGCCGGCGGCGCATCAACTGGAGGAAGTGCGAGGAGCCCTTCCTGTTTCGCGCGCGCGATCTCGTAGCGCCTGGTGATGAACACGTAGAGGAAGCAGAGGAACGTGACCGCGCCCCAGCGCAGCACCACGGTCATCGGCTTGTCGACGGTCGACGGCGAGCTCTGCTGCTGGTGCAGCGAGTTCCACCACTTCACCGAGAACCACACGATGGGCAGCGAGGCGTACGCGAGGATCGCGGAGGCGGCGCTCCAGGTGGCGCGGCGCTCGGGGTCGTCGGTGAAGTTGCGCAGCGCGAGGTAGCCCGCGTACGCGAGCAGCATCACCGTGGTCGAGATCAGGCGCGGGTCCCAGTCCCACCAGACGCCCCAGGTCGGGCGCGCCCAGATGCTGCCCATCGCCACGCCGCACGCGCCGAAATAGAGCCCGACCTCCGCCGACGCCTCGGCGAGCGCGTCGGTGCGCCACGACTGCTTCATCAGGTACGCGATGGAGCACCCGACGTTCAGCGTGAACGCGAGCAGGCACATCCACACGTGCGGCACGTGCACGTAGAGGATGCGGCCGACGTCGCTCATGAACTGCTCCGGAGGCGCCCACGAGAGGCCCAGCCAGAGCAGCATGCCCAGCATCACCACGCCTAAGACCGCGACCGGCTTCCACAACCACGCGCGCACCGACGGCACCGCGGCATGCGTGATGATCGCGGCGACGACGACACCGAGCAGCGCCAATGGACTCCAGAACGGCATCAGTCTTCCTCCACGACAGAAGGGAACACGAGGAACCCGAGCGACAGATAGATGAGATCGAACGCGACCTGAAGTTGCAGCCATGAGTTGGACTGCGACTGCAAATCAGCAACGAGCGCGTGCCGGGTGGCGTTGACGCCGGCGAAGACCAGCGCCGAGAGCAGCGGAAAGAGGAGGAGCGGCAGCAACACGTCGCGGGCGCGCGTGCGGCTGGTGATGGCCGACAGCACCGTACCGGGGGCGGCGATGCCGATCGCTCCGAGCGCGAGGCTGGCGATGACCTGCAGCGGCGCTCTGGTGAGGTCGATGTCGAAGAGCATCACCGTCGCCGGCAGCAGCACCACCGACAAAGCGAACAGCAGCGACGCGTTCCCGAGCAGCTTGCCGATGTAGATCGCCCGCGGGTCGACGGGGATCAGCAGCAGCCCCGTGAGCGATTGATTCTCGGCCTCGACGCGGAATGATTCACCCAGCGAGAGGATCGACGCGAAGAGCAGCCCGAGCCACAGGTACCCGGCGGCGTGCGCGCGCAGCACCTTGATGTCGGGGCCCATCGCGAAGCTGAAGAGCAGCAGCGTGGTGAGCGCGAAGAAGATGAGCGCGGTGAGGCGGGCGCGCGTGCGCCACTCGAGCATCCAGTCTTTCTTGAGCACCAGCCACGAGGCGCGCGCGAGCGAAATCATGGCGCCGCCTTCCGGCCTTCGACGAGGTGCAGCCGTTCTTGCGTGAGCGAGAGCCCCTGTTCGACCAGATGCGTGGCGAGAATCAGCGTCGTGCCATTGCGCGCCAGCTCCCGGAGCAGCTCTTCCATCTGCGTGATGCCCGCGGGGTCCAGCTCGCCGAACGGTTCGTCGAACAGCGCGAGCTTCGGCTGCTTCATCAGCAACCGCGCGATCGACAGGCGCTTGCGCATGCCGGCGCTGAACTGACGAACGGGGTTTTCGGCGCGCGCCGAGAGGCCCACGCGGTCCAACAGGGCAAGCGAGGTCTTCTTCACGTCGGGCAGCCCGAGGAGCTCCGCCATCAAGGTGAGGTTCGCGAGCGCGGGCAGATCTTCATAGAGGTTCGACGCGTGCGAGATGAGCGCGACCTGACGGCGCAGCGGCTCGCGATGGGCGCGTGTTTCCTGCCCGAAGATGGAGATGTCGCCCGCGGTCGGGAACGTCGCGGTCGCCAGCATGCGCAGCAGCGTCGTCTTGCCCGAGCCGTTGTGCCCGGTGAGCAGCAGCGATTTGCCCTGCGTCAGCGTGAAGCTCAGGCGCGCGATCGCCCAGCGCGTACCGAAGCGCTTGCTGATGTCGTGCAGTTCGATCGCGGCGGTCACGGGAGGCTCCGGCCTCTATTCGCAGCCCGCGCGACAGTCGAGCGATGCGGTAGGCTCGTCGACCATGTCGCGGGCCGCGCTGTTCCTAATCGTGGGCCTGTCGCTGCTGGCGATCAACGGGTA
>JBEHYH010000180.1:0-11442 GCA_048498275.1 Myxococcota bacterium | reverse complement strand
GCGAAGTCGGCCATCTCCGAACTGCTGGGCCACGCCGACGCCGAGAAGATGGGCGAGAGCGGCCGGCAGGAAGCGTCGGCCTTCAAGTCGCGCCTCGGCGAGTCACAGCAGGGCGAGCGCGTGCAGACCGGTTCGCGGCAGGAAAGCGAAGTTTCGGGCCAGGTTCGCGAGCAGTCGTCGCAGAGCACCAGTCAGAGCAACGAAGCCTCGAAGGGTGATCGCACGACGAGCGCACGCAGTTCTGAAGCGCACAAGTCTGAGAGTGCGGCATCGACGGAGCGCGCGGAAGAACGCGGTGAAGCGAGCGCGAGTTCGGGCAACTCCGCTGCAGGTGGCGCGCGTGGTGAAAAGGGCGGCGTGAAGACCGATGCCGACAAGGGCGGCGGTCAGCAGGGCCAGAAAGACGGCAAAGACGGCGCGCAGATGGCGAACCCCGGCTTCCGCTTCAATCCGGCGTTGATGGCGCCGGTGTCGGTGGCGAAGACGAAGGAAGCGAGCGGTTCGGAGCGTCTGCGCAAGGTCGCCAACGAGCTCGCGCAGAAGATCGTCGAGCGCGTGCGCATCGGCACCAACGCCGCCGGCAAGATGGAGTTCCAGGTCGATCTCAAAGACGACGTGCTCGCCGGCTTGTCGCTCAAGGTCTCGGCGCACAACGGCAAGATCAAGGCGGTCTTTCAGGGCTCCGACAAAGACGTGCTCAAGATGATCGAAGAGCAGGGCGAGTCGCTGAAGAAGGCGTTGGGTGCACGCGGGCTCACGCTCGAAGACCTGAAGATCGAGGCGCGCTGAAGTGGCCGATCGTCCCGAACACACGATGCTCATCCGAGCGCCGACGTCGCGGCCAACGAAGCCGCCGCCTGAACCGACACCACTTCCTCCTCCCCAGCATGGCGGTGACGATGGTGACGGTGGTGGCAGCGAGCGCGACTGGCGACCGTTCGTCTTCAGCGGGCTCGAGCACGTCAGCAAACGCGACGCGAGGCTGGTGAAGAACCTCGAGTGGCTGCTGCCCGCGGTGCGCCCGTCGGGTGAAGTCGCGAGCGTGGTGCGCAAGCGCCTGCAGGAAATGCTCGAAGAACAGATTTCGCTGCAGACCGAGTTCGTGCACGTCGTGCCGATGTCGCAGCTGCAGCACTACATCGGCGACACGACGTTCCTCGCGGTACTCAACCCCGCGCCGAACAAGACGCGCGGTCTGCTCGAGGTCGAGCTCGGTCTGGCGCACCACACGATCGATCTGCTGCTCGGCGGCGGCGGTGACGCGGTCGGCATGCGCCCGCTGACGGACATCGAAGATGGCGTGATGACGTACGTGCTGATCGAGCTCCTCAAGGTGCTCTCGCCGTCGTTGGACCCCGGCCTGCCGCGATTGCGCATCGAAGGCGCGGTGAGCAGCTTCGGTGAAATTCGCGGGTTGATCCCCGACAACGAGCGCCTCACGGTGCTGCAGCTGAAGGCGGTGTTCGGCTCGACCGCCGGTTTCGTTCGCCTCGTGTTGCCTGAAGACGTGCTGAGCGCGGTGAGTCCTCCGAGCGATGCGGCGATGCGGCGGGCGCGGAGAGCGCGTGATGCGGAAGCGCACCTTTCGCGCCTGCGCAACGTGAAGACGCAGCTCCGCGCCGAGATCGGCCGCGTGGAGATCGCCGCCGGAGATCTCGCGCAGCTCGGTGAGCGCGACGTGGTGCTGGTCGACGCGTTGACCTGCCGGCCCGATCAAGGTGAGGGCGGCACCGCAAAGTTGCGCGTGGGCCTCGGGCAGATGGGCTTCCTCGACGCGGAGATCGTCGTCGAAGAGGGCCAGTTCAAGGCGAAGGTGACCGGCGTCGTGACGGGTGCGCCGGCGCTGCCGAGCGAAGTGATTTCGAGCGAAGCATCAGGCGGCGAGCGTGCCGCTGAAGAAGATCCATCCACCAATCCGGGTTCAGGGAGAGACGACTTGGAAGACGAGCAGGGCGCCGTCGGCGCCGACCTGATGAATGACATTCCGCTGCAGATCTCCGTCGAGTTGGGCCGGCTCGCGACCACCGCCGAAGAAGTGGTGGGCCTCAAGGTCGGCCATGTGTTCGACCTCAATCGCGTCGCGGGCGAGCCGCTCGATCTCTCGGTCAACGGCAAGATCATCGCGCGCGGTGAACTGGTGGAAATCGACGGAAACCTGGGCGTGCGAATCCTGTCACTCGCGGGGTGACGCGCTTGCGCTCGTCGCATACCGTGCGCCGCGTGTTCCGCACCGGGGTCTTGTGTCTTGCGTTGTTCGCGCCATCGGCGTTCGCGGGTGATGCCGCGGCGCCGGAGCCGGTGCTCGCCCCCGCTCCAGCGGTTGCTCCGCCCGTGGTGATTCCCGAGCCGGAGATTCCCCGAAGCGAGCCTCCGTTCGATTCAGACGACGACATGAGCGTCGGGTGGACGCTGCTGCGCACGATGTCGGTGCTGGGCATCGTGATCGCGCTCGCGTGGCTCACGTTGAACGTCGGCCTGCGAAAGCTGATGGGCATCAAGCCGGTGATCGGCACGCCCGTGGTGAGCGTGCTCGAACGGGTGCCGCTCGATCAGAAGCGCGCTCTCTTCGTGGTGGAGGCCGCCGGCGAGGTGTTGCTGATCGGCGGCGGTGAAGGTTCGTTGTCGTTGATCACCAAGCTCGAGCGTTCGGAGATCGACAAGCTCCGGAAGGCGCAGAACGCGCCCGTTCAGCTCAGCCCGTTTCTCCAGAAGTTGCTCGGTCGCAAGGAGCCTGTCTCCGCGCCCGACGGACCCGCTCAATCGGTGGCTGCCGGCAGCGAAGGCGCCTCCTCGAAGGAAACGAAATGACCGCAAAGATGCGTGCACGTCTGTGGTTGTTCTCGCTGGCGATGCTCTTCACGCCCGCGATCGCCTTCGCCGCCAGGCGTGGTGGTGGTGCCGAGGCGCCGCCGAGCAGCGGTCTCGACAGCGGAGATTCGTTCGCCAACCGCCCGCTGGTGCTGATGCTGGCGCTGGCCGCGATGGGCCTCGCGCCCTTCGTGCTGCTGATGGTGACGAGCTTCGTGAAGATCTCGGTCGTGTTGTCGATCGTCCGCTCCGCGCTCGGTACGCAGCAGATCCCACCGACGCAGGTGATCACCGGCCTCGCGGTGATTCTCACCGTGTACATCATGGCGCCGACGGGTCAGGCGATGTTCAAGGCCGCCGACGCGGGCGCCATCACCGAGTCGGGCGATCTGATGCAGGCGAAGAACGTCGACACGCTGCTCAAGGCCGCCGATCGCGGCAAGGAACCCCTGCGCGACTTCTTGATGAAGAAGGTCACCACGAAAGATCGCACGCTCTTCTATTCGCTCGCGCTCAAGCTGCGGAAGCCGGAAGACCGCGTGAACATCGCCGAGCGCGACTTCCTGGTGCTGGTGCCGGCCTTCGTGGTCTCCGAACTCAAGGAGGCGTTTCAGATCGGCTTTCTGCTGTTCGTCCCGTTCCTGGTGATCGACATGGTGGTCGCGAACATCCTCCTCGCGCTCGGCATGCAGATGCTGTCACCGACGACCATCTCGATGCCCTTCAAGTTACTGCTCTTCGTGATGGTCGACGGTTGGTACCTCATCGCGAAGGGTCTGGTCGTCGGCTACCTCTGAGGGAGCGCCATGCATCAACTCAGCTACGTCATTTCTCAGGCGCTCATGATGGTGCTCGTGCTCTCGGGCCCGCCCATCATTCTCGCGCTGATCATCGGCTTCATCATCTCGGTGTTTCAGGCCGCCACGCAGATTCAGGAACAGACGCTCTCGTTCGCGCCGAAGCTGGTGATCATCTTCGGAGTGCTCGGCCTCGCCGGCCCGTGGATGGGCGCGACCCTGCTGCGGTTCACCTTCAACATCTACGATCGTTTCCCCGCGTTGATCGGGCACTGACGAACAATGGGTTCCGAAGAGGTACAGGCGCTCGTCGCGCAGCTCCAACACGAGTTCGGAATTCAGGTGAGCTTCACGCAGCTCCTGCTGGCGTTCGCCTTGTTGATGGCGCGCATCCTGCCGGTGATCATCCTCACTCCGTTTCTCGGCGGTGAGACCGTGCCGCAGGAAGTGAAGCTCGGCCTGGGCGTGATGATCGGCATGGTGCTCTACCCGGTGATCATCGCGCAGGTACGCGACATCCCCATCTACGCGATCCTCTTCATCGCGCTGATGCTCAAGGAGCTCTTCATCGGGCTCACCATCGCCTTCATCGTCGGGCTGGTGTTCGACGCCGCCCAGTCGGCCGGCATCTTGATGGACACCATCGGTGGCACGAACCAGGCGACGCTCTTCGTGCCGCAGATCGGTCAGCAGGCCTCGCTGTTCGCCAACCTGAACCTGCAGATGACGGCCACGCTCTTTCTTTCATTGGGCGGCCACCACATCGTCATCGCCGCGCTGGGTGACAGCCTGCAGACGATCCCCCTCGATGCGTACCCGCGCTTCAGTCATGGCACCTGGGCCTTCTTCGAGACCGTCATGCGCGTGTTCGGAGATCTGATCCGCATCGCGCTCGCGCTCTCGTCGCCGGTGCTGCTCGCGGCGTTCATCACCGACCTCGGGCTGGGCATGATCAACCGCGTCGCTCCGCAGGTGCAGGTCTTCTTCGTCTCGATGCAGATCAAGCCGGTGGTGACGGTGCTCATCGTCTTCAGTTGCATGCACATGGTGCTCACGCGCATCGTCGGTGAATACGGCGTGATGTTCCGCTGGCTCAAACAAGCGCTGTATCTGCTGAACTGAGAGGCCGCGCGTGTCTGAAGGTGGCGACAAGACAGAGGAGCCGTCGCAAAAGAAGCTCGACGACGCCCGCAAGGAAGGCAACGTCTGGAAGAGCAAGGATCTCGCCAGCGTCGCCTCCTTCGGCGTGGCGATGGCCACCGTCAGCGCCTCGTGGGAGGGCGTTCAGACGCGCATCAAGGAACTGTTCTTCTTCTCCATCGAGCACACCGCGCACCCGCACGACATCGCGCTCGCGACCCAGCAGTTGATGCTGCTCGCGTGGCAGGCGTTGTTGGTGATGAGCATCCCCATCGTCTTTTCGGCGGCGGTGTTCGGCTCGGTGATGGAATTTCTGCAGGTCGGCGCGCTGCTCGCGCTGAAGGCGGTGATGCCGAAGTTCGACAAGCTCAACCCGATCAACGGCATCAAGAACCTGTTCGGCATGAAGCAGGCGATCGAGCTGCTCAAGTCGATGCTCAAGCTCAGCGTGACCGGCTACGTCGTGTATGGCGTGGTGCGCGACGCGATGTCGATGATCGCCGCGACCATCAATGGCGATGCGCAGCTCACGATGTCGGTGATGGGGGAGCTGGTGGCGCGCGTGGTGAAGAAGAGCACGGGCGTCTTCATCGCCTTCGCCATCTTCGACGTCTGGTGGCAGCACAAGAGCTACATGAAGGACCAGATGATGTCGAAGGACGACCAGAAGAAGGAATACAAGGAGTCCGAAGGCGACCCGCACAACAAGGCCAAGCGCAAGGAACTCGCGCACGAGCTCCTCGAAGGCGCGCAGATGGAGGCGGTGGCCGGCGCTGACGTGGTGGTCACCAACCCCGACCACGTGTCGATCGCGCTCAAGTACGACAAGACCAAAGACAACGCGCCGCGGGTCATCGCCAAGGGCATCGAGGGGCGCGCCGCCTCGATTCGTGAGCTCGCGAAGGACAACGACGTGCCGATGTTGCGCAACGTGCCGCTGGCGCACGCGCTGCTCCGCGTCGACGTGAACGAAGAAGTGCCCGAGGGGCTCTACGACGCGGTCGCCGAGATCCTGAACTTCGTCTACCAACTGCGTCAGCAGCGCGACGCCGCGTAAGAACGGATTGACTCGGCGGCGCGCGGCGGAATCTGATGGCAGTTCGCGATGATGATGGCCGACGCCTCCAACCTCGACGACGTATGGGAAGCGCTGAGCGAGGTTCGCGTGCCTCTGTTCACGCGAATGGCGCTGCAAGACTCCCTTCAGAACGGCGCGATGCAGGCGAAGGTCGCGCGCAGAGACGGTGCGACGGCGGTGCTGGTGTTCTCGCTGCTGCAGCGTTGGCGTCAGGTCGAGCTGGGGTTCGGTGAAGAAGCACTGCTGTTGCCGCTGTTGACCACACTTCGAGACGAGGCCGATGGTGTGGTGTGGGACGACGACGGCGACGTGGTGCGGGTGGCCGCTGACGCGCTCACGAACGCGGGGTTCCTGCGCGTGGTGCGTCAAGAATACCTGCAAGATCTCTCGCGCGTGCCGATGACGCCGCCGGTGATTGAAGGGTTCGAAGTGGGGCCGCTCGACGCGGAGGCGATCGTTCAAGCGCGGCCGCTCTATGTCGAGACGCACCTCGCCGACGCGGCGACGGCGCTCTACACCACGTGGCCGGAGCCGCCGACGCGTGAGGCGCTCGGCGCGGCGTTCGACAAGTCCACCAGCGGGTCGCAGGGCCGTCTCGTGCCGGAGGCGTCGTTCTCGGTGCGTTCCGGCGCGGAGATCGTAGGTCTGGTCTTCTGCGCGGAGAGCACGACGCGGGGTGAAGCGACGCTGCTCGACCTCGCGGTCTCAGGGTCGACGCAGGGCCGCGGTCTGTCGCGTCTGCTGGTGCGCAGTGCGCAGCGCGGGCTGAAGGTCGCGGGCTTCGAGCGGATGCGTTTCTACACGACGGGCAGCAATCTCCCGGTGCTCAAGCTCTTCACGGCCGAAGAGATCATAGAGTCTACGTCGTTCCATTCCCGACTCTGGAGGCGCGAAGCCCATGGTTGAAGACCCCGACATCGCGATCGCGCTCAAGTACGACAAGAGCAAAGACAACGCGCCCCGCGTCATCGCCAAGGGCATGCGGCTCAAAGCCGAGAAGATTCGCGAGATCGCCAAAGCGGCCGGCGTGCCGTTCATGAAGAACACCACGCTCGCCGGCGCGCTGTACAAAGTCGATGTCGGGCAGGAAGTTCCCGAAGAGCTGTATGACGCGGTCGCCGAGGTTCTGAACTTTGTCTACGCGCTCCAGCAGCAGAGCGGCGGCAAGAAGTGAGAGAGGAGTAGCAGATGGCGAAAATCGGAGGACAACCGTCTCCGGGCCCGGCGTGGCCGTGGGGTGGGCCCAGAGAAGTTCAGGGCAAGCTCGTCAACCGCGCGCAGCTCGAGAAAAAGAACGTCCGCAAGAAGGGCGACCCGAAGAACCCATCGCTCGCCTCGACCGCGCTGCTCGATTTCATCGGCCCCGCGCACTCGGCTGAAGAAGTTCGTCTCCCGATGCCTCCGGGCCCGGCGGGTCACGACGCAGACCTCGAGGGGTACACCGATCGCGGCCCGCTCGAGTCGGTCGCGGAGCGCATGTCTGAAGCCAGTCAGGACGCGATGCAGCGCGGGTTGCAGACGTTGCGCGCTCCCGCTGATCGCGTCGAGCGGCTCAAGGCGTTGCTCACGCGCGAATCGGCGATGCTCGACCTGGTCGGTACCGTCAGCAACGACATGGCCGAAATCGAGCGCAAGCGGCGCGAAGAGACTGCAGAGGAAGGGTACTGAGTCATGGCTGATGACGCGGCGGCGCTCGCGGCCCGGTTGCAGAAGTGGGCTGACGGCAAGGCGACGCTGAAGGAGGTGCGCGGTTACTCCGACGAGGAGCTGTATTCGATCGCGCGCACCGGCTTCTATTTCTACTACCAGGGCAAGCTGAACGAGGCCCGCACGGTGTTTCAGGGGTTGTACGCGGTGAACCCGATGGACCCGTACTTCGCCAAAGCGCTCGGCGTGGTGGAGATGGCGTCGGGCAACCCGGCGGGCGCGGTGGCGGCGTATGATGTGGCGCTCAAGCTGGCGCCCAATGACGCGCAGGCGTGGCTGGGCCGGGCTGAAGTGCGTTTGCTGCAGGGCGCCAAAGCCGAAGCCATGGAAAACCTCCGGAGCGCGCAGAAGCACTCGAAGCCGGAAAGCCCCGAAAATCAGAAGGTTTCTGCGATGTTGCAGGCGCTTTCTAAAAAATGAGAAATCCCGCGAAACTGCGGCGATGAAGTTTCGATAACCTCACCAGTAGCGCCGGGGAAATGGTTCTCCGGTTCATTCGAACGAAAGAGAGTCAATCATGGGTTCAGTGATGAAGAGCGTCAGCAATGCCGTCGTTGGTGGTCTGAAGGACATCGGCAAGTCAGTCCTCCAGTCGGTTGGCGGCCCGGCGATCAGCCTGCTCAAGAACATTGCTGGCAGCGGCTTCGATCAGCTCGCTGGCGTTGCCAAGGGGCTCGTCGGGAAGCTCCCGCTCGTCGGCCCGCTCCTCAGCCCGCTCGTCGACAAGCTCGCCGGTGGCCTGAAGGACAAGCTCCTGAACGGTGGCGAGAGCTTCCTGAAGGACCTGATCAGCAAGTACACGGGCGTCAAGCTCGAGACCGGCTCGACCGTGTCGCCTGCCAGCATCGGCACCCCTGAGCGCGCGACGGCGGCGGCTGCGGCTACCACGGCGGCGACCTCTGCGGCGGCGGCGGCCACTACGGCGGCCAGCTCGTCGAGCGCCTCTCCGTACGCGCAGTTCGCCGGCAACTCGAACCTCAGCTCGATCACGGCTGACCTGACGGCGAAGGCGAAGGCCGCTGGCGTCGATGTGAGCGACCCGGCGATCAAGAACCAGCTCGGCATGCAGGCGCTCCAGCAGCAGATGCAGCAGCAGAACGAGCTGATGCAGATGATGTCGAACATCCAGCAGGCGATGCACGACACGAAGAAGGGCATCATCCAGAACTTCCGCGTGTGAAGCGGATTTTTCTGACGCAGCTGATCGCAGTTCGGTAGTGTCCGCGGCGCTCACAAACATTGTGAGCGCCGCTTTCTTTTTCGAGGACTTCCCACAATGACTGACGAGACGAAGGGCGAAGAAAAGCCGCAAAACGGTCCCACGCCAGGCTGGGAGAAGATCGTTTATTCCCAGGAGCGCATCGAGAAGTACGTCAAGGGCGAGATCAACGGGCAGCAGCTCCACGCGGTGAGCGGCCCGGAAATGCTCTACATGGCCGTGCAGGGTTTCCGCATGTTCGAGGAAGGCAAGCTCGAGCAGGCCAAACTCGTGTTCGAAGGCCTGTCAGCGCTCGACCCCAAAGAGGCGTACTACCACACGGCGTTGGGTGCGGTTCTGATTCAGATGGAAGACATCGAGTCGGCGCTGTTCCACCTCACCGAGGCGATCAAGCTGAACCCGAAGGAGATCGCGGCGTTCGTGAACCGCGGTGAGTGTTTCCTCCGTGAAGGCAAGATTCAGGAAGCGGCTGAAGACTTCGCTCAGGCGGTCACGCTTGAGAAGTCGCTCCCGCCCGAAGACAAGCAGACCCGTATGCTCGTGCAGCGCGCGCGTGTGCTTGCCGCCGCGGCGCTCGAGATGCTCGAAGCGGCAGGCAACAAAGCCGCGATCGACGCGATGAAGAACAAGTAAGTCGCCCGCGAACCGGGTGAAGAGGCGTGGGTGGGCTCGTGAAAAGCGAGTTCATCCGCGCCTTTTGCTTTTCAGAAAGCTAACCTTCGGGCGACATGGCTGCCGCCGGCAAAGGTTTCATCAATAAGTACTCCGACATCGTGCTCGCCTGCGTCGTGATGGCGATCATCGGCATGTTGATCGTGCCGCTGCCGACGATGCTGCTCGACGTCCTGCTGACCATCAACATCAGCTTGTCGGTCATCATCCTGCTGACGTCGCTGTACATCCCCAGCGCGCTGAAGATCTCGATCTTCCCGACGCTGCTCCTCATCACCACGATGTACCGGTTGGCGCTCACCGTCTCGACGACGCGTCTGATTCTGTCGACGGGCGACGCCGGCGAGGTCGTCTACGCGTTCGGCAACTTCGTCGCGCGCGGCAACTTCGTCGTCGGTGGCATCGTCTTCATCATTCTCGTCATCGTGAACTTCATCGTCATCGCCAAGGGTTCTGAACGCGTCGCCGAGGTCGCCGCGCGCTTCACCCTCGACGCGATGCCCGGCAAGCAGATGTCGATCGACGCCGACCTGCGCGCCGGCTCCATCGAGATGGAGGAAGGCAAGCGCAAGCGCCGCGATCTCGAGCGTGAAAGTCAGCTCTTCGGTTCGATGGACGGCGCCATGAAGTTCGTCAAAGGCGACGCCATCGCCGGCATCATCATCACCGTCGTCAACATCGTCGGTGGGCTCGCCATCGGCGTGCTGCAGAAGGGCATGGCGGCAGGCGAAGCGGCGACCAAGTACGCGCTGCTCACCATCGGTGACGGCCTGGTCGGCATGATCCCCGCGATTCTGATCTCCACGTCGGCCGGTATCATCGTGACGCGCGTCGGCGGCGAAGAAGAGGGCGCTCACCTCGGCAAGGACGTCACCACGCAGCTCGTCGCGTACCCGCGCGCCATCGCCATCGCCGGCGCGATGATCTTCCTCCTCGGTGTCGTGCCGGGTCTCCCGAAGGTTCCATTTCTGTTGCTCGGCGGCGCGCTCTCGTTCGGCGCGTACACGATGCTCCAGCGCGAGAAGAAGCTCGCGTCGGGTGAGATCACCGAAGACGAGACGCCAGCCGAGGGGGAAGACGCGCCGAAACCCTCGGTCGCTCCGCAACCCAAGGAGCCCATCAACCCCGACTCGGAGCTCTTCATCCCCGTCGTCACGCCCATCGTGCTCGAGGTTTCGGACGCGTTGGTGCCCTACGTCGATTCGAGGCAAGACGCCGGCAAGTTCCTCTTCGAGCTCGTGCCGTTCATGCGCGACGGTCTGTTCGTCGAGCTGGGCGTTCGTTTCCCCGGTGTCCGCGCGCGCGGCAACCCCGGCCTGCCCGCGGGCGCGTACCAGATTCAGATCAACGAAGTGCCGGTGGTCACCGGTCAGGCGACGCTGGGGCACATCCTGGTCAATGACACCGTCGACCGGCTGCGGCTGATGAACATCGAGGGGTTCGACGCGGTGAACCCGGCGACGCGTCAGCCCGCGGCGTGGGTGCCGGAAAACCACAAAGACATGCTGGAGGCCGCGGGTCTCACCACGTGGGACGTGCCCGGCTACATCATTCTGCACCTCGCCTCGGTGCTGCGCCGTTACGCGCGTGAGTTCGTCGGCGTGCAGGAAGTGCAGACCATGCTCGATCAACTCGAGAAGGCCTTCCCCGCGATCGTGAAGGAGGTCGTGCCCAAGGTGGTGACGGTGCTGAAGCTCACCGACATTCTCGGGCGACTGGTCGAAGAAGAAATCTCGATCCGCGATCTCCGCGGCATCCTCCAGGCGCTGGCGGAGCAGGGGCAACTGGAGGCCGACTCGGTGATGTTGACCGAGCACGTGCGCAGCGCGCTCAAGCGCTACGTCTCACACAAGTACGCGCGCGGCACGAACACGCTCGTCGTCTACCTGCTTGATCCGCAGATCGAAGACGCGATCCGCAGCTCCATCAAGCGCACGTCGGCGGGCACGCACCTCGCGCTCGAACCCGACATCGCGCAGGAAATCGTGCAGGCCGTGAAGAACGAATGCGGCCACCTGCCT
>JBEHYH010000179.1:0-11506 GCA_048498275.1 Myxococcota bacterium | reverse complement strand
ATGTTGCCGCCCAGCGTGCAGCTCGGCGCGGCGTTCGGATCGGGTGGATAGAACAGACCGAGCTCTTCGACCGCGCGCTGGAAGTCGGCGAGCACGACTCCGGGTTGCACCGTCGCGGTGAGATCGTCGGGCCGAATCGCGACGATGCGATTCATCTTGGTGAGCGACAGCGAGAGCCCGCCTTTGATCGGCAGCACGCCCCCGCTCTTGCCCGTTCGCGCGCCCGCCGGAGTCAGGGGCACGTGGTGCTTCACGCACGCGCGAACGATGCGCTGCACTTCCTGAGCGCTCGAGGGAAACGCGACGAGCTCTGGCAGAAATTCGCCCATGTCTGATTCGTCGCGGCCGAACGACTTGCGGGTCTGTTCGTCGTCGCGCAGCTCGATGCCGGTGAGTTCGTCGCGAAGCATGCGGTGTGCATACTCATCGTGGCGACGTGGAGGAAGACGCGTTAGCGAAGGCGCGCAATGCCGTCTCGCCGTCCGCTCGAAGTGTCGTTGGCCCTGGGAGTGTTCTCGATCGCGGTCTCCGAATTCGCGTCGATGAGCGTGTTGCCTCAATTCACTTCCGCCTACGGCGTGAGCGTTCCAGATGGTGGTCGCGCGATTTCTGCGTACGCGCTCGGGGTGGTGGTCGGTGCACCGCTCCTCGCGATGCTTGGAGCCGTGTTGCCACGGCGGCAGTTTCTGGTCGCGATGATGGGGCTCTTCGCACTGGGCAATCTGGCGAGCGCGCTGGCCCCGAATTTCGAATCGTTCGTGGTGATGCGCTTCATCTGCGGGCTGCCGCACGGCGCGTACTTCGGAGTCGCGTGTTTGTTCGCCGCGGAGTTGGTCCCTCTGGATGAACGTGCGCGCGCCACCGCTCGCATCATGTTGGGCTTCACCGTCGGCACCATCATCGGCGTGCCGCTGATCGGTTATCTCGGGCACAGCGTCGATTGGCGTTGGGCGTACGCGCTCGCGGGTTCACTCGCCGCGCTCACCACCCTCGCCGTCTGGTTCATCGCGCCGAAGACACCGCGCGATGCGAGCGCCGATTGGCGTCGCGAACTCGGAGCGCTCCGCAGCCGGCAGGTGTGGCTCACGCTCGGCATCGGGGCCATCGGCCAGGGCGGCATGTTCTGCATCTTCACGTACCTGGCGTCGGCGCTCGATTCCGCGAAGGCACCAGCGCTCGCGCTCCCCGCGGCGTTGATGGCGTTCGGCATCGGCATGGCCATCGGCGTGATGTGCATCGGTTGGTTCGCCGATCGCTACGGCACCATGAAGTCGATCTTCGTGTGTCTCTCGTGGGCGGTCTTCGCGACCAGCGTGTACGCGCTGATGGTCGGCAGCGTCAGCGGCATGATCTTCGCGGTCGCGCTCGTCGGTGCAGGAGGTGGTCTGGCCGCCGCCGTTCAAACGCGCTTGATGGATGTCGCCGGAGAATCACAGGTGATGGCGGCGGCGCTGAATCACGCGGCGTTCAACGTCGCGAACGCGATCGGCCCGCTGGCGGGTGGTGCCGCGTTGCGCGCGGGCTTTGGCTGGTCAGCGACCGGCTGGGTGGGAGCGTGTCTCGCGCTCGCCGGCCTCGTCGTCGCAGGCCTCGCCACGCTCGACCGTCGTGCCGATTTGCAACTTCGCAAATCGTGACATGGTCCTGTTGCGCCAATGAAAACCGAAACACCTTCGTGGGACGACCTCCGCATTCTGCTCGCCGTTCACCGCAACAAGAGCTTCCTCGTCGCGGGTCAGACGCTCGGCGTCGCGACGTCGACGGTCGCGAGGCGCATTGAAGCGCTCGAGAAGAACGTCGGTCGGCCGCTCGTGCATCGGGGCAACGCGGGGACCGTTCTCGACCCCGACGCGCTCCGGCTCGTCGCGCTCGGTGAAGAACTCGAACTGGGGCTCGCGGCGTTGCGCCGCGTCGACGACGACGAAGCCGTTTCCGGCACGGTGCGCATCTCGCTGAGCGAAGGCTTCGTAAAGCCGGTGACGAAGCTCCTCGCGAACCTCCGCGTGAAGCACCCTGCTCTGGCGATCGAACTCAGCTCCGAATCGCGCGTCGTCGATCTCGCTCGTCGTGAAGCAGACATCGGCATCCGCATCGCCAGGACCACGTCGCCCACCGTCATCTCGCGCTTCATCGGCCGCGGAGCGACCGGCTTGTTCGCGTCGCGCGACTACGTGCAACGAAGACTTCCGGGTACGCGGCTCACGAGAGCAGCAGCGCCCATGCACGACTGGGTCTGCATGAACAAAGAGCTCGAACGCATGCCGCACGAACGATGGCTTCGCGCCTACGGCGCGACGCGGTTCGTGTTCCGTTCGAATTCAAGCGTCGGCATCGAACAGGCGGTGCTCTCGGGCATCGGCATCGGGCTGTTGACGGAGTCACAGCGAACCGATGGGCTCGTGCAACTCGAACTCGAAGACAGCCCTCCGCCCGTCGAGGTGTTCATCGCGTTTCATCGCGACGCCAAGAAGACGCCGCGCGTGCGAGCCGTGGTGAAGGAACTCGAGGCAGAAATACGTCGTCAGCTCACGGCTTGATCGCGAGCAGCGGCGCCGCCATCTGCGGGGCCGCGGCGTTCATCATGTCGATCAACATGCGTGGCTCGGTGGCACCGAGCGCTCCAAGGTCGCGCAGCATCTTCGTGCGGCTCATCGCCCAGAGCATGAACGTCATCAGGAACATCGGGAGCTTCGCCATCGAGGCGATCGACGACGGCAGCAACGCGTTCCCCAGCGAGCGCGTCATCTCCATGCCTGCGGCGAACGCCCGCGCGTAGGCGCCGGCCTCTTTCCACGTCACGCCTGAACCGCGCGCGTGCACGGTGACTCCGATCGACATCAGCGGCACAACCATCGCCGCATGCGTGCGCAGCCAACTCTGCATGTCGGCCTCGACGACGGTGGGAATGCCCGCGTCGGTGAAGGTCTTCGCGATCGCCGCGTCGTCAGCCGTCGTGCCCGAACGAATCGTGGGGTTGATCTTCCCATCGACGAGCAGCGTGAACACGCCACCGGGGAAACCGAACGTGAATCGCCCTGCCCCCACCGCGTCGCGCAACGGGTCGATCGATTCGAAGGTGTTGAACATGAACATCACGCGCTTCGCAGCGCTGGCCTTCAACACGGGCAACACGGCGCCGACCTGCGTCGCGAGCACGGTGACGAGCACGAGATCCCACTCCGTCTTCTCGTCGAGCGCGGCAGCGACCGACACCTTCGCGCGTTCGCCGTTCTGGAGAACGATGGCCTGCTCACGCTGGAGAAACTCGAGGCGCGCACTCCGCGCGACCACGGTCACGTCGTGTCCCACCTTCGACAAATAGAAGGCGAAGGTGCTGCCGATGGCTCCGGGGCCGAGAATGGCGATTCGCATGCCTCAAAGATGGGGGCGCCTCCGCTTCCCGGCAACGCGCATCGATGCAGACCCGTTTTGCGAATTTGCGAATCAGCCTTCGAGCAGGCGTCTCTTCAACTTCACGCCAGCGACATGGAGGAACGCTTCACGCACCAGTTTCTCGACCATCTTCCAGTCGGGTTTGGTGTCGAGCACGACTCCGACCCAACCCGCGCCACCGACGTACGGAGGGCGGAAGAAGCGCTCACCATCGAATTCGATGAGGTCCTGTTGAACTCCCGGAGGCTGCGGCAACACGACGGAAAGGTGTGGCGCTCCGTGGTGATGATTGTCGAGCATCGCGAACGACTTGCCTTTGCCTGCGAACCACGTCGGCTCACCATGCGAAACGCGTTCATTCGCATCAGGCAGCGCCATGCAGATATTCCGCAGACGCTCGATGATCTTCTGCTCGGCTGCGCTGGTCATACGTTCGCCTCGCGTCCCGTCAGTTGCGTGAACACCGGTGGGTCTCTGAGCAGCACCTCGACGACCGAATTCCCTCCGGCCAACGCGATATGCAGGAACTCGACTGAATTGGCCCAACCCGTGCCTTCCGCAGCGAACTCTTTCGCCCACGAACTGCCGTGGATTCTCATCGCGCCAGTGTGCGTGGTCCCGCACAGCGCACCGAACACCAGCGCGTCAGATTCGTTCTGGAGCGCGCGGTACGCATCCCAACCCGGGAATGCGATGCGCCAGACGTGCCCATTGTTGATGCCTCGTACGATGACGCGCAGCCCTTCGTAGTCGTCGTGCACGCCTTCGATGTCGAAGAACGGCGTAAATCCCGGCGGCAACTCGAGCGCGGTGGCGGTGATGCCGTCGTAGTTCATTTCTTCGAAGATGATTCCAACCGCGCCCAGAGTTCGGTGCGCAGCGACTTCTTCTTGAGCGCACCTTCGTACGCTTCAGAGAACGTCACCGCCGCGTGCTGCTCCTCGCCGCGTAGACGGAAACACGTCTGCTCCGCGCGAATGAGGCACGCCGCGCCGGCCGAATCGAGCTCGGTCATCAACGCGTGCGCCACCTGCCGCGCGAGCTCTTCCTGCAGCACCAGGCGATGCGCGAACACGTCGATCAGCGCCGAGAGCCGGCCGAAACCGACGACCTCCTTCTTCGGCACGTACGCGAGGTGCACGACGCCCGAATACGGCATCAGGTGATGCGGGCACATCGAGCGGAAGTGGAGATTCGTCACCACCACCAGCTCTTGGTCGGCCTGGCGAGAGACGGGAAAACGATCGCTCAACGCGCCCGCGGCCGTCTGCGAATACCCGGTGAGAAACTCGTCGGCCCACGCGGCGGTCACGCGATCAGGCGTCTCGCGCAGGTTCGGGTCGGTCTTCGCGTCGAGCCCCGCGGCGCGCAGAAAATCAGCCACCGCGCGCTTCATCGCTGCGCGATCGACCTGCGACTTCGCGGGAGCGCGCTTCGTCACTTGGAATAGGTGACGCAGTATTCCGGGGTTTCCCAGAGCTTGAGTTCTTCAAGACCGGGCACGAGCGGCTCGAGGCGATCCCACATCCACACCACGAGGTTCTCGGCGGTCGGGTTCTCGACGATGTCGTTCAAGTAGTAGTGATCGACCCTGGTCATCACCTGCTCCCACACGGTCTTCTTCACTTCGTCGAAGTCGCGGATCATGCCGTCTTTGGGCGATGGCCGGCCGCCGAGCGTGACGCGCAGCACGTAGTTGTGACCATGCAGCCGCTTGCACGGGCCGTCGTAGAACGGGAGCTGGTGCGCGGCGCTGAAGTGGAAATCGACGGAGAGCAACATCTTCATGACGCGGCGGCCCTAACACCCCACTGCGCGAGAGGGAACGAACGACCGCCTCAAACGAAGAGGTGCTTCAGAAATACCGAACAGGCTCCGGGCGCGTGAGCGAGAGCGTCGGCACGTCGACCTCGACCTCATCGGTCGGAATGAACGCGGGCCGATCGATGCACAGAAAGCTCTGCTCGAGGTCGGTGATGTTCTCGTAGCGGTGCGCGAAGCCCCTGGGCCACGAGTGCGCGAGCCCGGCAGCCACCGGTTGCCCCTGGAGCAGCAAACCGCTGCCCAGCACGAGCTCCGATTCATCGAGCTGGTGATGCACATGCGTCGGCAGCACGGTGTGCGGGTGCAGCCGCTCGCGGTACACGCCGCATTCTTTCGTCTCGAACACGATGTCGACGAAGCCGAAGTGTTTGGTCTCGGTGCGCGCGGGGAAATCGTCGCGCGTGCGATGAATCTCCAACGTCGGCACCGCCTTGCCGGAGAGCGCCACGAGCTTCGAGAGCTTCACGTCGACCTCCTGCACCTGCGGGCGCGGCACGTCGGCGGAGGGCGGCATCAAAATCCACGCGGCGACGGCTTCGGCTGCCGATTCGATGAGCCGGAAGCGGCCCGCGGTGAGCACGAAGCGCAGCTCGCCCAGCAGGCGCGAATAGTCGACCGTCTCATTCAACCGGTCTTCATGCGCCGCGACGCGCGTGTCGAAGTACATCGAGACGTCGAGTTCGACCGGCTGCGGGGTGTTCCGTTCGAAATCGAACAGCCCCACGATGCAGTCGAAGCGCATGCCGCGCAGCGAGAGTTTGTCGAGCTTCATGCGACGCTGAGACCTCCGTCGACGCGCAACGTCTGCCCCGTGATGTACGGAGCGCGCGCCAGAAACACCACGGCCTGCGCGACGTCATCAGGCGAACCTTCGCGGCCGAGGGGAATGCGTTCGAGGATGTCGGCGCGCTGTTCGCTCGTCGTCTCGCCGGCCATCGCCACCGGCCCCGGAGCCACGGCGTTCACCCGGATGTCAGGCCCGAGCTCGAGCGCCCACGAGCGCGTCAGTTGATCGAGCGCGGCCTTCGTCGCGAGGTAGTGCGAGAAGAAATGCGTCGGCGTGTACGCGTGCGTCACCGCCATGTCGGTGATGTTGATGACGCAGCCGCCCCTCAATACCGGCAACAGCGCCTGCGTCAGCAGAAACGGAGCGCGCACGTTGACCGCCCACATGCGTTCGAGCGCCTCGGGCGTGACGTCGGCGAAGTTCGCGTGCTCGTAGGTCGCGGCGCTGTTCACCAGCAGATCGAGTTTGCCGTCAACACGTGACGCGAGCGACGCCGGGCCATCGGGCCGAGAGAGGTCGGCCTGCACCACCGTCGCGGTTCGCCCGAATTGCCGCAGCTCACCCGCGAGCAACAACGCCTCCGCGTGACTGCGATTGACGTGCAGCAACAGGTCGTAGCCCGCGCGGCTCAACGCCAGGCAAATCGCGCGACCGACCCGAATTCCCGAACCCGTGACCAGAGCGACCGGCATGCGCGCAGAATTAACACACCGAGCGCAGCCACGAGGCCGCGAAGTCCAACGCGGCGGACTCCTTCGACCCGAACGAATGGCCCGCGCCTGCGACTTCGTGCAGCGTCAGCTTCGAGTTCGCGGCGGCGATCGGCGTGAGCACTTTGATCGGCCCGAGCTCGTCTTTCGTGCCCTGAACGATCAACGTGGGCACCTGCAACGCAGCGAGCGCCTGTTCATCGAGCGGGCGCTTTTTTCTCGGCGGGCGAACGGGAAAACCCAACAGCACGATCGCGCTCACTGTGCGTTCTGCGGCAAGACGAATCGCCAACCGCCCGCCGAATGAACGACCGACAAGCACGAGTGGAGAAGAAGTCTTGGCGGTCGCTTCACGCAGCCACGCGACGTGCGCCGACAGCTCCTCATCGAGCTTCAGCCGCGGAGGCGCGAGGCGAACACACTCGAACCCCGTGAGCCGCTGCGAGAGCTTCACCAGAATCGGTTGATCAGCCGCGCCATTGAACCCCGGCAGCAGCACCACCCGCGTCACCTGCGCGCCTTCAGCATGCGCGGGAGCGCGCCGACTTTTTCACCCGCGAACTCGAACAACAGTTGCGAACGGAACTTCTTGAAGACGTCCCATTCGACGTCGAGGTGGCCGTGCGCGACGGGGTCGCGAATGGTCTCCTTGCTCCAAGAGACGAACGACGCGAGCTCGTCCCAGAACGGGTCGGGGAGCGCGAAGTGATCGACGAGGTATTCCGCGAAGCGTTGCAGGTAGCGTTCGTTGCGCTTGTCGAGCACGCGGCTGACTTCACCGAGCGACGGCGGGCGGGATTCGAACGAACGATCGAACGTGTCGAAGAAGTGATCGAAGTACTCGACCCGTGACCCGCGCTTCTCCGCGACGCCGTCAGCGAGAAATTGCGCGCGCAGCCCGCGTGCGTCGAGCCACTCACCGAACGGCGTCACCAGCAACTCCACCAGGCTGCGCTCGAACGCACCCGAGAAGAGAACGGCGACGGCCGCCGCGGGGAGCTCCATGTACAACGCGTGTTGATACGTGCGCTCGGCGACGCGGAGCAGTTGCCCGAGGCGCTCCGGGCAACGCGCGTTCTCGAGGATCTGCAGCGAGTCGGTGGCCTTGCCGTCGATGTCGCGCTCACGCGCCTCGAGCTCCGCCTTCACGCGCGCACCGGCCTCACGCTTCACCACCTCGGTCTGCGCCTGCACGCGCTCACGTTCAGCGGTGAGCCGGCGCACCTCGCGCTTGAGCCGGTCGATCTCGGTCTCACGCATCAGATAGCGGCGCCGCATGGCTTCGGCCTGTGCGCGCGCGGCGTCGACCTGCTCACCCGCCGACGATTCGATCGCCGCGCGCCAGTCGAGCCGGCGCGCCGTCATGTCGAGCGCGCGTTTCGCTTCGGGTTCGTCGGGGTCGAGCTGAAGCGCCGTCTGAAAATGCTGCTGCGCGGTCTCGAAATCGCCTTCTTCAGCCGCGAGGTGGCCGAGATCGACGTTGGGCCCGGAGCCGACGTGCGGCAGCGACCCTTCGGGCATTTCGAGCGCGGCGACCAGCGCGGCTTTCGCGCCCGCCCGATCGCCCGCCAGACGCAGCGAACGGCCGCGCACCGCCAGCAGTTCGAACGTCCACCCCGCTTCGTCCTCCGGCGCGGGAGCAGCTTCAGCATCCGCGAGCGCCGCCAACGCCGACTTCGCATCACCGCGGTGGTTGTAGATCTGCGCGAACATCAACCAATCGCTCGCGCTCGGGCTCTGCGCTTTGCGGCGCGCGATCGCCTCATCGGCCGCGACGCGCTCATTGGCCAGCTCCGCGGCGTACGCCACGTGCGCGAGCTGCGGCGCGGTCACCGCCCCGCTCTGTTCCAGCTCGCGCCAGATGGCGAAGCCCGCGCGCGCGTCACCCCGCAACACCGCCAGCTCCGCGCGCAACGCACGCGCCTTCGCGACGAGCGTCGGCGGGCTCCCCCGTTCGACTTCGACCTGCGCCGCGAGACGGTCGGCCTCGGCGTGCTGACCGCGCCGCAACTTGGTCAACGCGAGCACCAGCCGCGTGTCGCTGCCGGCGCCGAGGAGCAGCGCGCGCGTCAACAGCGTCTCCGCCTCTTCGGCCTGACCCAACGACAGCAGCGCGGCGGCGTGGCCCGTCAGCACCTGCGCATCGCGCGGCAGTTTCTTGCGCGCGCGCGCGAAGAACTCCACGGCGCGGCGGGCGTCATCGAGGTCGAGCAGCAGCGAGCCCATGCGCGACTCGAGGTGCGGGTCACCGGGGAGCGATTCCAACCCCGCCTCGAGCACGGCGCGCGCATCTGCCGCGCGATTCAACTGCTGCAACGCATCGCTGCGAATGGCGTACGCGACGGCTTCACCGAACCCGGCGTCGATCACCTCGCGCGCCCCGGCTTCGGCCTGCGCCCACTCCGCGCGCTCGAGGTGCAACCGCGCCGTCTCAAGCAGGGCCAGCGCCCGCCGTTTGTTCAACCCAGCCACGCGTCGGAACCCTAAGACCGGCGAATGAAGAAGTCGCGGGTGATGACTTCCCGCGCTGGAGGCTTCGGAACGGCCGGCTCCGGCGCGGCAACGGGCACGGGAGCCTCCGGCGCGCCCGACAAGGCGGCGATCAGCTCGTCGCGGGTCTTCAACTTCGACGCCGCAGCCCCCAGGCGTTCGCGAGCCAACGCGATGAGCGCCCGAAGCGGAAGTTGCGACAAATTTTCCACCCTTCGCACTTCTCATTGAGCGACTGGCCGGTCAACGCCATGATGCGAGCGGCCGTGAACGACCTGCCGAGACTGCTGCTTTGTGTCTTCGACGTGGTGCCGGCACCGACGGCGCTCTCTCGACGCGTCACCGAGTACCTGAAGGGCCTCTCGGAGCGGTACCAGGTGGTCGTGCTCTCGGTGAAGACCCCCGATCACACGCACATCGAGCGGTACCACGGCGCGCGCCTGCTCCGCGTGCCGGTCGGCAACGGCGATCTCGCGGCGCGGGTGCAGGCGTTCGATCGCGCCGTGCGCCGCGGCGAGTTCGGGTACAAGCTGGTCTACGACGCGTGCTCGCTCCCGTCGGTCGACCTGCCCTTCCTCCACACGGAAGAAGAGGTGAACCGCCGCTTCATCGCCAAGGTTCGCCGGCAAGAACTCTTCTGTCTGATGAACGCCGACGCGGTGATCACCGCCAACGAGGTCACGCGCGAGTTCGTCACCCAGCTCGGCGTGCCGCGTGAACAGGTGCAGGTGTTGCCCGCGCCGGTCGATCTGACGCCCTACGACCCGCAGGTGATGGGCCTGCCCGACGCGACGCCGATGAAGCTGCTGCACCTCGGCCATCAGGGCGACGCGCAGGATCTCCCGACGTTGTTGGAAGCGATGCAGCTCGCGTTGCAGACCGTCGACGTGCGCCTGGCGATCGTCGGCCCGAAGAGTGACCGGCTGCAGGCCCGTCTCGAAGAACAGATCGCCGCGCTGAAGATCACCGGCAAGGTCGAGTTCCAACCGCCGGTCGCGCACGACGATCTCCACAAGGTGCTGGCGACGGCTGACGTCGGGCTGCTCACCCTTTCCGACGTCGAGCGCAACAGCCGCGTGGGTTCGCCGCTCGCGCGTCTCGCGGAATATCTGGCCGCCGGCCGCCCGGTGATCGCCGCTGATGTGCCATCGGCCCGCGCGGTGCTGCCGGAAGACGGCGTGGTGCTGTACCGATCACAAGACGCGACCTCGTTGAGCGACGCGATCGTCTCGCTGGCGACCGACCCGGCGAAGCGGGTGAGGCTCGGAGCCGCCGCGCGCACCGCCTCCCTCGACCGCGACGCGGCGAAGATCCGCGCGGACCTCATTTCGATCTACGTGACGCTCAGCGGTGCCGGCGTTCGCGCCGTCGGCGACGAAGACCAGACCAACCCCGACGAGCCCACACAGCTCGGGCCCGGCGTCGCGGTCGAAGAAGACACGCAGAGCCGCAAGCGCAAGAAGAAGAAAAAGGGGGAGCGCGAGTCGCCCTCGAGCTCCGGCACCGGTCGAGTGAAGACCGACCCCAACATCGCCACCGCTGACGAGACTTCGCCCGAAGCGGCGATGACCAACCGGCCGGCGATCATGGGCACGCCGCTGCGCGACGACGAAGTACAGCCGCACACCACCGAGCCGAACGCGCGTCAGCCCGAGCCGCAGGTGGTGATGGGCTCGCCGCTGCGGTCTCCGCCACCCGAAGCGCAGTCGATTCACGACGTCGCCGAGTCGCCGCCCGAACCCGAGGTCGTTCAAGGCGTCGAAGAACACGCGTACGCCTCGGCGCCCACGCTGGTGCCCAGCGCTGATTTTCAGGCTTCGCAGCTTGAAGCGAGCCCGGCGCCGAAGGTCGACGAGCTGCCGTCGGTCATGGTGGCCGATTCACTCCTCGAAGAAGACGAACCGCCGCCGCCGCGTGAAGCGAGTCGCCGCACGGCGGAGGCGCTGCCGAGCGTGGCAGACGCGCCGCCGCTTCGCCGCGATTCGCCGCGCACCGACGAGAATCTCCCCGTCGTTCCCGAGGGTCTCCCGCCGATCAAGCGCGACGCGCCGCCCTCGCCGCCACTTCGCCGCGACCCGCCACGCACCGCCCAGAATCTCCCCGTCGTCGCCGCTGCCGACGGCCTGCCGCCGATCAAACGTGACGTGCCGCCCGTCGTCGGAGGCGAAGAGCTGCCGCCACTTCGCCGCGACCCGCCGCGCACCGCCGAGAATCTCCCCGTCGTCCCCGCCGACGGCCTGCCGCCGATCAAACGTGACGTGCCGCCCGTCGTCGGAGGCGAAGAACTGCCGCCACTTCGCCG
>JBEHYH010000178.1:0-11548 GCA_048498275.1 Myxococcota bacterium | reverse complement strand
GCGGCGGTGTTGGTCTTCGAGCTCTCGAGTGACTACGCGATCGCGCTCCCGCTGATTCTGGCCACCGCCGTCGCCACGCTGGTCTCCCGGTCGCTCAACCGCGAATCGATCTACGCGGGGGAGCTTCGCCGCCGCGGCGTCGAGTGGGAGCTGACCATGGAGGGCCGCACGGTGCGCACGCGTTGAGAGCAAGAACGTGCTACGCGCGCGCCCATGGAGAACACCGCTTCGCTGGAACAGGTCGATCCCGCCGTTGCTGAAATCATCCACGCCGAGACGCGCCGGCAAGAAGAAGGGCTCGAGCTCATCGCTTCCGAGAACTTCGTCAGCCCCGCGGTGCTGACCGCCGCCGGCAGCGTGCTCACCAACAAGTACGCCGAGGGCTACCCGGGCAAGCGCTACTACGGCGGCTGCGAGGAGGTCGACAAGGTCGAGCAGCTCGCCATCGATCGCGCGATGAAGTTGTTCGGCGCGCAGGCCGCGAACGTGCAGCCGCATTCCGGCAGCCAGGCCAACATGGCCGCGTACATGACGCTGATGAAGCCGGGCGACACGCTGCTCGGTCTCGATCTCAACTCCGGCGGTCACCTCACGCACGGCTCGTCGTTCAACTTCTCCGGCAAGCTCTACAAGGTCGTGCACTACGGGCTCATCCGCGAGACCGAGACGCTCGACTACGACCAGGCCGAGGCGCTCGCGAAGGAGCACAAGCCGCGCGTGATCGTCGTCGGCGCGTCGGCGTACCCGCGCATCATCGACTTCCAGCGGTTCAAGCACATCGCTGACGCGGTCGGCGCGGCGCTCGTCGTCGACATGGCGCACATCGCGGGCCTCGTTGCCGGCGGCGTGCACCCGTCGCCGATTCCGTTCGCCGACATCGTCACCACCACCACGCACAAGACGCTGCGCGGCCCGCGTTCAGGTCTCGTGCTGATGAAGGAGCAGTACGCGAAGACCATCAACAGCCAGGTGTTCCCCGGCATTCAGGGCGGCCCGTTGATGCACATCATCGCGGCGAAGGCGGTCGCGTTCGGTGAAGCGCTGCAGCCCTCGTTCAAGGACTACGCTCGCCAAGTCGTCGAGAACGCGAAGACACTCGCCGAGGAGCTCAAAGGGCAGGGGCTCCGCATCGTGTCCGGCGGCACTGACAATCACCTCATGCTGCTCGACCTGCGGCCCAAGAAGGTCACCGGCAAGGCGGGCGAAGAAGCGCTCGGCCACGCGGGCATCACGGTGAACAAGAACCAGATCCCGTTCGACCCCGAGAAGCCGACCGTCAGCTCCGGCGTGCGCGTCGGTACGCCGGCGATCACCACGCGCGGCTTGAAGACGGGCGACATGAAGGCGGTCGCGGGCTTCATCGGCCGCGCGCTCGATGCGTCGACCGACGCCGCCGCGCTCGCGAAGATCCGCGACGAGGTGAAGGAATTCACCAAGAGCTTCCCGCTGTACCGTTCACGCCTCGCGAAGGTCTGAAATCGAAATGCGTTGTCCCTTCTGTACAGCTGACGACACGCGCGTGATGGACTCGCGCGACTCCGCCGAGGGCACCATCATCCGCCGCCGGCGCGAGTGCGAACAGTGCAAGCGCCGCTTCACCACCTACGAGCGCGTCGAAGAGCTGAACCCGCTGGTGGTGAAGAAAGACGGCCGTCGTGAAGCGTTCGATCGCGACAAGCTCGTCGCCGGTTTGAAGAAGGCCTGTGAGAAGCGCCCGGTGCCGGTCGAGAAGATCGAAGAGCTCGTCACCGCCATCGAGCGCAAGCTGCAGGAGCTCGGTGAAAAAGAAGTGCCCTCCACCACCATCGGCTCGCTGGTGATGGAGAAGCTCCCCGCGCTCGATGAGGTCGCCTACGTGCGCTTCGCGTCGGTGTACCGGAGCTTCCGCGACATCGCGGAGTTCATGGACGAGCTCACCGACATCCTCCAGACGCGCAAGCCGACGAAGGGCAAGCCGTGAAAGATGAAGAAGGCATCGCGCTCGCGTTGAGTGAGGCGCTGAAGGCCGTCGGCCGCACGCACCCCAACCCCGCGGTCGGTGCGGTGATCGTGAAGGCCGGGAAGATCGTCTCCACCGGTTTCACGTCGCCCGCCGGCGGCCCGCATGCCGAAGCCGTCGCCATCGAGCGCGCGGGGAAAGCCGCGAAGGGCGCGACGCTCTACGTGTCGCTCGAGCCGTGCGCGCATCATGGGCGAACGCCTCCGTGTACTGACGCGATCATCAAGGCCGGCATCAAGCGCGTCGTGTTCTCGATGAAAGACCCGAACCCGAAGGTGAACGGCAAGGGCGCGAAGAAGCTGCGCGCGGCCGGCATCGAGGTGGTGCAGGGCGTTCGCGCGGCCGACGCGGAGAAGCTGAACCGCCCGTTCTTCAAGTTCATGCGCGAAGGGCTGCCGTGGGTGACGCTGAAGGCCGGCATCACGCTCGATGGCAAGCTCGCGACGGCGACGGGCAAGTCGAAGTGGATCACGTCGGAAGCTTCACGAAACGTCGCGCACGAGCTGCGTGACGTGATCGACGCGATCGTCGTCGGCGCGGGAACCGTCGAAGCCGATGACCCCGCGCTCACCACGCGGTTCAAGAACGGCCGCAACGCGGTTCGCGTCGTCATCGACCCCGCGCTGCGCACGAAGGCTGATCGACAGGTCTTCGATACGAAGCTGGCGCGTACGATCCTCGTCACGCCGCACCTCGCGTCTCGTCACGCGGCGCGCGGCGTCGAGGTGTGGAGCCTCACGAAGACCGAGGACCTCCTCCGCAAGCTGGCGAGCGAAGGTCTGCTGCACGTGATGGTCGAGGGTGGCGCGTTCACGCACGCCGAGTTCCTGAAGGCGGGGTTGTTCGACGAGCTGGTGCTCTTCATCGCGCCGAAGCTGTTCGGTCACGACGGGCTCACCTGGAGCGGGCTGCTCGGAATCCGCGAGCCGTCGGAGGCGATCGCGCTCGAGAATCTCCACGCCGAGACCGTCGGCGAAGACCTGATGATCACCGCGACGCGACGCCGCTAACATCGGCGCCATGCGAGCCTGGCTTGAAGTGGTGGAGCCCTCAGGTGCCGACCACGAGCTGGACCCGCAGCGCGATTTCTACGTCGGGCGAAAGAAGACCAACGATCTCGTCGTGGCGTTGCCTGACCTCGGTGAGAGTCAGTTCATCGTTCGCTTCGAGAAAGACGGTTGGCGGCTGATCGATCTGCACGGCACGCCCTGGAGCCGGATCGTCGTCAACGGCGCGCGCATGGTCGATCGTCATCGGCTGCAGGACGGTGATGACGTGCGCATCCACGGGCTGCGGGTGCGCTTCCGCGAAGAGCAGGCGGCGCCGACGCATACCTTCGACGCGCTCCGGGCCAACCCTGATGACGACGACCTGTGGCAGGTGCACGCCGACGAACTGCAGGAACGCGGCGACGCGTTCGGTGAATACCTCGCGCACGCGCTGCGCGGAGAGACTCCGGATCACACGCCGTGGCTCGACGAGATCTTCCAGCGCGAGTCATTCCACGGCTCTCTGACGTTGAGCTGGCGCCGCGGCGTCATCGAGTCGGCGATCATGCGGCGAAGAGGGTTGTACGATCGGTTCGATCTCGCCCACTTTCGTCTGCTGGTGCAGTCGCGCGTCGGGCAGTTCCTGCGGCACCTCACGATCGAAGAAGGCACGCCGGCGCTCGCGGAAGGGCTCGCCAGGCTCGATGAATTGCCGCCGACGTTGGAGACGCTGAACCTCGGGTACCAGTTGGGGCCGAAGCTTCACGCGCAGGCCGCTCCGGAGACGCTCAGGCGGCGCTGCCCGCGGCTCCGCGAGGTGCCGGTGTTCGTCACCACTCCGGGCTTGAAGCTTCGGAGTGAGCAGCAGACGGTGGTGCTGCTTCGCCCCTGTCGCTTCATTCGCAATGAAGACGGCTCGCTGAGTCTCGGCGAAGAAGAGCGATTGCCGTCGCTGGCGAGCTTCACCATCAAAGAGGGCTGCTTCTGGTTGAGGGGCGATTTTGCCGGCACGACGCAGCTCAACTCGCGGCACGGGAGGAGCCCGATCAAGTTGCTGTTGGGTGATGAGCTCTCGCTGCGCACCGGCCACCGCTTTCGCGTCGAGCCGAACGACACCCTCGACAATCACTACGAAGAACCGCGATCGCCGGAGCCGGAAGCGCGCGAGTGGGGCGGAGCGCTCTGATCAGCCCGGCGTCGCGAGCAGCGTCTTGCCGAGGAAGAACGTCGCCACGCTGAAGTAGATGATGATGCCGGTCACGTCGACCAGCGTCGCCACGAACGGCGCCGAGGCGGTCGCGGGGTCGAAGCCGAGCCGGCGCAGCGCGAACGGCAGCATCGAGCCCGTAATGGAGCCGAACAAGACCACGCCGATGAGGCTGCACGCGACGGTGAGCGCCACGAGCAGATAGTGCTCGCCGTAGCCCGCGCTGATCAGCCCCGCGGTGTGCAGGTGCTGCCAGGTGATGATGCGCAGCAGCCCGATGCTGCCGAGCAGGAGACCCAGCATCGCGCCGCTGCGCAGCTCCCGCAGCAACACGCGCCACCAGTCGCTCAGCTCGATCTCCCGCACCGCCAGCGCGCGGATGATGATCGACGTCGCCTGACTGCCCGAATTGCCGCCTGACGAGATGATCAACGGCACGAACAGCGCGAGCACCACGGCGCGCTCGATGGCGCCTTCGAAGTAGGTCATCGCGGTGGTCGTCAGCATCTCGCCGACGAGCAGAATCGACAGCCAGCCGCCGCGCTTGCGGAGCATCTCCCACGCGGAGATCTCCATGTACGGCGCGTCGAGGGCCTCCATACCGCCCATCTTCTGGATGTCTTCGGTCGCTTCTTCTTCGGCGACGTCGAGCACGTCGTCGGCGGTGATGATGCCCACCATCGCGCCGCGCGAATCGGTCACCGGCAGCGCCACGCGGTCGTACTTCTCGAAGGTGGTGACGATCTCCTCCTTCGGAGCCGCGGCGGGGATCGCCACCATCGGCCGCGCCTCGATGTCACCGACGCGCCTGGCCGGCTCCGAGAGCACGAGGTCGGAGAGGCGCAGATCCGAAATCAGGATGCCCTTCTCGTCGACCACGTACAGCACGTTGAGCGTCTCGCGGCCGCGCGCGTTCTTGCGAACCCAGTCGAGCCCTTCGCTCACCGTCATCGACGGCTTGAGCGAGAGGTACTCCGGCGTCATGTAGCGGCCCGCGGTGTCTTCGGGGTAGCCGAGCAACTGCCGCGCGACCTTCAGCTCGTCGGCCGAGAGTTGCTCGAGCGCGCGCTTGGTGACCTCGGCGGGCAACTCTTCGAACAGGCGCGTGCGGTCGTCAGGCGCCATCTCGTTGAGCACGAGCGCCATCTGCTCGCTGCCGAGGCGTTGAACGATCTCGGTCTGTTGATCGACGGGCAGGTGCTCGAACGAGGCGCCGGCGACATCTCGCGGCAGCACGCGAAAGAGCAGACCTGAATCTTCAGCCGGGAGATCCTCGAGGATCTCCGCGATGTCAGCGGGGTCGACCTCTTCGAACGCGACCCGGAGTGACTCCCAGTCGCGCTTGCGAATGAGCTCCTCGTACTCGGGTTTCAGCAGATGACCGAGCACGGACTCCCCCTCGTGCAGATTCTCAGAGGTGCTTCTTGAGCGCGTCTTCGAGCTTCGTCTTCGGCACCGCGCCGACGAGCTGCTCGACCACCTTGCCGCCCTTGAAGACCAGCAACGTGGGGATGGAGCGGATGCCGAACTGCTGGGCGATCTGCTGGTTCTCGTCGACGTCGACCTTCGCGATCTTCACCTGACCCTTGTACTGGGTCGCGAGCTCTTCGAGCGACGGCGCGATCGCGCGGCACGGAGCGCACCACGTGGCCCAGAAGTCGACCAGCACGGGCGTCTTCGAGTCGATGACTTCGTTCTTGAACGTCGAATCCTGAACCGCAACGGTGTCTTTGCTCATGCCTTCATGTTTAATACCGAAAAGGGTACGCGCACGTGAAGCTCTTCCTTCCGCAAAAGACGCTTGAAGAATGGGCGCTGGCCGAGAAGGCCGATCTGGCTGACGGCAAGTTGGTCGTGAAAGAGGGTGGCAGCTCGCACCCCGTCTCCTCGGCCGTGCACTTTCAGAAGCTCGTGTCGGGTGAAGACACCAACGGGCTGGTCGGCCGGGTGAAGACCACCGAGCAGCTCCAGGGGCTCAAGGCCGAACACTTCGCCGATTCATGCATCATCGGAGACGCCGCCTACGAGGTCGTCGAGGGCTACGTCACCGAGGTGCAGCACACGCCCGCCGCCAGGGCCGACCCGAAGAAGAAGAGCGCGTCGCCAGAAGCTGACCTGCTCGCGGCGTTCATCCTCGACAAGATGTAGAGCTGGCCGAGTGACGCCCATGATTTCGCGCTGCCAGCAGGTGCATTCCGAGCGAGCGGAGAAATAGATGGCGCGGGTTCTTCTGCTGACGCCGCCTGAACAGTCGGCCGACGTCGCGTTTCTGCTCGAAGAAGAAGGCCATGAACCCTTGTTCTGGCCGTTGCTGGGGGCGCCGATTCCGCAGGCGCCCGGGTTGCGCGCGGCCGCTGAACAGCTCGGCCGCTTCAACTGGGTCGTCATCACCAATCGCCCGGTGCTGCGCGCGTTCTTCGAAGCGGTGAGCAGCGCGGGGTCTCGTTCTGCGCTTCAACGGGTGCGATGGCTCGCGGGTGACGCGCCGACCGCGCGGGCCATCGAACGTGTCGGTGGCGAAGTGCGTGTTCCCGGCGACAACAAATGGACCTCGGCGGTCTCCGGCTTGATGGAGTCGGGCGAAGACGTGCTCGTGCTGCACTCGGAGCCGCTCCCCGAGATCCTCGAAGAGGCGCTCGAAGCCGCGGGCGTGCGCGTCACCTCGCTGCAGATCGAAGTGCCCGAGGAGCCGCGGCTCGAGAGCGCCGACGATGCGCGCGTGGTCATCGTACATTCAGCGGCCGCCGGTGAAGCCTGGGCCGAAGCCACGCTCGGCGAAGCGCGCCACGTGCATGATCAATATTGCTGCGGCCCGCATGGGCATGCCCATCACAACGAAGGCCCGTCGCTCCCGGTGCCTTCGGAGCTGCGCGTGGTGGCCACGTCTGCATCGGCCGCGAGCGCGCTGCAGGAGCTCGGCGTGAAGGTGCACTGCACCGCGTCGGCGACCGCCGCTGATGCGGTTGTCGATGCCGCGTTGAGCGCGTTGTCGGAGTAGGCTCCGCGCCGCATGCGCACATCGAAATTCCTCGCGGCGGCCCTGGTGCTGCCGGTGATCGCCGTCGCGTCGACCCTGATTCCCCACACGCTGGGCCAACGCGGCGTGATGGCTGACCGCGTCGCGCTCGTGCAGGTGCTGGAGAGCCGCGTCGAACCCGGCAACGACAAGACGCCCACCAAGACGATCACCCGCGTGATGGTCGGTGAAGACCTCAAGGGCTCCGGGCCCGACGAGTTCAACATCGTGCAGATCGGCGGCGTGAATGGCGCCGAGACGACGCACATCCCCGGTGATGCGGAATTTTCAATCGGCGAGACGGCGGTGGTCTTCGTCACCTGCAAGCTCGCGAAGGACCGCTGCCATCTCGTGGCGCTCGGCGCCGGCCGCCTGCGCTTCGACGGCGCGTACCTGCGCGACCGCAACCTCTTCACCGGCGAATGGAGAGTGCTCTCCGTCGATCAGCTCAAGGCCGAGTTGAAGAAGGGCGGTGCCCAGTGAAGCGCCTGGCGTTGCTCCTCGCCGTGGTGCCGTGCGTGGCGTTCGCGCAGTACCTGAACTTCAAGATGATCAGCACCTCGTCGCAGCCGTTCAACCTGCGCATGGGTGACACTGTGTCTCCGAACAGCGGGCTGGCGATCAACACCATCTACGCCGCGGTCGACGGAGGCGTCGGTCAGTGGAACTCGGTGGCCTGCGCGGCGGTGAAGATGCGCATCGCCGGTGGCGCGCAGGGCACCGTCACCAACCCGCGCGACTCGTACGACACGTTCTCGGTCACGCCGATCTTGATGACCGACGCCGACGACCCGGACTTTCAAGCCGTGGTCGGCGGCGCGGTGGTGGCGCTCACCATCCCCCGGGCGTATTCGGGCGTGCTGCAGACCTGCGACATCTATTTCAACAACGCGCCTCCGAGTGATCGCGGCATCACCTGGAGCACCTCGGCCACCACGCCGAGCGACGCGTACGACTTCCAGACCACGCAGGTGCACGAGCTCGGTCACTGCCTGGGTCTCGACGAGGCCGATCAACTGCACGTCGAAGACGTGATGTTCTCGGGGCAGCTCCCGGGTGAGCAGAAGCGCGTGCTGACGGCGCACGACATCGAAGTGCTCTGTGAGCGCTACCCGGTGAGCGGTTCGGTCACGGCGATCTGCACGGGCGACGGCGGGTGTGACGCGAACTTGAAGTGCGTCGCGCAGCCGCAGACCAACGGCGTCACCGTCAGCATGTGCACGCACGGGTGCACCCTCGGCGTGAACGATGGCTGCGAGCTGCCGTTGAGCTGCGTCGGTTCGAGCGTCTTCCCCGCGAGCACCGGCGCCTGCATGCTGCCGGGCAGCTCGGTGACGCTCGTGGGCCGCGCCTGCAACGACCCCTCGACCTGCGGGAGCGCGGTTTCAGGCTGCCAGACGCCCATCGCGCCTCCGAGCGGGCCCGGGCCTGACGTGAACAACCCGCATGAGTGGTGGCAAGACGGCTACTGCACGCAGGAATGCAGCAGCTCGCAGGCGTGCCCCTCGGGTGCAGAGTGTCTCGACGTCGGCCTCGGCACCGATCGCTGCCTCCAGACCTGCCGCGTCGGCTTCGCCGATTGCCGTGCCGGCTACGTCTGTCTCGAGCTCGACGAAAACAACCCAGAAGGCGTGTGCGTGCCGCGTTGCTTCGCCAACAACGACTGCGGCGCCGGCTACGAATGCCGCACGTGTGACGGGCAGTGCATCGCGACCGGCAACCCGCTCGGTACCGTCGGCACGGCGTGTGATTCGACCTCTGACTGCGGCGCCGGGCTCAAGTGCATCGCCACGGCGACGGGGGGCAGCGTGAAGCAGTGCACGCAGCCGTGCGCGCTGGGGTGTGGCCTGTGCCCGACGGGCTCCACCTGCACCGCGGCGGCGAGCGGTCAGTTGGTGTGCATGAAGAACTGCGAGGGCAAGGGTCTCTGCCCGCAGGGCGGCCGGTGCATCGGCGTGACGCAGGGCCGCGTCTGTCAGACTCCGTGCAACGCGAACCGCAACGGCAGCGGCACCTGCCCTTCGGGGAAAGACTGCTGCGCGGTGGGCGACAGTTGCGGTGCCGACGGTGAGTGCTACCCGCCCGACGGCGGCCCGGTGTGCCCCGGCTGTCACGCCGACGGTGGTCAGCAATACGTGCCCGGCGATGGTGGCACCGGCCCCAACCACAACGGCACCGGCGGCTGCGGCTGTTCGTCGGCCGAGCCGGTGGGCGTGCTGCTCGCGTTCCTCGTGCTGATGCTGCGCCGGAGGAGTGCGTGATGACGGCGTTGCCTCCGCCCGAGAACCGGCGCGCGCACGACTTCTCGCTCGCGTGGTTGCTCGAAGTACTGCAGTCGGCGAACGCGCTGACCAGACAGCACGCGCAGGAAATCACCGCGCGCGAGACGCAGGCGAAGGCGCGCATCGTCAAGGCGTCGGGCGAAGAGAAGTACCACGTGTCTCCGGTGGAGATCGTCGCCGCCTTCCAGGTGCCGTTCGGTGGGCGGCAGGGTGAGGTGCTCGATCAAGATCGCATCAGCGAGATCGCCGCGCGCGCCGCCGGCATCGGCTACCGGAAGATCGACCCGCTGAAGCTCGACATGAACCTCGCCGCGAAGACGGTCTCGCGGCCGTACGCGCACAAGCACTCGATCCTCGCGCTCGAAGGCGGAGGTCAGGCGCCGCTCACCGTCGCCGTCGCCAACCCGTTCGACACCGAGCTCTTCGAAGGTCTGCGCCGGCTGGCGAACACCACCATCGTGCCGGTGCTCTCGGCGAAGTCTGACATCTTGAAGGGCATCGCCGACGTCTACGGCTTCCGTCGCACGCTGAGCGCCGCGGCCGACGAGCACGCCAACGCGAGCGCCGGCATCACCAACTTCGAGCAGCTCGTTTCGCTCTCGACCGGGCGTGAGCTCGACGCCGACGCGAGGCCGGTCATCCAGGCCGTCGACTACCTGCTGCGCTACGCGTTCGACAACCGCGCGTCAGACATTCACGTCGAACCCAAACGCGACGCGTGCGTGGTGCGTCTGCGCATCGACGGTGTGCTGCACGGCGTCTACAGCTTGCCGGTGCAGCTCCACCTGCCGGTCATCGCGCGCATCAAGACCATCTCGCGCATCGACATCTCCGAGAAACGCAAACCGCAAGACGGCCGCATCAAGGTCGACCGCGACGGGCGCGAGGTCGAAATCCGCGTCTCCACGCTGCCGACGGCCTTCGGTGAGAAGGCGGTGCTCCGCATCTTCGACCCGGAGACGCTCGCGGTGGAGATCGCCAAGCTCGGCTTCGACCAACAGGAACAGCGCACCTTCGAGTCGTGGATCGCGCAGCCCCACGGTCTGATCCTCGTCACCGGCCCCACGGGCTCCGGCAAGACCACCACGCTCTATTCGGCGCTCAAGGCGCTCGCCGGCCCCGACGTGAACGTCACCACCGTCGAAGACCCGATTGAAATGGTGTGGGACGCCTTCAATCAGGTGCAGGTGCAGCCGAAGGTCGGCCTCGATTTCGCGAACGCGCTCCGGCACATCCTCCGGCAAGACCCCGACATCATCATGGTCGGCGAGATCCGCGACCCGGAGACGGCGGAGAACGCGATTCAATCGGCGCTCACGGGCCACCTCGTGCTCTCGACGTTGCACACCAACGACGCGCTCGGTGCGGTGAGCCGTCTCGAAGATCTCGAGGTGCCTCCGTTTCTGCTCAGCGCGTCGTTGCTGGGCGTGATGGCGCAGCGCCTGGTTCGCAAGGTGTGTGCGCAGTGCGCGCAGCCGGTGACGCTGACGAGCGAAGAGATCGCCGCGCTGGGCGCCGCGTTGCCGCTGCTGCCGGGCGGGCCGAAGTTCATGAAGGGCGCGGGCTGCGTGAAGTGCCGCGGCACCGGCTACCGCGGCCGTACGGCGGTGTTCGAGATCGTGTCGGCGACTCCCGAGCTTCGCGCCGCGATCGCGCGCAAGGCCTCGCCCGAGGAGCTCGCGCAGCTCGCGCGCGGTTCCGGGCTCCGCACCCTGCGTGAGGCGGCCGTACGCAAGCTGGCCGAGGGTGAGACCAGCTTCGAAGAAGTCTTGAGGATGACGAGCGTATGAAGCGCGTTCTCTCTGGAATGGTGGTGATGGCGTTGCTCGGGTGCCTCAAGCCCGGAGAAGGCGTCGACCCGAAGGTGATCGCCGATGGGCATTACGTCGCCGGTCAGGCCGCGTTCTTGAAAGGCGACTTCGCGGAGGCGACGAAGGAGTTCGCCGAGGTGAAGAAGCTGAACCCGGGCGACCCCCGCCTGCCGGTCGCCGAGGGCGAACTGGAACTCGCGCAGGTGAAGATCGACGACGCCATCGCATCGTTCGAAGGCGCGGC
>JBEHYH010000177.1:0-11602 GCA_048498275.1 Myxococcota bacterium | reverse complement strand
TCACCGCGACTTCTGGCGGCTTCAATCGACAGAGAACGGGTTCGCGTACGGGGAGATTCAGACGTCAGATGAGATTGGAGACAGATGCGTCGTCGGTGACATGCGCCGCATTGTGGTCACCGCCGGTCAACTGCACATCGAAGTGTGGAACGCCAAAATATTTGGCGCCATCACGCTCGACCTGGCGCGCGTCGAACCGGCGCCATGATGAAGCCCGCGCTCGCGCTACCGGGCGCAGACGACGCCAGGCCCGTGCTGCTCGAGAAACAACGGCATCGAGATGACTCGCTGCCTGGTCGGTTTGGAAACCACGGCCAGCGTCTCCAGGAACGCCGACGGCGGCCTACCGATGGCGTTCGACTTCTTCGCCGCGTGCACCGGGCAACGAGCTGCGTTCGTCGCGAGCTGCATGAACACTGCGCCGCGGCCGACGCTCTGAACGCCTGCCGAAGCTGACGCGCGCTGAGCCGTTTCGTCACCGACGCTGTCCCTCTTTCGTCACCGGCCGCGATTTTCATTTCGCGCTCGGCACCAACGGAGCAGCGACATGAGACGAGTGATTCTGGTGAGTGTGGGCGCGTTGTACGGCTGTCTGGGGGCTGGTCAGGAGGGGCTCGAACCCAACCCCGACGCCTTCATCTTCGATGCGGGCAACGGGGATGATCAGCCGTTCTTCGTCGCGGGTACCGGCTGCGGCGGTGAAGCCGGTGACCCGCAGCACCTCGTACACATGGGCATCTGGTACCAGCGCCCGACCTGCGACCTGGAGGCGATGAACCGGCCGTCGACGGCGCCGGGTCAACCGTTGCGCGGAACCGACACGCCGACTCCCGAGTTGGCGACCGTCGCGCAGTTGATGGTCGGCCACTGGCACGGCACCGAGACGACCCCGTGGGACGGCACGCACGAGCTGCTGCTCAACTTCGACGAGAACGGCCGCTACTCGGGCACGGCGACGGACAGCGCGCTCTTCTACTACTTCGAATCGTGCGCCTATCACCGCGAGTTCTGGCGGCTGGAGTACGGCTCGCGAGCGCTCGCGTTCGGGCAGCTTCAGGTGGCGTCTGAGTTCGGGGGCTGCAGCCTCACCGAGATGCGCCGCATTCAGGTCGACGACAAGACGCTCCGCTTCGAGGTGTGGAACGCCACCGTCTACGGCCCGATGGTGGTCGACCTGCAGCGCGTCGAGGCGACGCCATGATGAAGCGCGCGCTCGCAGTGTTGCTGATGTTCGCCGCATGTCAGACCCCGTCGACGACAGATGCCGGCTGCTCGAAAGAGAACTGCCGGCGAATGATCTACGAGTGCAAAGTCGACCTTCCGGTCCACATCGACGTCACGTGCTTTCCGTACCCGAGCGACGCAGGCATCGAAGAACTCAGAGATCGAATCACGGAGTACTGCGCTGAAGCGTGCACCGGCACGCACTCTGAAAAAGTCGTGGAGTGCTTCGCCAACTCGGTCGACCAGTGCGACTACGAGCACCACACCTTCCCCAACTGTCAGGCCAAAGCCGACTCGCCTGAGACGAGCTGCGAGCAGCGCTGCACGGCGCAGAAGAGCCAATGCGAAACGAGCTGCAGCGGTGGCGCGGCGTGTACGTCGTGCAGAACCGGCGGCGGCGATTGCACCGCGGTGTGCCCGGGGACCGACGTGATGAGCTGCCTCGATTGCACCGAAGCGTGTCTGCCGGCGTACTTCGCGTGCGCCGACGCGTGCCCGCGCGCGAAGTGAGCCGTTTCGTCGCCGACGATGTCCCTTCTTCCCCGACCGCCGCCACTTCCACTTCGGCGGGCTGCACGACGGGAGCTGCAACATGAGGCGAGTGATTCTGGTGTGTGTCGGCGCGCTGTACGGGTGTCTGGGGGCGGGTCAGGAGAACAGCGCCGACTCCGGCGCCTTCGACGCTGGCTACAATGACGATCAATCGACGGTCGTCGCGGGCGATGGCTGCGGCCCGGGTGAAGCCGGTGACCCGCAGCATGTCGTGCACCTCGGCATCCACTACCAGCGCCCGACCTGTGACCTGGCGGTGATGAACCGGCCATCGACCTCGCCGGCTCAACCGCTGCGCGGAATCGACGCGCCGAGTGCCGAATTGAAAACCGTCGCGCAACTGATGGTGGGCCACTGGCGCGGCACGCAGACGACTCCGTGGGACGGCACGCACGAGCTGCTGCTCAACCTCGACGAGAACGGCCGCTACTCGGGCACGGCGAGCGAGACCATCCTCTTCTACTACGGCGAATCGTGCGCCTATCACCGCGAGTTCTGGCGCGTGGAGTACGGCGCGCGCGCGCTCGCGTTCGGCAAGATTCAGTTGGCGGAGGAGATCCAGGGCTGCGTGGTCGACGAGCTGCGCCGCATTCAGGTCGATGACAAATCGCTTCGCTTCGAGCTGTGGCACCGCAGCAACTACGGCCCCATCGTGGTCGACCTGCAGCGTGTGGAAGCGACGCCGTGACGCAGCACGCGCTCACGGCATTGCTCGCGTTCGCTGCATGTCAGACGCCAAATCCCGACCCGCGCTGCTCCAGAGAGAACTGCCGGCTGATGAATTCCAGCTGCCACGTCGGCCTCGAGCTCGACTCCGACCCGACGTGCTTCGTGTACCAGGGCGACGCGGGCACCGACGAACTCAGAGACCGGCTCATGGAGTACTGCGTCGACGCCTGCAACGGCACGCACTCGGGGAAACTCGTGGAGTGTTTCGCGAAGGCCGCGGCCGCGTGTGAAGCCGACCCCAACCTGTTGCCCGAATGTCAGCGCGACCGCGAATGGCCTGAGCCGAGCTGCGAGCAGCGCTGCATGACGCAGAAGCAGGCATGCGACGCGCGCTGCAGCGGCGGTGAGACCTGCAAGACCTGTCTGTACGCGGGTCAGGCCGATTGCACCGCGCAATGCCCGGGGCGCGACAGGTTGAGCTGCATCGATTGTTCTGAAGCGTGCCTGCCGGCGTACTTCGCGTGCGCCGATGCCTGCCCGCGGCAGAAGTAGTGCACGGAGTTGGTGAAGGGCGTTGCTGAGGGAGCTCCGTGACCATTCGTGCCGAGCATCGAGCGTTGCGATGCTCGGCATTCGTGGTCACGGGCCGGCGTCGACCGAAGTCTCGGCGTCGAAGCCACCATCAGGCACCACGACCTCGGCCGGCGTGTACGGAGGAGGGTCGAACTCGCCGGTACGCGTTCCCGTGAAACCCGTCTCCATCGTCAACGTCGCGCCGACGAGCGCCGGGCCGAACGCACAACCGCCCGCCCAGCCGACGAACACCTTGCCATCCTTGACGCCGTTCACGACCGCGCCTTCGGGAGCGACGATCTTCGTCACCTCGACCTCCGCGCAATCGACACCGCCATCCGCGAGCGTGCCGGCATCGACGCCACCATCGAACGAACACGGCCGGCCGTTGTGCGTGCGCAGTTCGAGCGAGGTCACTTCATGTTCACCGACGCGCGAGAAGCGGCCGCCGGCGAGCGAAATGCCGAGCGCCGCGCAGTTGCCGGCGACACCCGCACCCGCACCGAGCCCGAGAATGAAGCGGTCATTGTTGGGGTGATCGACGAGCCCACCGATGGCCGCCGCGCGCACACCCGCATCGAGCACGTGCTGACGGTCATCGATGACCACCAACGTCTGCAGGTCGTAGCCGCGCTCGAGGTCGGGTTGATCCACCGACACCTTCGTCCAGAACACTTCGCTCGGGCACTGCACTTCGGGCCGCGCGCAGAAGTCAGTGAGGTCCAACGTCACGGCTGAACCGTTGATGACGCCGAAGTCGGCGATGCCTCCGTAGCCGTTCGTCGTCACTTCGCGAATCGCGCCGCCGACGTTCAACTGCAGACGGAGCTGGTCGTCGTACCGAATCGCGTAGTTGCCGGTGACATCACGTTCGACCGGGTCTCCACCGCCGCAGGCGAGACCGGTCGACAGCACCAACACTGCCAGGTTGCTCTTGCGCATGATGATGGGTTGCCGCTGACGAACCGAAGCGATCCACCCGGCTCAGTGCGTGAGTGACGCCCGCCAGTCGGCGATCGCCTTCACCAGCGTGGGCACCGGAGGCACCGCGATCGACGCCTGCGTCATCGCGCCGTGCACGAAGGCCACGCCACTCTCGAACGTCGCGAACACCTTGTGGGGGAACGCCATGCTCGCCATGAGGTTGATGCCGGTCACCACGGTGCGCACGATGGTCGCGCGCAGCCCGGTGCCCTCGAAGCACACCGCCGAAGCCTTCACGTTCTGGCGTCGCGCAAAATCTCCGCGATGCGCGTTCTCGCCGCGCGCTCGGGCGGCGGTGCGTTCGCGAGCACGATGGTGACGAGGCCGCTCCCCTTCGGGAACTGCGAGCTGCGCGCGCGGATGCACCGTTCAATCTCGTCGGCCGCGAGCACCGTCGGGAGCCCCAACCACACGCACACGAAGATGCCGTCGAGGAGCCCCATCGCGCATTCGTCGTTCCGCCAGAGCGTCTCAACCATGAGCGACGTTCTACCCGTCAACGTGCTGGAGAAGACACCCGCTCCCCGGCACGCAGGGAGCGGGCACTGCACTTCGCCTACTTGCGCTTGCCGATCGCCGGGCCTTCGCCCTGGGTGCTGTTGCCGTCGTCGTCGACGCCGCCGTCGAGGTTCGACGTCAGGAGCACGTCGCAACGAAGCAGCGCTTCATCGGTCGGCGAACCGAAGCAGTCGTACTCGGAGTGGAAATAGACCTGAGACAGATCGGCGCTGAACGAGAGGTCGTACGCGTCGCAGGTGCTCACGAACGACTGCGTCAGCAGAACCGGCTGGCCAGCGGCGAGCTCGAGCTCATACCAGCCCTGGTTCGCACGGTACGTGACCACGTATTCCGTGCCGCGCTTGTGCATCGCGTAGTGCTGAATCGAGTCTTCCTGCGTCTGCCACTGGTAGGTGCTGAACGCCGGGTCGGTGTTCTCGAAGATGAGCTCGCGCGAGAGCGTCACCGCACCGGTGCTGGTGTCGATGAGCTCATAGAGCACACCGTGGTTGCCGTTCACGTCATCGCCGACGCGCGCGAGCAGCGCCTGACCATCGGTCGCGGCGACGAGCATCTGGTTCTGCCTGAAGGTGTCGGCGCCCGCGTCGCCCGCGAGCTGAAACTGAACGCCATTCGGGCCATTCGGGCCGATGGGCTGCGTCAACGTGAAGCGCGTGGTCGGCGCCAGGGAGGTCTCGTCGAGCACCACCAGCTGGTCGAGCGCCTCGGGGCTGTTGAACGCGCTGAAGCGGCCGGCGGAGTTCGGGTCGGTCAGACCGGTGATGCCCGGGCCCGTGCCACCGTCAGCCAGCGTCGCGTCCCACTCGCTCGACCACAGCGACAGGAGCGTGCCCTGCTGCGGGTCTCCGATGAGGCCGTCGACTTCGGTGTCGATGATCTGCACCAGACCCGAGAGATCGAGCGCCGTGCGCACGAGGCCATCGTCGCCGTTGTAATAGGTGTGGGTCGCCGTCACGACGGGGCCACTGCGATCATCACCGGCAAGGGGCTCGACCTCGATGGCGATGCAGCTCTCCGGCACGACGCCGTAGAACGACATCAGCGGCACGCAGCCCGTGCCTGAGAAGATGAGGTGCACCTGCGTGACCGACGTCGCACCGAGGTCGTCGGTGAGCGTCACCGAGATCACCGCTCCAGACACGTGAGCGCCGGGCTCGAGGTGAATCGAACCATCAGCGCCGGTCGAGAGCACCAGCGGCGAGCCGGACGAAAGAAGCTCGACGCTCGTCGACGCAACCTGACCGTCGACGTCGACGGTGGTGAGCGGAACGACGATGGGCGAGGCGTTGCAGTCGGCGACGACGACCGCGGTGTCAGACGTGATCTTCGGCACCTGGTTGCAGACGACGATGGAGCCTGTCTGCTCGCTCGACGAGAGCGTGCCGTTGCCGTCGGTGTCATTGCCGAAGCCGACGCGCACGTAGCCGCCCGGGCACGCGGCATCTGCGCCGCCGAGAAGCGTCTTGTTCAAGCGCACCGGAGCCGTCGAACCCGACGACGAGTTGCAGATGTACTGCGTCGAATCGACTTCGGCCGCGTCGAGCTGCCCGTTGCCGTTGTCATCGAGACCGGTCTGGAACGCATAGCCGCCATCGGTGCAGTTCGAACCCGCGGCTTCCGCGACGACCTTGTTGAGCGTCGCCACGCCCGCATCGACTGGAGCCGCGGCGACGCCGTTGCAGATGTACTGCGTCGACTTCGCTTCGCTCGCCGAGATGACCCCGTCGTTGTCGGTGTCGACGCCCGAACGAATCGCGACGCCACCCGCAGCGCAGTTTGCACCTGCAGGTTCAGCGACCGCGCTCGCGCTGCTGACGGTCGTCGTGGGGTTGCACCCCATCGCTCCAGCCAAGGAAAGGCCGACCAAGAATTTCTTCATCATCCGTGTTTCTCCCGATGCGCGAAGGCTGAATGCCCAACTCGCGTGAGCGAGGAGTCTCACGGGGCGCCGCGCGTTGACAGCGCCAATTCCAGGCCAACTGTAAGCGCAGGTGCGCGGCGCCAGCCGACCTACAAGTCGACCTGCATACCGAGCTCGACGACGCGCCCGGGAGGCAGACCGAAGTAGTTCGTCGCCGACAGCGCGTTGCGCGACACGAACGCGAACAGCATCTTCCGCCAGCCCATCATGGGCGTCTTGCCGTGCGTGAGCAGCGTCTCGCGCCCGAGGAAGTAGCTGGTGGTCGACGGCTCCGCGACGAGGCCGAGCTCCCGCGCGCGCACCAGAATCTTGGGCACGTTGGGCGTCTCCATGAAGCCGGTCTTCCACTTCACGCGGAAGAAGCCGTGGTCGAGCTTCTCGACCTCGAGCTGCTCCTCGTTGGGCACGTGCGGCACGTCTTGCGAGATGATGCTCAGCAGCACCACCTGACGATGCAGCACCTGGTTGTGCTTCAGGTGATGCAGCAATACCGGAGGCGTACCGTCGGGGTTGCCCGCCATGAACACCGCGGTGCCGCGCACGCGATGCGGCTTGGTCGATTCGAGATCTTCCAGCAGCGCGGTCAACGGCATCACCGACTGGCTGAAGCGTTGCGCGAGCGCCGCGCGCCCCGCCTTCCACGTGGTCATCAGCGTGAAGATGCACAGCCCGATGGCGATGGGGAACCAGCCGCCGTCGAAGAACTTCACCGCGTTCGCCGAGAAGAACGGCAGGTCGAACGAGAGGAACAGCACGGTCAGCCCGATGACGCGGAACCAGCTCCACTTCCACCGGGCGCGCATCACCACCGCGAAGAGAATCGAGGTGATGCTCATCGTGCCGGTCACCGCGATGCCGTACGCCGCCGCCAGCGCCGTCGACTCGCGGAAGGCGAGCACCAGCGCGAGGCACGTGACCATCATCAGGGTGTTCACTTCGGGGATGTAGATCTGCCCTTCGTTCACCGCCGAGGTGTGCACGATGGTGACGCGCGGCATGTAGCCGAGTTGCACCGCCTGCCGCGTCAGCGAGAACGCGCCGGAAATCATCGCCTGCGACGCGATGATGGTCGCCGCCGTCGAGAGGATCACCATCGGGTAGAGCAGCGGCTCCGGCACCACGTTCCAGAAGGGCTTCTCGACCCAGCCGTGCTTCAGCAGGTACGCGCCCTGACCGAAGTAGTTCAGGAGCAGCGCCGGGCACACGAACAGCCAGCCCCAGCGAATCGGCTTCGCGCCGAAGTGACCCATGTCCGCGTAGAGCGCTTCACCACCGGTGATGCAGAGCACCACGCCGCCGAGCACCAGAAACGCGCGCTTCGGGTCGGCCGCGAACAGCGCCGCGCCGTGACGCGGGTCGATGGCCTTGAAGACCTCGGGCGCCTGAATCACCGCCATCACCCCCAGCACCGCCAGCGCGATGAACCACACCACCATCACCGGCCCGAAGGCCTTGCCGATCTTGTCGGTGCCCCGCTTCTGCACGAGGAACAGCACCGCGATGATCACCAGCGTGATGGGCACCACCATCTTGTCGAAGGTGTGCGTCGCCACGCTCAGACCCTCGACCGCCGAGAGCACCGAGATGGCGGGCGTGATGACGCCGTCGCCGTAGAGCAGCGCCGCGCCGAACAACGCCGAGAGCACCAGCAGGTGCCGCGTACGCCCGGCCACCGCGGAGGGGATCAACGCCAGCAGCGAGAAGATGCCGCCCTCGCCCTTGTTGTGGGCGCGCATGATGAACCCGATGTACTTGACGCTGACCACCAGCGTCATGGCCCAGAAGATCAACGACAGGAGCCCCAGAATCGAAGCCTCCGAGATCTCCAGCGCGTGGGGCTTGGCGTGGCCATGCTCATCGTGCGCGAAGCACTCCGCCACGGTGTAGAGGGGCGAGGTGCCGATGTCGCCGAAGACGATGCCCAGGGCGCCCAGGGTGAGGGCGGCCAGCGGTTGCTGCGCGTGGCCGTGGTGTACGACGGCCTGAGAAGAGGTGGTCAGCAGCGGGTCCGGGCCGGAACTCGGGCCCTCCGCGGGTTTACCGGTGCTCATCCGATGGGCTCTTACCGCAAGGGCACTTCTCGACCAGAGATCCCGAAGAAGTGCTTTTGTTTCAAACACTTGGCACGCTGCGGCGGTGACTGAATGCCCTGTTCACCCGGGTTCGGAGGCGGTCGGAACCTGCACCCGGTGCGGCCGTTTCTACTGCGCCGCCGAGGCGAAGGTGGTCGACCACCAGCTCTTCTGCGGCACCTGCGCCGAGAGGCCAGAAGTCGACTGGCTGACCCATCACTACGCGCGGCTGGAGGGCCGCAGGTCGGGGCTGGTCTGGTTCGCGACCTTCCTGGGCGGGGTGGGCCTGCTGGCGGGCGTCGGCATGCTCATCGCGCTCCTCGACCTGTTCCGCGACGTCCTCCGCGCGGACAACCCGGTGGGCGACCTCCGCTGGGCGGGCGGGCCGGTGGGGGTCATCTTCTGGAGCGTCTCGGCGTTGCTGCTGCAGACCGGCAGGCGCTGGGCCCTGACGCTGAACCTCGCGACCTCGCTGGTCACTTCGCTGCTCTTCGCGTTTGCCAACAACCGCCTCGAGGAGCAGCTCTTCGTCGGCGGCACCGCGCTGCTTCTGACGGGCGGGCTCTGGGCGGCGCTCCGCAGAGACGTGCGGACGCGCCTCTTCTTCCGCCGCTCCGTGGAGCGCTCGGAGCTGCGCCAGCACTACGAGCGCTACGGGAGCAACTGGCAGGCCTCCAGCGCGGCGCGGTTGTCGGCGTTGAGCCTCTTCATGCCGCCGCTCGCGCTCGTCAGCCTCGGGCTCGCGGTCTGGGGGCTCTCGCGGGTCGACAAGCGCGCGGTGCCTCCGGTGGGCGGGCTCGGGAGCGCGCTCGGCGCGGTCATCATCTCCGTGCTGTGCCTCACGCTGTGGGGTCTGCTCATCTTCCACTGACCCACAGCCCGCGCCGCCGCCCGGGGTTCACGCAGCGGCGCTGATTCAGGCGGCTGCTGCCTTGAACGCGCGTGGTGAGCGCCCATTGAAGCGCTTGAACGCCACGCTGAACGAGCTCTGTGATTCGTACCCGAGTTCATTCGCGAGCTGACCCAGTGTGACGTCGCGTTCGAGGAGCGCGCGCTCGGCCAATCGCATACGCCAACTCGTCAGGTACTCGAGCGGAGCCATCGCCGCGCGCGCCTGGAAACGTGCGGCGAAGGTCGACCGTGACACGCCACAGGTCTTCGCGAGCCCGGCAACGGTCCACGCCTGCGCGGGGCGAGCGTGCATGGCCTCGATGGCGGGAAAGAGCGTCGGGTCTGCCAGCAGCCGCAGCCACCCACGCTTCGGGGCGGTCGCGCGCAGCAGCTCCACCAGCAGTAACTGCGCATGGAGACGAACCACCAGGGAGCTGCCCGCCTTCGGCGCGTGGAGCTCCTCCGTCAGCCGGGAGAGCGCGAGCAGGGCAGCGCGCGCGTTCCGCAGGTGCAGCAGCGTCGGGAGTGACTCGATGAGGAACCTCCCGCGGGCGGGGTCGAGGTCGACGCGCCCGGCGATGAGCTCGAAGGTGGCCGCTCCACGCCCGAGCTTCACATGGTCGCTCCCGTCCCGCAAAAGGGTCGCCGATGCGCGTGGGGCCACGCCCGGCGTGCTCGCCAGCACGTAGCCGCGGTCGCCGCCCATCATCAGCACGTCGCCGGTCTTCAGTTGCAACCAGCGCTTCTGCCCGTCGATGCGCAGATGACAACCGCCCTTCACCACGCCGTAGAGCTTCACCACCGGAGGCCGCCCGAACTGCACCGCCCAGTCGCCGCTGGCACTCAGCGTTCCGGTCACCGCTGACTCCGCGTGGACGAGCGAGATGATCTCCGAGAGAGGATCCATTTGGGACATTTACGAATGATTTATGGACGCAAGCATATCCAACGTCCAAGGCGGCGCCTTAGCAAAGCGCCATGAACTCCATCCAACGTCCTCTTGATTCGCCGTTCGGTGCTGCTTCCACCGCTGCCGAGGTGCTCCGCGGTGTCGACCTGTCAGGTCGCGTCGCGGTCGTGACCGGTGCTTCGTCGGGCATCGGCATCGAGACCGTTCGGGCGCTGGCGGAGGCGGGCTCGCGGGTCGTGGCGCCGGTTCGCGACGTCGCGAAGGCGAAGGCCGCGCTGGCCGCGATTCCCCGCGTGGAAATCGAGCAACTCGATCTGAGCGCCCCGCGCAGCATCGACGCCTTCGCCTCGCGCTTCACAGGCCCGGTGCACATGCTGATCAACAACGCGGGAGGCGTGGTGCCGACGCTTGAACGCGACGCCCGCGGCTACGAAGCCCAGTTCGCGAGCAATCACCTCGGGCACTTTCAACTCACGAAGGCGCTGTGGCCGAAGCTGAAACACGCGCGCGTCATCTCGCTCTCTTCGTATGGCCACCGGAGAACCGCTTTCGACTTCGACGACTGGAACTTCGAGCGGCGCGCCTATGAACCGTTGCTCGCCTATGGGCAGTCGAAAACCGCCAATGCGCTGTTCGCGGTCGGCCTCGCGGCGCGCGGTATCCACGCGTTCTCGGTGCACCCGGGAGGGATCATCAACACCGGCTTCGTGCGCTTCATGAGCTCGGCGCAGGTGCAGGCCAGTGGGTATCTCAACGCCGACGGCACACCGAAGATTGCGCCGGAGTCGAACATGAAGACGCCGCAGATGGGCGCGGCGACGAGTGTGTGGTGCGCGACCAGCCCGCTGCTCGAAGAGAAGAGCGGCGTGTACTGCGCCGATTGCAATGTCGCTCCCCTGGTGGGCGCGGAGTCGAGCGATCACCGCGGAGTGCGGCAATGGGCGGTGGACCCGGTTGCCGCCGAACGTCTGTGGGCGCTCAGCGAGCAACTGCTCGCCAGATGAACCGGCTCCGGGCGCGCCCTTCCCACTGACACACAGCCCGCGCCCGGGGCAGGAGGGTTCCCCGAGCGCGAGCCGTGACCCCCGTCAGTAATTCACGCAGATGTCCTGGTTCGCCGGAATCGCGAAGGTCTGCGTGCTCTCGTCGATGGACTTGAGGAACGCGACCAGTTGGCGAATCTGGGTCTGCTCGTCGGTGGTGGTGCCTCCGTTGACGAGGAAGTTCACGTTGCCCGACTGGTGGAGCCCGGCGAGGCGCCGGTCGGCATGGTCGCCGCCAACGACG
>JBEHYH010000176.1:0-11619 GCA_048498275.1 Myxococcota bacterium | reverse complement strand
CGCTTGCGTGATCGCGCGTTGTTCTCGGTGGTGCGCCGTCAGGCCGAGCTCGAGCTCGGCGCCGACGAGGCAGCCATCGACGAAGTGATTCTGCCGCACAAGACGCTCAACGATGAGATGGCCGTGCACCTCGCCTACGACCTGCCGTCGTCGGTGACGGAGATCGGCCCTGACCGCATCGAAGCGTGGGGTCTCTCGTTCGACGAGCTGCTCGCGCGCGCCACCGACAACCTGCGCGCGATTTCGTCGGAGGCGTTCGAAGAAGCGGCGCCCGGCGTGTTCATCTCCCCGTTCCGCGACACGTTGGACGCCACGCGCCTGATGCTCCCGGAGCTGTTCTCGAAGCTCAACGTGAAGGGCGCGCCGATCGCCATCGCGCCGACGCACGACGCGGTGTTCGTCACCGGCGAAGACGACGCCGCCGGCCTCGAGCAGCTCTCGATCTGGGCTGAAGAAGCGCTGCAGGAACCGCGCGCCCACAGCGCCATCGCGTTCAAGCTCGTCGAGAACACGTGGCAGGTGTGGCTGCCTCCGAAGGGTCACCGCGCGTACGCGAAGCTGAAGCTGCTCGCGCTGCAGACCGTGGCTTCGGCGTATTCGCGTCAGAAGGAAGTGCTCGAGGCGCTGCTCGAATCGAACGGCCACGAGATTCTGGTGGCGACGCTTCGGGCCTTCCGCGCTCCGGGCGGCGACATCTTCACGTCGTGCGCCTGGCAGGAAGGCAACGAAGCGCTGCTGCCGCAGACCGACCGCATCGACTTCGTACGGCCGGGCGCGAACAACACCGCGTCATCAGCCAAGGTGTGGAGCACCACGTTCGACATCGCGCGCCGCACGCTGCCTGACCTGATGCAGGCGTCAGGCGACCTGCCGGAGCGTTGGCGCGTTCGCGGTTTCCCCACCGACGAGCAGCTCGAGAAGATGGCCGCCGAGGGGAAGCTCTAACCCGCTTACTTCTTGCCCGGCTTCTTCGCGGGCGCCGGAGCGGGAGCGGGCGGAGCGGCGGGCGCAGGCTTGAACGTCAGCACGTACGCCGACACATCGCGCAGGCCCTGCTCATCGAGCGCGCCGGCCCACGAGACCATCAGCGGCGACTTGCCGTTGGCCGCGCCGCCGTTCTTCACCATCTTGTAGATCCACTCGTCGGTGAGGCGCGCGGCGTTCGCCGGGTCGGTGAAGTTCGTCGGGTGCGGCGTCAGCGCGGCGCCCGCGGGGCCTTTGCCGTCGCCCTTTTCGCCGTGGCAGGCCACACAGAGCGTCTTGAAATGCGCCTCGCCCTTCTTGGCGTCGCCCTTGAGTTCGAAGCCGGCGGCGAACGCGGGCAGGGCAGTGAGACCGGCAACGAGCAACAGCTTCTTCATGACTCTTCTCCGTGAGGGTGACTGCGAAGTGACGGCGTCTCCATGTCGCCATTCAGGGGCGCGCGCAATGCGGCACCACGCCGCATGATGAGTTGCGGTCATGGAGTGAATCGGCGCGACGATTCTTGTTCAACCCGCGTCGAGGGCCGCGATGGCGCGCGAGAGCACCTGCAGCCGCGCCTGCCGTTTGTCGTTCGCCGGCACGATGACCCACGGCGCATCGGGCCGATGGGTGCGATCGAACGCGTCCTGGTACGCGGTCACGTACTCGTCCCAACGCTTGCGGTTGCGCCAGTCGTCGGGGCCGATCTTGAAGTTCTTGATGGGGTCCTTCTCGCGCTCCTTGAAGCGCTCGAGCTGCGTCTTCGGGTCGATGTGGAGGAAGAACTTCACCAGCGTCACGCCGTCATCGGTGTGCATCTTCTCGAAGCTGTTGATCTCGTCGTACGCGCGCTGCCATTCCTTCTCGCTGGCGAAGCCCTCGACGCGCTCGACCAGCACGCGGCCGTACCAACTGCGATCGAACACCGCGATGGTGCCCTTCGGAGGCATGCGCGTCGCGAAGCGCCAGAGGTAGTGGTGCGCGCGCTCCTCTTCACCGGGAGCGGCGATGGGCCAGACCTTGTAGCCGCGCGGGTCCATCATCGCGGTGAGGCGTTTGATGGCGCCGCCTTTGCCGGCCGCGTCCCACCCTTCGAAGACGAACACCGCGCGCCGCTTCTCGAGCCAGTAGCGCACCTGCAATTCGTAGAGCTTGTGCTCGAGCGCCTCGATTTCCTTGTCGGCGGCCTTCTTGTCTTCGGTCTTCACGCGCAGCTCGGTCTGCTCGAGCCGCAGCGTGCCGGGCTCGAACACCTCGAAGTCGTAGGAGTCCAACGTCTCGTCGGTGAAGCGCTTCTTTTTCCGCTTCTTGTCTGACTTGCCCATGGGTGGAGGGAAGTCTGCGCGCCGGTTGCGCTTTCGTGAAATGGATTCGATCGTCAGCCGTACTCGTCGACAGGAGAACCGCATGAACCTCTCACACGTCGGAAACTATGTGCGCAGCCCGCGCGTGGCTCGGTGGAAGAAGGCGCTCGGCGTGCTCGCGGTGTTGTACGCGATCCTCCCCATCGACGCGGTGCCCGACGTGATCCCCGTCGTCGGCTGGCTCGACGACATCGGCTTCCTCGGCGTCGCCGCGGGGCTCATCTGGCGCGACATGGCGAGGCATTCTCGCGAGCCTGAAATCGTCGACGTCGCGAAGTGACCCCACTGCTGAATTCGGTGAAGTTTGTTGATGCGTCGCGTGTTCGCGAGGACGAACATGCCCGCCATGCGCCGAACAATTCTGCTCGCTGTGTTGAGTCTCGCCGCCTGCACGAAGCCCGAAGCCCCGCCTGCGCCGCCGCCCGCTCCGGTGAAGCCGGCTGAACCGCCGCCGGTGAAGAAGGTCGAACTCCCGGAGGCGCCCGCGTTGCCCGCGGTGCCCGTCGGTCTCGCGCCGGTCGCCTCGCCCGCTGAAAACCCGACGACCGCCGAACGCGCGGAGCTCGGCTGGTTCCTCTTCTTCGACAAGCGGGCGTCGAAGGACGGGTCGATGGCGTGTGAGAACTGCCATCACATCGCCAACGCGTACACGTCAGGCGAAGCGGTCGACGCGAAGGTCGGAGGCGGGGTCAACAAGCGCAACGCGCCGTCGGTGTTGAACCTGGGTTACCACCCGCTCTTCTATTGGGACGGCCGCATGCCGACGCTCGAAGCGGTGTCAAACGCCGCGTGGAAAGGGCAGCTCGGCGCCGACCCCGCGGAGGTCGTGAAGAAGCTCAACGAGATCCCCGAATACAAGGCGCGCTTCGAGCGCGCGTTCGGCGAGCCGGCGACGCCTGAAAATGTGCCGCGCGCGTACGCCGCGTTCTTCCGCGCGCTGAACAACGGCAACTCCGCGTGGGACAAGGCGCAGGCCGGCGACAAGACCGCGCTCTCGAAGGACGCCGCGGCCGGTGAGAAGTTGTTCGCGTCGAAGGGCTGCATCGGGTGCCACACGCCTCCGCTCTTCACGAATATGGATTTCGAGAACATCGGCGTCGGCGCCGACGAAGGCCGCAAGGACGCGACCAAGGCTGACGCCGACCTCGGCCGCTTCAAGACGCCATCGCTGCGCAACGTCGCGCTGACGGCTCCCTACTTCCACGACGGCAACGCGAAGACGCTCGAGGAGGCCATCGAGTTCATGGCGAAGGGCGGCAACAAGAACCCCAACCTCTCGGCGAAGTTGAAGCCGCAGAAGGTGTCGAAGACCGAGGTCGCGCAGCTCAAGGCGTTCCTCGAATCGCTCAGCGGCGAGTCGACGTACACGGCGGCGCCGACGCTGCCGTGAACTACGCCTTCGGTTGTTTCGCGTTGGTGGCCGCGCTCAGCGGGTGCGTGAAGAAGGTGCCCACCGAGAACACGACCATCGTCTTCACGGCGAAGCACATCCACACGCTCGACCCGGCGCGCCCGTCTGCTGAAGCGCTCGCGTGGACTCGCGGGCAGATCGTCGCCGTCGGGACGAAGCGTGAAGTCATCGCCGCGGCTGGAGACGATTACGTCGTCGAAGATTTTCCCGAGTCGACCATCGTGCCGGGGTTCAACGACGCGCACGTCGAGCTCGGGTTGCCTCCGCAGGTGACCGACGAAGAGCGGGCGTCGCATCTCAAATCGGGGCTCGAGCGCTGGGCGCGCCAGGGCTTCACGCAGATTCAGTTGTTCGGAGTCGATCTCCGCACGCTCCGTTTTCTGCAGTCGTGGGACATGCTCGGCGTGCTGCCGACGCGGCTCTACGTGGTGACGAAGGACGACCCGGAGCTGATTCTCGGGCTCGGTGTCTTCGTCGGCCGGCACGTCGAAAATCGCGCGGTGCAGGTGACGAGTGCTTCGCATCTGAAGGAGCTCGTCGATCGCGGGTTTCAGATCTCCGGGCCCCTCGACCTGGTGAAGTCGCTCGAGGGCCGCAATCGCGTGGAGTTCGCGGAAGGTGAGGTGCCTGACGGAATCGTCGGCATCGTGAAGCCGGGGAAAACCGGGCGCGCGGTGGGCGGTGACGGCGTGCCTCCGCTCGAATTGCTCGCGGCGCATCGTGATGCGCTCGCGCAGATGACGAGCGGCGCGGCGTACGCGTCTCAGTCAGAAACGAAACGTGGGCAGTTGAAGGCCGGCTTCGACGCCGACTTCGTGGTGCTGCCGGTCGACCCGCTCTCCGATGCGCCCGGGAAAGTTCGCGATTCGCATCCTCAGGTCACCGTGGTTGGCGGAGTCGACGTCTACCGCTCGAAGTGACCACGTCGGGCGCTCACAATTTTCTGCACGGGCCGAACGCGTGCGCGATGCTGCGGCGCCATGCGAATCGCGTTGGTGGTGGTGTTCTCGGCGACTGCTTTCGCGGCTCCGCCGCTGACGTGGGGTGCTGACGCGCAGGGCGGAGCGCCGTACGTCTTTCAAGACCCGATGGACCCGACGCGCCTCACCGGTTTCGAGGTCGAGCTCGCGTCGATGTTGGGTCAACGCATGGGCCGTCAGGCGCGCCCGGTTCACGGCCCGTGGGACCGGTTGCTCGAGCTGCTCGCGCGCGGTGACTTCGAGGTGGCGATCAACGGCATCGAAGTGGCGGATGAAAAACGTCGCATCGTCGCGCTCTCGCGCCCGTACTTCGCGGCGGCCGAGGTGCTCACCATTCGCAAAGGTGACGCGAACGCGCCTCGTGCGCTCGACGCGTTGAAAGGGCGAAAAGTCGGCACGCTGCCGGGCTCGATGGCGGCGCGAATTCTCGAGCGCGCGGAGGCCGACGTGCGCACGTACGAAGGCGGGCAGGACGAGATCTACGACGACTTGAAGCTCGGCCGCGTCGACGCGGTGCTGCTCGATGAACCCGTCGCCCGCTACTACGGAGATCTCGACGACGCGTTCGAACGCGCTCCCGGAGAATTCGGCTCGGTGCAATACGCGGTCGCGCTGCGAAGAGAAGACGCTGAGCTGCTCGCGCAGGTGAACACCGCGCTCGAATCGCTGGAGAAAGACGGCTCGCTGCGCGCGCTCTATGAAAAATGGGGCGTGTGGAGCGCGGAGACCGCGAAGCTCTTCAATGATCCAAACGTCGCTCCGCGTGGCCGCGCTGAAGAGCTCGAACGGTGGACGGCTGCGGTCGGAAAGCTGCCGTCATTCTGGGAGCGACTGACCACGCGCTACCCGTCGATGCTGCCGATGTTTCTGCAGGGCGCGGCGCTGACATTGCTGGTGTCGCTGTGCGCGATGGCGCTCGCGGTGTTGCTCGGCATCACGCTGGCGCTCACGCGGCGCTTCGGGCCCGCGCCGTTGCGGTGGCTCTCCATCGCGTACATCGAGTTCTTCCGCGGCACGCCGCTGCTGATTCAACTCACCGTCGTGTATTTCGGTCTGCCGGAGCTGGGGTTGAAGCTGCACCCCTTCGTCGCGGGCGTGCTCGCGCTCGGCCTCAACTACGCGGCGGCGGAAGCCGAGAACTATCGCGCGGGGCTCGAGTCGGTTCCACGCGGGCAGTTGGAGGCCGCGCACGTGCTCGGTTTCACGACGGGCCAGACCCTGCGGTTCATCGTCGGCCCGCAGGCGATTCGCGTCGCGATTCCTCCGATGACCAACGACTTCATCGCGCTGCTCAAAGACAGTTCGCTGGTTTCCGCGGTGACGCTGACGGAATTGACGAAGACGTACACGAACCTCGCGAACTCCACGCGCGACCATCTCGGGCTCGGGCTCGTCGTCGCGGTCTTCTATCTGCTGCTCGGGCTGCCGTTCGCGCGCCTCGCGCGCGCTGCAGAGAATCACTTCGGCCGTCACCTCCGGAGGGAGCCGTCATGACGCTCAAGGTGACGAACCTCGTTCGCCAGTACCCGGGCAACCCGAAGCCCACGTTGAACGGCATGTCGTTCGACTTGCCCGCCGGCACGTTGACCGCGCTGCTCGGCCGCAGCGGCGCCGGCAAGTCGACGATGTTGCGGTGTGTGATGGGGCTCGAGTCTTTCGAGCGCGGCTCCATCGACATCGACGGAGTCGTCGTTCGCGGGACAGAAGAGTGCACGCCGAAAGAACGCGCCCAGGCGCTCGCGGCGGCGCGCGAAAAATTGGGTCTCGTCTTTCAATCGCACGAGCTGTTTCCGCACCTCACCGCGCTCGACAACTGCGCGCTGGCTCCGATGCATGTGCGGAGAGAATCGCGCTCCGTCGCCGAGAAGCACGCGCGCGAAATCCTCGTGCAGTTGGGGCTCGAGCAGCGGCTCGACGCGTTCCCTGAACAGCTCTCGGGCGGTCAGCGGCAGCGTGTGGCGATCGCGCGTGCATTGGTGATGGAGCCGCGTGTGTTGCTCTACGACGAGCCGACGAGCGCGCTGGACCCATCGATGAAGAATGAAGTCGTGCAGGTCTTGAAGAGCGTCGATTCGCGCGGAGTCACGCAGGTGGTGGTGACGCATGATCTGCAGCTCGCCAAGGCGGTCGAGCACGTCTGCGTGTTGGACCACGGTCAGGTGATTGAGAGCGGATTGCCCGGTGATGTGCTCGTGAACCCCGCGCATGAAAGTACGCGCACGTTGCTCGCTGCCTGGCACGCGTGAATCACTGCGCGAGTTCGAAGATGGTCACGTTCACATCGGCGCGAATGCGGAACCCGAGCGATTCGTAGAGCGAAATCGCCGCGGTGTTCGTCGTCCACGAATGCAGAAACGGCGTGTCGCCGCGCGCTTCGATGTTCGCCGCGACGCACGCCGAGAGCCGTCGCGCCAGCCCGCGCCCGCGAAAATCAGGGTGCACGCACACGCCGCTTACTTCCGTAAAGCCGGGGAAACGCATGCGCTCACCCGCCATCGCCGCGAGCCGGCCATCGATGCGCACGCCGATGAAGCGCCCCATGGTGTGCGTGCGCGTGAGAAACGGCCCGGGCTCCGTGAGCGTCGCGAGCGCCAGCATCTCGGGCGCGTCACTTTCACGCAGCACCTCGACGCCTTCGTCGAGCGCCTCCGGTTTCAAGCTCCGCGTCGCCACCAACTGCACACCGCCGGCTTCTTTGAGCACCACACATTCCGGCGGCACGGCGATGCGCGGCACCTGCAGCACGTACGCGCGCTGCCCCGGCTGCATCAGCGCCGAGAGCGCACGCAGCGCCTCCGGTGAGTCATCACGCGACGACGCGAACACGTTGATGTCGGGGGCGAATCGGCGCGCGAGCTCGCCGCCTTCCGAGCGCGGGGCGTGATGCGTGGTGAGGCTGGCCCAGACCGGGCGATCGAGCGGCTCCATGCCCCACGGGGCATAACGCGAACGCCGTTGCCCGGAGCGGGGATTGCGTGACAAACCGCGCCCCCATGCGCGCTCTGTTCGCTCTCATCGTTCTTTCGCCGTCTGCCTGTGGCACCCCGACCGTGCTCGAGGTGAAGGACTACAACGTCTCGTGCCAGCACGACTCTGACTGCCTCGCGGTGTACGTCGGCGATGTCTGCAAAGGCTGCGTCTGCGCCAACGCGGCGATCGCGGCTTCTGAAAACTACATCTACGAAGCCGACAAGTCGGGCGCGGAGCGTTCGTGCAAGACGCCTCCGACGAACACCGGTTGCGCGGCGTGCGCGCCCGTCGCCGTGACCTGCGACAACGGCACGTGCAAGACGAAGTGATTCATCGTTGGGCCCGGCCGCTCCTCGAAGGGCGGCTGGTGCGGCGGTACGAGCGCTTCATCGCCGAGGTGCGCGTCGGGCGTGACGTGGTGCGAGCGCATTGCGTGAACCCCGGCCGAATGGAAGGCATCGTCGTGCCCGGTTCGCGCGTGTGGCTCTCGGAAGCGCCGGGCCGCGCGCTCGCCTTCACGTGGGAACTGCTGGAGCTCGATGGCCGCCTGCTCGGCGTGAACACGTCGCTGCCGAACAAGCTCGTCGGTGAATTGCTGCGGCGTGAATTGCTGCCGGGCCTCGTTGGAGAAGTGCGCGCTGAGCAGGCGTACGGCCGCGGCCATCGCGTCGACTTCATCGTCGGTGAGCGCTTCGTCGAGGTGAAGAACTGCCACCTCGTGTACCCCGATGGCGTCGGTTACTTCCCCGACTCCGAGAGCGAGCGCGCGACGAAGCATGTCGAGGCGCTGACGCGGTTGGTGAAGAAGGGCGTGCCGGCGACGGTGCTCTTCACGGTGCAACGCGACGACGCGCAGCGCGTCCGCCCGAGTGCGCTGCATGACCCCGCGTTCGCGCTCGCGATGCGTCGCGCGGTGAAAGCCGGAGTCACCACGCGCGCCGTCATGCTGGTTCCCTCGCTCGAGGGCTTCACGTTCGGCGGAGAACTCCCCGTCGACACCGAGCCGTATGACGTCGACGCGACGCGACCATTTGCGAAGGCGCTCGAAGCGACGACGGGGTGGGATCGAAAAGACGGCGGCGTCAGCGGCCGCGTACTCAAGTCACCGCAGAGGCTGCGCGCGAAGCGTTCGCGCAAGTGATTCGAACAGCGCCCGTCGCGCATCGTCTTCGCGGAAATACAGACGGAACCAGGTCGAGAGCAGCTTCTGTTTCGGCAGCACGCGCGTGAGCTTTCGCGTCTTCAGATCGTTCGCGACGAGATACTCGGGCAGCACCGCGAGCCCTTCACCACGCAGAACCACTTCGTGCACCGCCGCGATGGTGCCCATGGAGATGGAACGCGTGAAACGAAACGCTTCGCCGCCCGGTGCGTCGAGCAGGTAGCCGAACAACGGCATGCCCGGGTTGATGTCGAACTGCGTGTGCTGCGCGGTGTCGCTCACGCGACGAATCGGCTGCTTCTTCAGCAACGAAGGCGCGGCGACGAGCGCGTAGTGCTCCGGGTGCAGCGGCTCGGTGGCGATGACGGGGTCCAACACGCGCATCGAACCGATCGCGCAATGCACAGCCGCCGAACGCACGCGCAACAGCAGGTCGTCACCAGAGCCGAAGTAGAGATGAAACGTCACTCCGGGGTGCGCGGCGCGCAGCGTCGGCAACATCGGCACCACCCACGACATGCCGAGCTCATGACGCGTACCGAGCACCACTTCTTGCGGCACCGGCCCGAGCTCACCGCGACCGGCCGCCACCGCGCGTTCTGACGCCGCGAGCGCTTCACGCGCGTACGGCAGCAGCGACAAGCCCGCCTGCGTGAGCGTCACCTTGCGGCTGGTGCGCGTGAAGAGCGGCCGGCCGACGAGCTCTTCGAGTTGCTTGATGCGTTGCCCGAACGCGGCGGGCGTGAGCGCGACGGTGCGTGAAGCCGCGCGGAAGTTGAGCAATCGCGCGCCTTCGACGAAACACTTGAGCGAATCGAGCGCGGGCAACATGCCCACACTCTACGGCACGAGCTTCACCTGACCGCGCTGCAAACCGGTGATGGTGTGCTCAGTGCCATCGGCGGAGAAGAAGATGAGGTTCGCGTCATCGAAGAAGTCGCTGCCTTCGGGGCGCGTCCACGTCACCGCGCATTCGCCGTCGCCCGAGAGGCTGGTGGAGTTCTCGAGCTCGGTGTTCACGTACACGCCGCCGGTGCTGATGCTGTGCGAACCATTCGGAGTCACCAACTGCACTTCATTGATGAAGTCGCCGTACCCGGTCGAGACGCTGCTCACGAGTGTGCTGCCGCCGCGCTCCTGGGTGTGCATCCAACGGCCGAGGCCCATGTCGGTGCCGGCGACCATCGGAGCGCCGACGCTGTTCCACGACGCGCCGAGATTGCTCGAGCGGAAGAGCTGCAGCGAATCGCCGGTCTCCGTGGTCTTCATCACCGAGCCGTCGACGCCGAGATCGACGCGAATTGGAAAGTCGCTGCTGACGCCGGAGATGAGGGTCGCGGTTCTGGCCTGCAGGTCGACCTTCACCAACTGCTGCTGATTGCTGAGCAACACGAAGTTCTCTCCCGCAGTGTGCAACACGAAGAGATTCTCGAGCGGCAACGCGATGCGCGTGTCGTCGACCAGCGAATGCAGGTTCGTGCCATCGACGGCCACGAGGTGCGAGCCGACGCGGGTCACGTCGTAGACCGTCGAGTTCATGGCGCGCGGCGAGAAGACGCCGTTGTTCCAGATGCCTTTGGGTGAAGCGGGCTCCCACGAATTGCCGTTCGCGACCATCAGGTCACCCGAAGGCAGCAGCGCAGACATCGGCTGCAGTGGCCCGAGATCGACGAGCGTGCCGTCAGCGCGCACCAGCCAGCCGGTGTCGCCGTCGCCCGCGAGCGAACCGTCGTTGCCGAGGAAGATGGTCATGCCCGACGCGGCGACGCTGCGATGCGTGTGCGTCACCGTGCCGTCGTCGCGAATCACCGCGTATTCCCAATTCGACGTGTTGTTCGCAGCGGCACCGAGATGCGCGGCGCCGGCGACGAAGCCTTCACCACGCAGCCAGGTCGAGACCCACACCGTGTCTTCGGCTTGCCCGGCTCCGAATGAGAACACGGTCTGCGTCGAACCGTCGGGCGAGACACGCGTCACGTCGCGGCCCTGCATGAGGAGCACCGACTTGCCGTCGCACGTGCCGAGCGGCTGTTGCTGATGCGGCGCCGTCTGCGACGGGAGCGGCAGAACCGAACGACCACAACCCATCAACAGGCACAGCGTCAGGAGGTGTCTCTTCATGGCGAGAAACCGTAGCGCCGCGCGATGGTGTTGATTGTCGGTATTATTCAGACGTGAACGTAAAGAGAAACAATACGTTCATTCACCCATGATTTTGACGATGACGCGCTTGCGGCGTTGCCCGTCGAACTCCGCGTAGAAGACCTGCTGCCAGGTGCCGAGGTCGAGCTTGCCCTTGGTGATCGGCACGATGACCTGGTGGTGCACGAGCATCGATTTGAGGTGCGCGTCGCCGTTGTCTTCTCCGGTTTGATGGTGCGCGTAGTCGGGCTTCGCCGGAGCGAGGTGTTCGAGCCACTTCCAGATGTCTTGAAAGAGCCCTTCTTCGTTGTCGTTCACGTACACGCCGGCGGTGATGTGCATCGCGCTGACCAGCGCCATGCCTTCTTGAACGCCTGACTTCCTCACCGCTGCGGCGACCTCATCGGTGATGCGCACCAGCTCGCGGCGATTCTCGGTCTCGTACCAGAGGTACTCGGTGAGCGTTTTCATGGGGCGCGGTTTAGCGTGTCGTCTCGATGCGGCTCAAACCGGCGGTGCGGTCGGCGTTGGTGGCACTGCTCGTGATGAGTGCGTGCGGTGTGTTGTTCGTCAACTCGACGCCGTTCAAGAAGTTCATCGCGCGGTTCAAACAGGACGAATGCCACT
>JBEHYH010000175.1:0-11638 GCA_048498275.1 Myxococcota bacterium | reverse complement strand
GCGTTCGCGACCGGTCGATCGACGCGTGGTGCTGGTGTCGATGTTCGCGGTCTTCATCGCCGGCTTCGCCGCGCTCGTCGCGCAACTGCTGCAGCACCTCATCGCGCTCTGCACCAACCTCGCGTTCTACGGGCGATTCTCGACGGAGGCCGCGTCGCCGGCGAATCACGGCCTCGGCACGGCGATGGTCTTCATCCCCGTCATCGGCGGGCTGATCATCGGCGTGATGGCGCGCTACGGCAGCAAGGCCATCCGCGGGCACGGAATCCCCGAGGCGATGGAGCAGGTGCTGACCAACGAGAGCCGCATTCCTCCGCGGATGACGTTCTTGAAGCCGTTGTCCGCGGCGATCTCCATCGGCACCGGCGGGCCGTTCGGCGCTGAGGGGCCCATCATCGCCACCGGCGGCGCGCTCGGTTCGTTGCTCGGTCAATGGCTGCACGTCAGCGCGGTCGAACGGAAGACGCTGCTCGCGTCGGGTGCCGCGGCGGGCATGGCCGCGACCTTCGGGAGCCCGGTGTCTGCCGTGCTGCTCGCCGTCGAACTGCTGCTCTTCGAGTACCGGCCGCGCTCGCTGATACCCGTCGCGCTCGCGGCGACCACGGCGACCGGCGTGCGCATCGCGTTCGAAGGCATGCACCCCGCGTTCTCGATGCCCGACCTCGTGCAACCCGGCGGTGGCGCGCTCGCGCTCTACGTGATCATCGGCGCCATCGCCGGGCTCGTCTCGGTCGGCGTCTCGCGTTCGGTCTACGTCATCGAAGATCTGTTCGAGAAGCTGCCGATTCATTGGGTGTGGTGGCCCGCGCTCGGTGGACTCGCGGTCGGTCTCACCGGGCTCGTCGAACCGCGCGTGATGGGCGTCGGCTACGACAACATCGAGGCGCTGCTCTCGGGGAGCTGGCTGCCGGCGACGGTGTTGATGTTGTGCGGGCTCAAGTTCGTCGCGTGGTCACTCGCGCTCGGGAGCGGCACTTCGGGAGGCACGCTCGCGCCCCTGCTCACGTTCGGCGGCGGCGTCGGCTCGCTGCTCGGCGCGCTGGCGACGACGGTGCTGCCGGCGGCGGGCGTCGACCCGAAACTCGCCGCGCTGGTCGGCATGGCCGCGATGTTCGCCGGCGCGTCCCGCGCGCTCCTCGCGTCGGTGGTGTTCGCGTTCGAAACGACGCGGCAGCCGATCGGCCTGTTGCCGTTGCTCGGCGGCTGCTCGATGGCGTTCCTCGTCTCGGCGCTGCTGATGAAGAACTCGATCATGACCGAGAAGATCGAGCGCCGCGGTGTACGGGCGCTGGGCGAATACGAAGCAGACCATCTCGATCGGCTCGTGCTCGGCGACGTCGCGAAGCGCGCGGTGATCACGTTGAACTCGGCGATGACGGTGAGCGCCGCGAAGGCGTGGCTCGATGCGCATCGCGAGCTCCGTCATCAGGGCTACCCGGTACTGGGCGAAACCGGAGAACTGCTCGGCGTGCTGACGCGCAAAGACCTCGTGCCGCCGGAGAACACTCCGCTCCGTTCGTTGATCAAGCGCGCGGCCATCGTCATCACCGAAGACGCATCGATGCGCGACGCCGCGAACGTGATGGCGCGTGAAGGCATCGGCCGCCTGCCGGTCATGTCGGCGAACAACGCTCGGGAGATGGTGGGCATCGTGACCCGCTCCGATCTCGTGAACGCACACGTGGAGCGCCTCGACGCTTCAGAAAAGAGAACACACCGATGAACCAGACCGTCGAAGTGGTGCTGCAGATCCGCGACTCCCAGCGCGAGCCGGTGAAGGCCACGCTGGAGGTCGAACACATCGCCCCCGGTCAACGCGCCGGCCGCGCCGCGCTCCGGCTGGTGATTCTGTGGGCGCTCGCCGTCGGAGCGATCCTCATTCCGCTCCTCCACTTCGTGCTCGTACCGGGCCTCTTCATTCTCGGGCCGATCCTGGCGTGGCTCGCCTTCCGCGCGACGGTGAAGGTGCGCAGCACCTCCATCACGTGCCCGAAGTGTCAGGCGACCTCGACGATCGAATCGGGGCTCACGGGGTGGCCGGTGACGCTGCGCTGTTCTTCATGCAGCACCACGTTCTTCGCGAAGCCCACGCACGCGAGTTAGCTCGTGCGTCATGGCGTTCTGGACGAAGTGGTTCTCGAAGCCAAACTCCGGCGCCCGAGCCAGCGAAGCCGAAGCAGGCTCGAGTCACTCGCGAAGTGAGGGCAGTTCGGCACCCTCGGCGACCTTGATCCACATCGCGGTCTGCTCGCTCTCGTAGACGAGCGTCTCACCCTGATGAAACTCGAAGCGGTACCGCGCGAGGATGTTGTCGTTCATGCGCCGTGTACGAATCGCCTGACCCATCAACGTCATCGGCTCGCCCGGCTTGGCGAGCGCCGCGAAACGCGCTTCATGAATCTTCGCGCCATAACCAATCCACCCGTCGGCGTGACGGAGATCGAGCACGTAATACGCGTGCACGAACCCGAGCATGCCGGTCATGTGCACGATGAGCCCGCCATTCACATGACGCGGGTGCCGAACGGGGTGCACGCGCTGCGACCGCGTCAGCGGCAGTTCATCGTGCGGCGTCATGCGCGCCACGACTTTCCCCGTCTCGCGATTGGCCTCGAGGATCTCGTCGAAGAACAACGCGTCGGGCCCGTACGGGCAATCGGCGACGAACGCTGCGTCGAGCGGCATTACAGCGTCTCCTTGAACCACGTCGCGATGCGCTCGTAGAGCCGCTGGGTGACGAGCGGCTCCGGCACCATGTGCGTGAAGTTGGTGAGCGGCAGCACCGAGTGCGGCTTGCCCGCCTTGAACATCGCGTCTGACAACTTCAGCGTGTGCAGGAAGTACACGTTGTCGTCGGCGGTGCCGTGAATCAGCAGAATCGGGCGCTTCGCGTCTTTCACGTAACCGAGCAGCGAACTCACCTCGTACGCCTTCGACTGCTCGCCCGGCACGCCGAGATACCGCTCGGTGTAGTGCGTGTCGTAATCGAGCCAATCGACCACCGGAGCGCCCGCCACCGAGCTCTTGATGGCGTCGCCGTGCTTGAGCGCCATCAACGCCGAGAGGTACCCACCGAAGCTCCAGCCATCGACGCCGACGCGCGTGAGATCCATCTCCGGCACGCGCTTGCCGAGCGCCTTGAGCGCCGCGAGCTGATCGCCCGAGGTGATGGTCGCGAAGTCATTCTTGATGGCGCGTTCCCACGCGCGCGTGCGGTTCGGCGTGCCGCGGCCGTCGGCCATCGCGACGATGAAGCCCTGATTTGCGAGCCACTGGGGGATCAGGTTGCGCTGCAGCGCCTGCGTCACCTGTTGATGCCCGGGGCCACCGTACACCTCGAGGATCACCGGGTACTTCCTGCCCTTCTCGAAGTTCGCCGGGCGAATCACTTCGACCCACGCGCCATCGTTCTCGAGCTGAAAAATCTCCGCGGTGAGCCGCAGCGACGGCTCTTCGGCGACCGACGGCACGAGCACGGTGCGCGAACCGTCGATGCTCACGATGCTGCTCTTCGGCATCGACTGCAGCGTGGTGCTCGAGAACGCGAGGAACTTGTTGTCGCCGGTGAGTTTTCCCAACACGACTGCGCGGCCTTCACTCCAGCCACCCGCGAGCGGAATCGGAGCGCCACCGTCGATGACCTTGAACGGCACCTGCGCCGTCGGGTTCGTGCCGCCGGTGAAGAACAGCGTCTTGCTCGCCGCATCGAACCCCAGGAGGTTCACGTAGCCCGCGCCCGGCTTCACCCAGCTCGATTTCAACGAGCCATCGACGCCGCGGAGCTCCACTTCAGCAGCCCCATTGCGCTCGGTGACCCAGAAGAAGCCCTCGCCCTTCCACCAGAGCGGCACGGCCTGCTCGAGGTTGAGCCACGCCGCGTCTTCTTCGGTCAGCAGCACCTTCGTCGCGCCGCTCTTCTCATCGACGCTGAGCACCTGCTCTTTGGTCTGCTCGCGGTTCTGCACCACCAGCGTGAGCGGCCCATCGTTCCAACGCACCGTCGCGAGGTAGGGGAACTCGGAGTCGCTCCACTTCACCCACTTCACCGCGCCACCGTTGATGCTGGTGATGCCGAGCTTCACCGTCGCGTTCTTCTTGCCGGGCCGCGGGTAGAAGAAGCCGTCGCCCGCGCGCTCCGGGTGCATGGGGTCGGTGACGGTGAACGTCTCCATGCCCGTGTGGTCGGTTTCCTGGAACACGATGAACTTCGAATCGGGCGAAAACCAGAAGCCCGAGAACCGGCTCATCTCTTCCTGCGCGACGAACTCCGCGAGGCCGTGCGGGCGCATCGCGGTGCCGCCCTTCGTCACCTGCTTTTCGACGTTCTTCGCGAGCTCGATGACGCGCACGTCATTCTCACGCACGTACGCCACGAACCTGCCGTCGGGTGAGAACCGCGGGTCGATGCACGCGCCCTCGCCGGTCTTGAGCTGCGTCGCCTTGCCGCTCGCGCGTTCGACCACGTAGAGCTTGCCGGAGAGGCCGACCAACAGCTTCGAGCCGTCGACGGAGAGCTGGTAGTTGATGAACCCGCGCGCCGACACGCGCTGCCGCTCGAGCCGCGCCTTCTCTTCGACGCTCAGCGTGTCGCTCGCACCATTGAGCACCTGCGTGGGCGTCAGCAGCTCTTTCGTGGTGCCGGTCGCGAGGTCCAACTCGTAGAGCAGCTGAGAGTTGTCGCGCGGGCCGCTCCGCAGAAAGAGCGCCGATTTGCCGTCGGGTGTGACCTGCACGTTGACCGGCCGCCCGGCCAGAAAGCGCCGGGTCTCGGCGAAATCGCGGAGAAACGCGGTGTCAGAAACCTGCGCCGGCGAGGCAGAAAGCATTGTCATGAGAACGGTTTCCATGAAGTGCGGGGTTGTCTAGCAACCGCCGTGCAACTTCGGCACACTTGGTGGGTTGAATCTCAAAAGCCTTCCCCGGGACTCCCTCACATGACGATTTCGAAATGGCTGTTCGCCGGCCTCGCGGCTGGCGTGTTGGTTTCGGCTGGAGTGGCGTGTGGCACCGCGACCGGGGGCAATTGCACTCCTGACAACTGCACCGGCGTGTGTGACGCCGACAATCACTGCAGCTTCCCGCCGACCTATTACAAAGACGTGTTGCCCATCACGCAGGCGAGCTGCAACGGGTGCCACACCACCGGCGGCATCGCGCCCTTCGCGCTCGACAGCTTCGAAGCGGCGAAGGCGAAGGCGCCGTTGATGGCCGATGCGACGCAGCAGCGCCGCATGCCTCCGTGGAAGGCGAACAAAGACTGCGGCGGCACCTTCGTCGGAGATCGCACGCTGACGCAGGCGCAGATCGACACCATTCAGAACTGGTTCCTCGCGGGTTCACCGGAAGGCAACGCGGCTGACGCGCCGGCGCCAATCGACAGTTCGGCCGAACAGCTCGAGCGCGTCGACTTCACGGCGACCATGTCGGAGCCGTACACGCCCACGCTCAAGGACGACTACCGCTGCTTCATCATCGACCCCGGGTTGACCGCGTCGAAGATCGTCACCGGCTACAACATCAAGCCCGGCTCTTCGAAGGTCGTGCACCACGTCATTCTGTACATCGTCGACAAGAACGCGGCGGTGACGGAAGACGCGAAAGACGCGACGCCCGGCTGGCAGTGCTTCGGCGGCGCGAACGTCAGCACCACGGGCGCGCTCGGGGCGTGGGCTCCGGGTGGCGCCGCGATTCACTTCCCCAGGAATACGGGCATCTCGATGCCGGCGGGCAAGGTGCTGGCGATGCAGGTTCACTACAACACCGACAACGGCGTCGAGGCTGACCAGAGCACCTTCGAGCTGATGTACCTCAACGGCACCACGCCCGATGATTTCCACGAGGCGTATTTGATCCCCCTGGTGGCCGACAACTTCAACATCCCCGCGAACGCGGTCGGCTACGAACACCACGAGGCGTACAGCAACCCGGTGGGCTTCCCCATCAAGGTCTGGGGGTTGCTGCCGCACATGCACACGCGCGGCAAGCACATCAACATGTCGTCCGACTCCGAGTGCCTCGTCGACGTGCCCGATTGGGACTTCCACTGGCAGACGCAGTACTTCCGCCCGCAGCCGTATGAGATGGGCGCGTCTGACCACGTCACCATGAGCTGCACGTGGGACAACCCCGACAACCGCAACATCACCTGGGGCGAAGGCACGAGCGACGAGATGTGCTTCGCCTTCGTGTACGCGACGCTGTAAACGCGTGGCATGAGCTACACGGTTCTCGCGCGCAAATACCGGCCACAAGACTTCGAGTCGATGACGGGCCAGGAGCACGTGGTCCGCACCATCGAGAACGCCATCAAGCTCGATCGCGTGGCCCACGCGTATCTGTTCGCGGGGCCGCGCGGTGTCGGCAAGACCACCGCCGCGCGCCTGCTCGCGCGCGCGCTGAACTGCGAAAAAGGCCCGACCGCGCAGCCGTGCGGCGTGTGCAAGGCGTGCACTGAAATTCGTGACGGCAACTCGCCCGACGTCTCCGAGATCGACGGCGCCTCGAACAACGGCGTCGAGAACGTCCGCGAGATTCGTGAGAACGCGAAGTACATGCCCGCGGGCAGCCGCTTCAAGATCTACATCATCGACGAAGTGCACATGCTCTCGCAGGCGGCCTTCAACGCGCTGCTGAAGACGCTCGAAGAACCGCCCGGCCACGTGAAGTTCATCTTCGCGACCACGGAGCCGGGGAAGCTGCCCGACACCATTCTCTCGCGCTGCCAGCGTCACAACTTCCGTCGTATTTCGAGCCGCGCGATGGTCGATCGCCTCGCGCAGATTTCGAAGCTCGAGAAGATTCAGATTTCAGACTCGGCGCTCACCAACATCGCCGGGCAGTCCGAAGGCGGCATGCGTGACGCGCTCTCGCTGCTTGATCAGGTGATCAGCGCGTGCGGCCTTTCGCCGAGTGACGCCGATGTCGCCGAGGCGCTTGGCAGCATCGATCGCAAGGTGATCCACAAGCTCGCGGTGGCGCTGGTGAAGCGTGACGCGAAGGCGTTGCTCGCGGAGGTCGAGGAGCTGTGGACGCGCGGCGTCGATCTGAATCGGCTCGCCCGTGAGCTCGCGACGCACCTGCGGCACGTGTTCGTCGCGAAGGCGACGGGAGCGGCTCCGGATGAGCTCGCGGATTCTGATCGTGAGCTGGTGCTCGCGTTGTCGCGTGAAGCCGATGCGGCGCAGGTCGCGCGGCTGTTCGACGTCGTGCACTCGGCTGATTGGGAAATCGCGCGTGCGGCGCAGCCCAGGCTCGCGCTCGAGATGGCGTTGCTGAAGGGTCTGCACCTCGCGCCTGCCGGTTCGTTGCCGGAGTTGATTGCGCGCGTGGAGAAACTCACCGGTGCGGCCCCCGCGTCGGCTGGCGGAGCGTCCGGAGGTCGCTCCGCTTCGGCGCCCTTTCGCGCCTGAGAAAACTCAAACCAACTCCCCTCTCCCGCGCGCCGGAGAGGGTCAGGGTGAGGGCCGCACGCAGACCGCCCCATCTTCATCGAGCACCACTCGCAGCACGTCGCCGCAGAACGCTGCGCCTTCATCAAGCGCGCCCGCGTTGAACACGGCTCGCGGCACCTCGACGCAGAACTCAGCGGCTTCTTCGAACGCGACCGCGTCAAACGCCTCGAGCGCGCCAAACATCGCTCGCAATCCGCCTCCGCAGAGCACGGACTCGACCGTTTCTCGCAACGCATCTGCGCGCCCGACGACCGCGGACAACTCGGCGCGGCCCGCACCCCAACCCGCTCCCGTGAACGGGAGAGATGACGCACATGTCGAGGTGAAGCTCGTCACGCGCGTGGTGCCTGCCGACGCGACAGATGAGAAAGACGTGCAGCTCTTCGAACCCGAAGGCAGCCCCGGTGGCTGCGCGTCGGGCGAATGTCTGCCGCCGCCTCCGCTGCAACTCGAAGAACAGACGATCCCCGAACCCGAACCGGAGCCTGAAATCGCGCCGCCGCCGATGAGCCGCGTCGGTGAAGACGAGCAATGGCGGCGCGCGGTCGAACAGCTGCGCAACGCGTCTCCTCGCCACGGCAAGTCGTTGAGCTACGCGCGCTTCCTGGGGTTCGTCCCCGAGGGCGTGAAGCTCGCCTTCCCGGCGGACGCGGCGTTTCACCGCGCGCAGATCGTCGGCATGTCGCGCTCGATGGTCGAAGGCGAGCTCGCGAAGTCGCTGCGCCGGCCCGTCAAGCTCATCGAAGACACCAACGTGGCCGCGATCGAAGCGGCGCCGAAGTCGATCGCCGAGGTCGAGCTCAAGGAACGCAACACCCGCGAGCGCGGCATCGACGATCGCGTGAAGGGTCACCCCGCGCTGCGTGCCATCGCCAGACACCTCGGCGGTGCGCTCGAACACATCGCGTACCTCGAACCGGTCGCGAAAGCCCCGCGCGCCGCCGATGACAGTGACGCCGCGCCGCCCGTCGACTAGAGACGCGGCATGCCCGGAGTCGACCTCAATTATTTCATCCGCCAGGCCAACAAGCTGACGGAGAAGATCGAAAAACGTAAGACCGAACTCGCCGACGAGACCGTCGAGAAGAAGTCGGCCAACGACCTCGTCACCGTCACCGTGACGTGCAGCCAGGAGATCAAGAGCATCAAGATCGCTCCGGCCGCCGTCGACCCCAATGACGTGGCGATGCTCGAAGACCTCATCATCGCGACCATCAACGCGGCGCTGACCGACAGCAAAACGAAGATGCAGCAGGAGCTCGGCAAGATCTCCGGCGGCATCAAGATCCCCGGCGTGACGTGACCCCGGACGCGATCAACCGCCTCGTCTCACAGTTCGCCAAGCTGCCCGGCATCGGTGAAAAGACCGCGCAGCGTCTGGCGTTCTACGTGCTGCGCGCGCCGCCCGAGTACGCCAAAGGCCTCGCCGACGCGCTCACCGAGGTGGTGAACAAGGTGAAGCTCTGCGGCCGGTGCTACAGCCTCCACGACGGGCCCGAGGGCACGTTCTGCGGCTACTGCACCGACACCCGCCGCGACGACAAGCAGTTGTGCGTCATCGAAGGCATCGCCGACGAGCTGGCCATCGAGCGCACGCGGGAGTTCCGCGGGCGGTACCACGTGCTCCACGGCGTGCTGTCGCCGCTCGAAGGCATCGGCCCGGAGCAGCTGCGCATCAAGGAGCTCATCGTGCGGCTCGAGCAGGAGCCCATCGAGGAGATCATCGTGGCCACCAACCCCGACGTCGAGGGTGAAGCCACGGCGCTCTATTTGACCCGGTTGCTCAAACCCATCGGCGTGCGCGTGAGCCGGCTCGCGCAGGGCATCCCCATGGGCGGCGACCTCGAATACGCCGATCAAGCGACGCTGGCCCGTGCGCTCGCCGCCCGGCGCGATCTGTGACTGCTCACTTTCCGGTTCAGCGTGACACCGGAAAGAAACGTCACGCAGATTTGCGCTGCGACTCAGAACAGACTCTAAACGTGCACAACACTTGAGGGTCTGGTAGATCCTCACGGTCTTTTTGACAGGGAGCCACGCGAACCAATGGCTGCGCAGCTGGTGATGTACGAAGAGGAGTTCCACCGCATCAATGCGGTGTGTGATCGCCTCACGAAAGACGCCAACGCGAAGGTTGTCTTCCTGGTCGACAAGAACGGGCAACTGATCTCGGCGGCAGGGCAGACCAACAACATCGACACGACTTCGCTCGCGTCGCTCACGGCCGGCAACGTCGCGGCCATGGGCGGGCTGGCGAAGCTGATCGGCGAGAACGAGTTCCCCAATCAGTTTCATGAGGGCGCGAAAGACTCGCTGTACATGACGCTGGTGGGCGGGCGCGTGGTGTTGGTGGTCATCTTCGACAACCGCACGTCGCTCGGGCTCGTGCGCCTTCGCATCAAGAAGGCGTCAGACGAACTTGAGAAAGTCTTCGCGTCGCTGGCTCAGCGGCAAGCGTCGACTGCTGGAGCCGGCTCGCCGTTCGCCGAGATCTCCGACGCCGACATCGACAACCTCTTCAGCGAGTAAGGCAGGGCCTCCATGTCGTTCATCAACTACTCAAGCCGCGAGATCAACTGCAAGATCGTCTATTACGGCCCGGGTCTCTGCGGGAAGACGACGAATCTCCAGTACATCTACAACAAGACCAACCCCGAGACGAAGGGCAAGCTCATCTCGCTCTCGACGGAGACGGATCGAACGCTGTTCTTCGACTTCCTCCCGCTCTCGTTGGGTGAGATCCGCGGGTTCAAGACGCGCTTCCACCTCTACACGGTGCCCGGTCAGGTCTTCTACGACGCGAGCCGCAAGCTCATCTTGAAGGGCGTCGACGGCGTGGTCTTCGTGGCCGATTCGCAGGTGGAGCGCATGGAGGCGAACATCGAGTCGCTCGACAACCTGCGCATCAACCTGAAGGAACAGGGCTACGACCTCGACAAGATCCCCTTCGTCATGCAGTACAACAAGCGCGATCTGCCGAACGCGGTGCCGGTCGAAGAGCTCCGCAAGGTGCTCAACCCGCGCAACGTGACCGAGCGTCAGGCCGTGGCCCCGACCGGCGTGGGCGTGTTCGACACGCTCAAGGACGTGGCCAAGCTCGTTCTCACGGAGCTCAAGAAGGGCGGCCAGTAACGTGCGCTCGGGCCTGGCCCGGGCGTTTCTCTTCACGCTCGTGCTGAGTGCCCCGGTGGCGCTGGCGCAGAGCGCAGACGGAGGCGTGCCTCCGCAGGCGCTGACGACACCTGACAGTACGGCCCAGACGGCCGACGAAGCCTTCACCACGCGCGTGAAGACGCTCGAGGAACAGGTCGTCGACCTGAAGGAAAAGATCTTCCGCACCAAGGCGCGTCTGCTGCTGCTGCAGGAAACCGTGCTCGGTGGCGATCTCTCGTCGGGCGCGCGCGCGGTCATCGTGCACAAGAACGACATGGGCGCGAACTTCGTGCTCGAGTCGGTCGCCTACGCGCTCGACGGTGCGCCGATCTTCACCAAGGTCGACACCAACGGCGACCTGGATAAAAAAGAAGAATTCGAAATTTTCAACGGCCGCATCGTGCCCGGCAACCATCAGATCGCGGTGCGCATGCAGTACCGCGGTCATGGGTTCGGCATCTTCAGCTACCTCGAAGGGTACAAATTCAAGCTGCAGTCGAACCAGACCTTCAACGCGGAGGCCGGCAAGGTGACGACCGTGAAAGTGTCTGGGTACGAAAAAGGCGGCATCACGACCGACCTGAAGGACAAGCCGAGCATCGGCTTCGAAGTGACGGCCACCAAAGAAGAGGGGCCCAAGAAGGAAGGCGACGCGGCCGGCGCGTCCGAGAAGAAGTGATTCGAGGCATCGCGAGTGGCGTGTGGCTGGGCGTCGCCCTGCTCTCCGCGAATGCGTTCGCGCAGCGCGGTCGCGCCAGCACGCAGGAGCTCACAACGCAGATCGAAGAAGTCGCCAAGCAGCTCGAGGCTGCGCGCAACGCCATCGAGCTCGTCGAGAAGCAGTACACGCTCCGCGACGAAGCGAGCGAAGAAGCGCAGCGGCTGCAGCGCTTTTCCGACGGTGAAATCCAGTACCTGCTCAACGACTATTCGACTGCGGCGGTGCTCTTCTACGACCTCGTCGCCGACAAATCGTTCGCGAAGAACCCGCGCTTCCCCGACGCGCTCTTCTATCTGTCTGACGCGCTCTACCA
>JBEHYH010000174.1:0-11648 GCA_048498275.1 Myxococcota bacterium | reverse complement strand
CGTCGAAATACGCACGCTGCATCCTCGGCACGGTGGAGCCGGTCTGACTCAGGAAGAAGCGTTCCGTGAAGTTGTCGCGCGGGTGCAGGCGAATCGGGTTCTTCAATCGGTAGTCGCCCTGCCAGCGATGGTCCCAATTGTTGATCTGCAGCAGACATTCGCGCTCGCCATTCTCGCGAAGAATCCACAAGCCGCCGCGCTTGCCGCGTTCGTGCATGTGCAGATTCACCGCGCGCAAATCGAACGTCGCTGCACCGGCGAGCCGGCCCGGTTCATCGGCCCAGCTGTAGGTGGTCGACTGCGCTTCAGGCGCGATGGGCATGCCGCCGACGAGCCAGTTCGGGTTGTAGACGCTCAGCGTGAGCAGCGGCGTCACCGGAGTGGTCTGCGTACGCAGTTGAATGCTGGTGCGGTCTTCCGCGAAACCACCCGACGCGGGCCGGCTGTAGTGCATCGTGAGCACCACCATGTCGCCGGGGTCGACACGAATGCCGTAACCGTCGAAGCGTTGCGGTTCGAAGAAGCCGCCACCGAGCCCGCTCTTGATGCTGCCGAGGAGTCCACCGGGGCAGCTCCAGCCCGGGCCGTCGTCTTTGGCATCGAGCTCGCGGAGCTTCTTCACGTCACTTTTCGCCACCGTCAGCACCAGCGAGTGATGCATCTGCTCACGCACGCCGGGTTTGATGTCGATGCCGGTGACGTACCGCGCTTCGCTGAACCCGGTGTCGATGAGGAAGCAGCGCGTGTCTTCGTTCAAGTTGTACGTGTCTGACGGCGTGTACGGCTCCGGCATGGTCAGCGTGACATCGGCCTCGAGCGTCGCGCGCGGAGGAATCACCGGTGCATTCATCGCGTCACCTTGCGCGGCACCCGACGCGAACCATGAGAGCAGCAACGCGCGTTCTTCAGTCGAGAGCGCGGCCGGGTGTTCGTATTCGGCGCAGCACGGAGCGGGCGGCCACGGAGGCATGCGTCGATCTTCCACCGCGTCTTTCACGATGGCCTTCAGCGCGAACACCTGGTCGTACGTCTCGAGCGGCATCGGCGCGTTGCCGCCTTGCTGGTGACAGCCCATGCACTTGCGCGCCATCAACGGCGCGATGTCGGCGCTCCACGTCGCGGAGCTGCCGGTCGTTCCGTCGTCGTTGCTGCAGTACTCACCGCGCGGGCTCCAGTTGCAGGCAGCGAGCAGCACGAAAAAGAGAGCGCGCTTCATTTGGAGTTCCCCAGAGCGAACGAGAGATTGCCTTGAACGGTCCACCGGCCTTCGCCCCACGCAGTGCCCGGTCGCAGATCGCTGCGCCACGTCGTGGTCGCGATGGGCGCGAGAAACCCGACGTCGGGGATGATCTTCAGCCGCCAGACTTTGATGACGAAACCGAGCGCGGTGCCGGCGAGCACGGTGTTGACGGTGCCTCCGGCCTGACCCGCGCTCATGAACATCACGCTGTCGTGAAGGCGCGGCGCGATGACCAACTGCACGCGCGGGCCGAGTCGAACACCGATGAGCATCGGCAGGCTCGCCTGCGCGGTGCCGATGGCGATGCCTGACGGAACCCAGAACGTGCCCGCGAGCGACGGCGCGAGCGAAACGATGACGCGTGAATCTCGCGGCGTGAGCATGAACTTCGAATCGAGCTCCAGACCGCCGGGCCCGATGCGCGCGCCGAGGTCGACGTTGTCGGCGACGCCGTAGCGAAACGAGATGCCGCCGAGCGGGTAGACCGAGGCCGCGTCTTTGCGGACCTGACCCTGCGCGGTCAGCTCGACGCCGACTTCCCAGTTCTTTCGCCCCAGCGTTTCCGGTGACTGCAGCACGCCGACCGACGCGCAGCCGCAGAGAGAAAAGAGGAGCAACCAACGCATGAGGTCCGACTGTGTTGCCGGCTCAGCGCGAATTGATCCGCGGCACGAGCACGTCCTTCTTGCGCGGCGCTCGACACCGCTTCGGCGCGGGCGCCTTGTCGATGCGCAATACGAAGACGCCGCTGTAGGTCTGCGCGTGCGCCGTCAGGTATTCGCGGAGATCCGTCTCCACGACTTCCTGCGCGAAGTGGTCGCCGACGATCCAACGGCCGTCGCCCGCGTAGAGCCCGGTGTGCCACACCCACACGTCGCGGCCGTCGAGCTTGCCGATGGCGGCCTCCGCGGGGTTCTGGTCTGGCGCGACGAGCCAGATGACGTCGCCGGGTTGCAGCTTGCTCAAGTCGAGTGACGCCGACGCGACAGGCGAAAGCTCCGGCACCGGTTCGCCGAGCTCGTGGTCGCGCACGTTGTTCACGTTGAGCACCGAGAAGCTCTGGTAGCCGCAGCGCATCGCCGCTTCCATCGCGCGGAAGATGAGACCCTGACAGTCGACGCCTTCGTTTGCGCGGCCGCGCCCGCCGAGTTGATACGGCTTGCCGAGCATCGACCGTGCGCGCGTCAGAACTTCGCGCTGCGTTTCTGGCGGCATCGCGTGAGCAGCCGCTGAAACCATGAAAATGATCAGCGGCAGTCTCATGAGGGTCGGGGTGAGGGCCGACGATAGTTCAGCGCGTGGCGTTCGCGGTCAATGCACCGGCGTTCATGTTGCCGTGAATGTCGGTCAGTGCACCGGCTGCAATCGAGACGCTGAATGCACCGGTTTCAGTCTGCGCATCTGACAACCACGCGCGTTCGGTCTCACTCCACGTGAGCGTCGCGGCGACGGTCGCAGTCGGAGTCGTCAGCATCACATCGACCGACGTTCCATCGACGAGCGCTCCGACGCGCGGGTCACTGTTCGCATCACGCACGCGATAGTTGTGAGTGATTGCCGGAGTCAGCTCCGCGGGGTTCGGAGGAAAACGCGCTTGCAACGCGAAGCGCCCATCACTCGTGAAGTGCGCGGATGCAGCGACGATCTCTTCACTGCGCGTCACCTCGAACGGTGCGCTCGTGAGTTGGTACTCCGACACGACGCCCGCGAGCTTGATGCGACCGCCTGCGACGAGCCGGTACGTGCCGAGTGGCGTCGAAGGCAACGTCTCGAACATCGCGGTCCACACATAGGTGCGCGTCGTCGCGGTCGCGTCTGCGCGAACCGTCGGCGTCGCGTCGTAGCGCAGCAGCAGTTCAGGCCCGTTGATGACCGGCACACCTTGCGTCGTCACCGGCACGAACCCGCCATCGCTCGAAACCTCGAGCGCGACCTGCGGAGCGCCGAGCCCGGGATCTCCGCCTTCGAACTGGAACACATGCGTCGTCAAACGAGCGCCGGCATCAGGTTGCGTGATGATGGCCGCGGCTCCGGTGCTGTCGGTGCGCACGCGCGGAGTGAAGTCAGGCAACGTCGCGACATCGGGCGCAGGCTGCTCTTCGTTCAACGTCGCGATGAACTTCTGCGACTCGCTCAGCAGGTACGGCCCGAACTTCCAGCCGTACGCAGACACCGTCGGCTCGTAACCTCCGCGCAGCCAGTCGTCTTCTTCGAGCAGATACCCGTAGTGGTCTTGCGAATAGCCGACGGGAAACACCGACGTCGCTCCGAGCGGCGCCATCGCTTCACGCAGTTTTCGCGAGAGCCCGGTGCCGAGCTCGCCCGGCAACGAGAGGAACGCGAGGTCATCGAGCTGCACCAGCGTCAGCACCGTCTTGAACGCCGGGCGCCGGTCGAGCGGTATGCAGAAGAACTGCGAAGGCGCGGCCTGCACTTCGCCGCAGAACGTGCTCATCGAATCAGCGCTGCACAACACCGCGCCCCACTCGGGGTACTCGCCCTTCGCGTAGCCGATGTCTTTGCTCACCAGCGACACGCCGCGCTCGTGGAAGTCGAGTCGCGACACGGCCTTCGCCTGACCCGGAGTCGCGAGCGCGAACCCCTGCGCGATGACCTCCGCGGCCGCGCGGCCCTGACGCTCGATGTTCTGCAAGCCATCATGGCCGTACGGGCTCCCCGCGGGTGACACGTCGCCGGCGGCGCCCTGCACGTACATCACGGGGATTCCGATTTGCCGGCTCGCGTAGAGCTCCACCGCGCCGGGCGCTTCGGAGGACACGAGCGTGTTGTCGCTGCCCAGCATCGTGCCGTGCATCGCGTAGTGCACCATCGCGGTGAGCGGTCGCACCGGCGTGCCGGAGCCGTCGACGACGTCGAAGCGCACGATGGTGAAGTCGGTGTCGCGGAAGCCGGGGCCGTAGATGGGGTCGTTCTCGCAGCGGCGGTCGTTGTTGAAGTCGCTCCCGTCGATGTGCGCGACGCCGACGCTGACGCGCTGCAGGTTCGCGTACGCCTCGCGCGTCGCCTCGAGAATCTGCGCGACCATCAGCGCTTCGACTTCAGCGTCGTAATAGTCCATCACCAGACCGATGAAGTCGGAGCCGTCGATGGGCGCCGGCGGCATGATGCGCGCGGGCGCAGCGTGCGAATGCGTGGCGTTCATGAAGACGAGCGGCGATTCACCGGCGGCCTTGAGCGCGGCCATCGTGCGCGCGCGGAGCGTCGACGAGATGAGCGTCGTGTCCATGCGGATGAAGGCCATCTTCGTGACGCCATTGCTGAGCGCGATGACGCGCACAGTGGGCTCTTGATGGAGGCCGCGGCTCGCGGGCATTTGATCAGCCCACGGTGAACGCGGGTCGTCCGCGGGGCGCGTGCGCGAATAGCCGCCCATGCCGACACCGATGGGAATGTCGAGACGGCGCGTGGCGACGCCGGCCATGAGCGGCCCCGGCTCCGGCGGCGGAGGTACGGGCGCAGGGCAGGCCATGAACAGCAGACAACTCGTCAGCAGCAGTCGCGTCGACATGCGCGGCACGTAGTTGCGTACGCCCGCGATGTGAATGCCTCGCGCGAATGCATTTTCGGTTGATGGGTTTCGAGATGGCGACGTTGCCGGTCTGTCTTGCGTGTCGCCGGATTCTCGTCCCGAAAGGTCTGCGTCCGGCTGAGCGTGCATTTGTGAAGTGAAGCGGTCGACGACGGCTGAGTCGCAGCTGATGTTCGCCGCGAGCTAGAATCTACAAATGGCTCGCACACGCTATTTCTTCAGAAAAGTTGGCGATGCCTTTCCATCGAGCAATCGACTTGCGAAGGTTGTGTGGTCGTTGCTCGCTATTCGGAGCGATCTTGATTTTGAGGTCTCGTTCATTGGGCACAATGACGAGCGAGCGCGGGCTGTGTTTCGTCACGACTTTCTAAGTCGTATGTATTTCCTTAGAGGAACGCTCCGAAGCCTGTACAGCGCGCATCGTCAGCTTCATCGATTGAGCACACCGGGCGCCGGCGAGGAGTTTCGACAGTTGGCCGAGCAGTTGGGTCGTTGGCAGGAATTCGTCGATCTTCGACGACTGGTCGGACGATCTTCGCGCCAATTCGATGACTATCGAAACGCCTTCGGCGCTCACGCTGAGTGGCATCTTGAAGAATCGCTAGCTAATACTTCTGCCGAGCACGAGGTTGTCATCGGCGTGACGGACGAGGGGCGCCTAGGCTTGACCTACGGCGCGGAAGCATTTCTGGCAGCATTTTCCCAAGCCGTAGGCTCAAGAGAATTGGCAGCAATGGAGGAAGCAATCCGCTCACTTCGTGATGTGACCGTTTCTTGTATGAGCTGCATAGATCTCGCGATCTTTATCTATTCAAGTCGCTATCCGGTTATTTCCAAGTAGCGTTTCGTGAAGCACGAAGCTGTGGCGAGCGGTGTTGTTAGGTTCTCTTTCAGATGGGGGCTGTCGTGAATCAAAACGTGATGGAGAAGTTGGATGCGTACAGAAGCGTTCTTATGGCGAATCACGCTGCTGGAGCTGCGGCTAGTTCCGCATCGAAAGGCCGAGACCGGGAAGCATTCGTTCACGACTTCTTATCTGACTGTTTCCCGCCAAGTTATCGATTTGGATCAGGTGAGGTTACGAACTCAAATGGTGTTATGTCGGGTCAACTCGATATTGTTGTCGAGTATCCGTTTGCTCCCAGTCTCACTATGTCGTCGAATAAGACTCGTCTGTATTTTGAGGAGTCCGTTGCAGTGGTGATTGAAGTTAAGTCGGATTTGTCTAGTCAGTGGCAAGAGGTGCAACAGACAGCGGCTAGGTTGCGCGCGCTGAACAGGCCACAACGCTCGGCGGCATCTTTTGGCGGTGCCAACACAAACCTCGCGTTCGGCACGATTCCGATTTTTGCCGTTGGTTATGGTGGCTGGTCGACATTGAAGACTGTTCAAGAGAAGGCAAACTCAGGTGTCGTGGACGGTGTTCTGGTGCTTGAGCATTCGCTCTTTGCGGCTAGCGACCGATTTCAAAATCACTATGCACAAGGGTCCGTGAGCCTATTTGTCTTTCTGAGTGAGATTCATGAGTGTCTCCGTGCTGTCGCCGGCACCGGGCTTGATTTGCTGGCCTACGCCAGATGAGTGATCTTGAGATGCTGTTGTGAAGGCGCGATTCGAACAGTTCCGGGTGGCTTGCTTGAGTTCGGCCAGTGCACAGAACGACTAAGCGACGTTGCGGAGGAACTCGGCGACTTCGGCGAAGCGGGCGTTGAGGAAGCTTCGAACTCCACCTTCGATACCGCGCGCGTCCATCGCGCGGCCCATGCTCCGGAGCCAAGCATCGCGCATCTTCTCGTCGACCTTCACCTGCGCGTGACGCATGCGCAGGCGAGGGTGCCCGTGCTTTTCCATGTAGTGCTGCGGGCCTCCCAGCCAGCCCACGAGGAAAAGCCCGAACCGTTCACGCGAAACCTTCGCCACTTTCCCCGGCGAGTCCTGGCGATGCACAGCGGTCAGCTCCGGCTCGTGCACTTCCATGTCGTCGTAGAAAGCGTTCGCCAACGCGAACACGCCTTCTTCGCCGCCGAGTCGCATGAACGGCGAATCATCAGTCGTCGGCGTGTACTCGCCTCCGGTGCGCAGCTTCACCGTCATCGGCCGTCCAACCAGTTCTGGAACGCGTCGAACGAATACGGCCGCCCGAGGAACTCGTGCACCAGCGTCGCCGCTTCTTTGCTGCCGCCGGCCTCGAGCACCTGCTTGCGATAGCGCGTGGCGACCGCTCCATCGAGCATGCCGCTCTTGAACTGGGTGAGCAGGTCCTTCGCGATGACCGTGCTCCATTGGTACGTATAATAAATTGCTGAATAGCCATCGAGGTGGCCAAACCCCAACTCGAAGTGCGTGCCTTCCGCCCATTCACGGCGGAACGGCAGGAACTTCTCCTGCACTTCTTTGAGCACGTCGGTCGTATCGAAGCCCGGCTTGCGGTCGTGGAACGAGAGCGACACGGCGGACAGGAAGAACTGCCGGCGCATGTCGACGCCGACTCCGAATTCCTTCGCGCGTTTCAGTTGCTCGATGAGTTCATCAGGCATCGGCGCGCCGGTCTGGTGATGCTTCGCGAAGCTCTTGAGCGCGACGCCATCGAGCGGCCATTCCTGCAGCAGCATCGACGGCACTTCGACGAAATCCCACTCCGTCCGAATCCCCGAGATGCCTGCGTAGCGCTGACGCCCGCCGAAGATCTCATGCAGCAGGTGCCCGAACTCGTGGAAGAACGTCTCAACGTCTGAGTGCTGCAGCAGCTCCCCTTCGCGGGGGAAGTTGCAGACCAGCACGCCTTCAGGGAGCGCCTTCGCCGCGACGCCGGTCGTCAGCCCGAACTGCGCCGCGTGTTTGTACTTCCCCTCGCGCGGGTGCATGTCGAGGTGGATTCGCCCGAGCAGCGTGTCGCCTTCGAAGATGTCCCACGTCTCGACATCGGGGTGCCACACGGCCGCGTCGCGCACTTGCGAATAGCGAATGCCGAACAGGCGCGACGTGATGTCCATGACGCCTTTCTTCACGCCGCCGTATTCGAAGTACGGCCGGAGCGCTTGCGTGTCCAACCCGTATTGCTCCGCCTTCACGCGGTCTTCGAAGAACTGGTGTTCCCACGGCTCGACGCTGCGCGCGCCGGGCACGTCTTTCTGTTTTCTCTCCAGCAGCGCGGTCATGTCTCGCTGCGCGCGGGTGAGTGTCGCCTTGCGGCCCTGTTCGATGAAGTCGCGCGCGGCCTGCGCGGTCTTCACCATCTTGGTCTCCGTCACATAGTCAGCCCACGTCGGGTAGCCGAGCAGCGTCGCCAGCTCGTACCGATTCGCGAGCAACGCCTTCAACACCTCGACGTTCTGCGGGAACGCGCGCGACCGGTACGCACGCCAGAGCGCTTCACGAACGCGCGCGCTCTTCGCGTACACCATCACCGGCAGGTAATCGGGCGGGTTGGTGGTGATGACGACCTTGCCGTCTTTCACCGGGTGCTGGGCGATCCAGTCGGCGGGCAAGCCATCGAGCTCCGACGGCTCCACTTCAACGGAGCGCACGTCGTCGCGAATGTTGCGCCCGAAGTTCTGGCCGATCTTCACCAGCTCTTCGTTCAACGACTTCACCTTCGCGCGCGTCGCTTCATCGCGGTCGACGCCCGAGCGACGGAACTCGCGCAGCGTCTTGAAGAGCCAGAACGCGCCCGCTGGGTCCAACGACTTCGAGTCGACACGGGAGAGCGCGTCGTAGAGCCCACGGTCCAACGACAGCTCCACATCGAACGCCGACAACTGCTGTTCCGCCGTCTCGCTCGCTTCGCGGAACGCCTCGTCAGGGTGCACTTCTTTCGCGAGGCTGGCGCGCGCGGCCATGTTGCCGGTGATGGTGGTGACCTCGTCGTAGAGCTCGACCACGCGCGCGTCATTGCCGGGAGCCAGCGCCTTCAGTTCAGCGACCGCTTCCCGCGCGCGTTTCAGCACCGCGTCACACGCCGCCGAGAAACCGTCTCTTGATCCAGCCAACAGGCTCGCCGCTTGCGGTGTGGTTTTGAGAATCATGGAGCGCGACATACTCCGGCGCGGTCGGCTCCGGACCTCCACAAGATGTCGAAGCTTTGTGCGATGTACGCCACCAGATCTGAAAGCCGTTGCATCTTGCACGCTTCATGAATGCAAAACACGACGTGTTTCAAGCCACTTAGACGGGCACGAGTTTTGGATAGCGGCGACCCACCGTGAATTCCCCCCGAGTCGCGTTTCTTTCCGCAGTGGTGTTGGCAGGTGTGGCGTTCGCTCAAACCCCGGCCGCAGGCACCGTCACCGCCGTGCCTGCGTCAGCGCGACTGACAGATGGTTCCGGGAACTTCCTGACGGCGTCGGTCGGCACGAACGCCCACGAAGGCTTCTGTGGTTTCTACGCGAAGCAGGCGGAGGCGACCACGGGCCTGGTCATCAACCTGTCGAGCGCGCTCGACCTCATCGACAACACCACGCCGAGCACTCCGGCGACGCGCGGTCAGTCGTTCTACGAGATCGCGCCCATCATCGACCTCGCGAACGCCACGGGCTCGAACGCGACGCACGTGCCGAACGTCTCGATGCCGTGGCAGTCGACGTGTACGGCGAATGGCGGGTACCAGGGCGGCGGCGAGAAGATGGCCTTCCGCCTGCGCGGCAACATCCACATCACGTCGTCGGGCACCAAGACCTTCATCGTCACCAGTGACGACGGTTACTCGCTGCGCATCGGCGGCGTGACGGTGATGGAGCTCGATGGGCAGCGCTCGGTGGCGACCGACACGCGGCGCGTGAGCTTCACGCAGCCCGGCGTGTATTCCGTCGAGCTCATCTACTGGGACCAGGGTGGCCAGGCGGTGCTTGAGGCGTACTTCGGCGACGGGAACTACGGGTTGTGCGCGGGCGGCGGGAACGCGGGCAACGCGGGCACGTACAACGGCGGCTGCGGCGGCGGGAACAACTACGTCGACCGCAGCGGCGGCGCGATCCCCACCACGGCGAACCTCGGCTCGAACTTCCAGCTCCTGTCGAACGCGCTCGTCGGCCTGCCCACGTGGGCGAACGCGCAGGGCGATCAAGCGGCGTGCAACGCGAAGGTGAATCAGCCCAACTCCATCTGCGCGCCGACCGGCACCAGCGGCTGCGGCAACGGCATCGTCGACGCCATCGGGCTGGCTGACGGCGGCACGGGCGCGGAGCAGTGCGACGACGGCAACACCACCAACGGCGACGGGTGCAGCTCGACGTGTCAGCAGGAGACGGGCTTCACGTGCACCGCTCCGCAGGTCTCGACCTGCAGCCGTACGCCGCCGGTCATCACCGCGCCGGCGACGGGGTCGTTCACCAACACCACCACGCCCGCCATCTCGGGCACCGGCGTGCCGGGCGCGACGGTGACGGTGGTCGAAGGCGCGACCACGCGCTGCACCACGACGGTCGACGCGAGCGGCAACTGGACCTGCACGTCGAACGCGATGACCGCGAACGCGTCGCACACGCTCACCGCGACGCAGACGTTGAGCGGCTACGCGTCGGGCAACTCGAACTCGGTGACGTTCACCATCGACACCGTGGCTCCGGCCAAGCCGTCGATTACTGCGCCCGCGCAGAACGCGACGGTCGCGACCGCGACGCCCACGATTTCAGGCGCGGCGGGCACGGCGGAGAACAACAGCACCGTGCGCGTGTTCATCGACGGCAGCGGCACCGCGGCGTGCACCGTCACCGCGAGCCCCACGGGCGCGTGGAGCTGCACCTCGCCCTCGCTCCTCGACGGCGCGCACACCGTCACCGTCACGGCGACCGATGCGGCGGGCAACGTCTCGGTCTCGAGCGACGTTCGCAACTTCACCGTCGATACGGTGACCACGGTGGCGATCTCCGCGCCGGGCGCGAGCTCGACGGTCGCGGGCCCCAACACGGCGTTCTCCGGCACGAAGGAATCGGGCGCGGCGGTGGTGGTGCGTGAAGGCGCGACGACGCTGTGCTCGGTCGCGGCGGATGCTTCGACGTCGTGGAGCTGCACGTCGACGGTGTCGATGACCGACGGCTCACACACCGTGGTGGCGACGGCGACGGACGCGGTCGGCAATACGGCGACGGCCTCGCGCACGTACACCAGCGACTCGGTGACCACGGTGTCGGTCACGGCGCCGGCCAACAACTCGACCATCAAGACCACGACCCCCACGTTCTCCGGCACGAAGGAAGCCGGCGCGTCGGTGGTGGTGAAGGAAGGCGCGGCGACGCTGTGTACGGTCGCGGCAGACGCGGCGACGACCTGGAGCTGCACGTCGTCGACGCTGACCGACGGCACACACACCGTGGTCGTCACGGGCATCGACGCGGTCGGCAATACGGCGACGGCGGGCGTGACGGTCACCACGGACAACGCGACCTCGATTGCGGTCACGGCTCCGGCGAACGGCACGACGGTGAAACAGACGACGCTGACGTTCTCGGGCACGAAGGAAGCCGGCGCGGCGGTCACGGTGACCGAAGGCGCGGCGACCTTGTGCGCGGTGGCGGCGAACGCTTCGACCACGTGGAGCTGCACCACCGGCACGTTGGCGGACGGCACGCACAACGTCGTCGCCACGGGTACCGACGCGGTCGGTAATACGGCGACGGTGGCGCTCGGCGTCACCACCGACAACGTGACGACGGTCGCGTTCACGGCTCCGGCGAACAACGCGACGGTGAAACAGACGACGCTGACGTTCACCGGCACGAAGGAAGCGGGCGCGGGTGTAGTGGTGACTGAAGGCGCGGCGACCTTGTGCTCCGTGGCCGCGAACGCCTCGACCACGTGGAGCTGCACCAGCGGCATGTATCTGTTGTTCGTCAAATTCCTCCCGATGATCGCCATTTCGGA
>JBEHYH010000173.1:0-11690 GCA_048498275.1 Myxococcota bacterium | reverse complement strand
GTTGAATGTCTCGGCGGAAACGGTCGGCGAGACGGAATGGCTGGCACTTCGCGTCGCGCGACGTCAGCAATACGTGCGTGAAGTGCATCGCCGCGCATTCGAGTTCTTCCGGGCTGCCCCACATGCGCGCGGTCTTCGTCATGCCGCGCAGGCGATCGCGAATGTCGTTTTCGAGACTCAAAGCTTCACCACGTGTTCGTGTTCACCGTTCTCGAGACACGCGCGCACCAGCGCGGGAATCGAACCTCTACCGAGCACCCATTCGGTCGCGACGTCGATCATCAACACGGCTTTCGAACCATCTGGAGAAACGATCGCGGGGTTCACCGCGCCGTCTTCACTGACGCTCATCCACCTCCACCCGCCGAGCTGCACGAGCTGCTCGCCGACGATGAACGCGAGCGACGTCACCTGCCGCGATTGCGCTGACGCGCCGGGGTTGCGACGCAGAAACAACAGCACGCGCTCCATCGACTGAAGAATCACCTGCGGCGCGAAGATGTCTTTGGCCCACTGCTGTAACGCGCGCTCGGTGGCGAGCTGGAGCTCACCCAGGTGCTTCTCCGAGAGCGGCTCCGCGCGCAGGGTCATTGAACGACGAATTTCTTCGCTTTGCGGTCGTAGCGCCACAGCATCACGCCGCCATCTTGTGAGCCGGTGAGCGCCACGCCGCCCTCTGTCTCGACGAGCTTGAGCCCATCGGCCGTGAGCAGCTCACGTTCAGAGCCCGACTTCAGGTTCTTCTCCACCGCGTGCACCGGCGCGTTGATGTCGTGCAGCAACACCAGCGCTTCTTTGTCTTCGGTGAGGTCGATGACCTCGAGCGTGTACTCGCTGCTCACCTGCATGAATGGCCGCCACTTCGCCTTCGCCGAATCACGCACCTTGAGCACGCGCGCGCCGTCTTTCTGCACGGTCAATTGCACGCGTTCTTGAAGGTCAGAGACGCCTGCGTCTTGCGTCAGCACGACCGAAACCACGAGCGCCATCAACATGCGCCTCGTCTACCAGTTTCAGATATAGGCGCCCGCATGTCTGACGCAGCCAAGCAGCCCGCTCCGAAGAAGCAGAATGACAACCTGAAGCTCCCGCTCCGCGCGGAGGATTTCAGCGAGTGGTACATCCAGCTCGTCAAGCGCGCGAAGCTGGCGGACAACTCCGACGTTCGCGGCTCGATGGTGATTCGGCCCAACGGCTACGCCATCTGGGAAAACATGCAGCGCGTGCTCGACGGCATGTTCAAGGACACCGGCCATCAGAACGCGTACTTCCCGGTGCTGATCCCCGAGTCGTATCTGGCGAAGGAAGCCAAGCACGTCGAAGACTTCGCGCCGCAGGTGGCTGTGGTGACCAAGGCTGGCGGCAAGGATCTGCCGGCTGGCGAGCGCTACGTCATCCGCCCGACGTCGGAGACCATCATCAACCGCAGCTTCACCAACTGGGTGCAGAGCTACCGCGACCTGCCGATTCTCATCAATCAGTGGGCGAACGTGATGCGGTGGGAAATGCGCCCGCGCCTGTTCCTCCGCACCACTGAGTTCCTCTGGCAGGAAGGCCACACGTGCCACGCCACCGAGGCCGAGGCGACCGAGGAGACGCTGCGCATGCTCGACGTCTACGAGCGCTTCGCCGTCGACTACATGGCGATGCCGGTCATCAAGGGTCAGAAGACCGAGAGCGAGAAGTTCCCCGGCGCGGTGAACACGTATTCCATCGAAGCGATGATGCAGGACAAGAAGGCCCTGCAGGCCGGCACGTCGCACATGCTCGGGCAGAACTTCGCGAAGATGTTCGACACGATGTACCAGTCGAAAGAAGGCGCGAAGGAATACGTCTGGCAGACCTCGTGGGGTGTCTCCACGCGGCTCATCGGTGCGTTGATCATGACGCACTCCGATGACGCCGGCCTCGTGGTGCCGCCGAAGCTCGCGCCCACGCAACTGGTGTTCATCATCATCGGCAAGACGCCTGAGGAGCGCGGCCCGGTTCGCGAGAAGGCGCACGCGCTCGCGGCTGAAGCGAAGAAGCAGGGCATCCGCGTGCTCATCGATGACGATGAGACCAAGGGCCCGGGCTTCAAGTACGCGGAGTACGAGCTGCGCGGCGTGTGTCTGCGCGCGGAGCTCGGCCCGAAAGACCTCGCGCAGAATCAGGCAGTGCTCGCGCGCCGCGACAACAAGGCGAAGGAGACCATCAGCATCGATTCCGTCGTCTCGCGCGCCGGTCAGCTGCTCGAAGAGATGCAGAAGTCGCTCTACGAGTGCGCGAAGCAGCGCATGACCGACAGCACCTACGAAGTGAACACGGTCGAAGAGCTCAAGGAGAAAGACGGCTTCCTCCTCGCGCACTGGGACGGCACTCCCGAGACCGAAGCGCGCTTCAAAGACGAGTTCGGCCTCACCACGCGCAATCGCCCGTTCGACCTCAAGCAGGAGCCGGGCACGTGCATCCTCACCGGCAAGCCGTCGACCGGCCGCATCGTGTTGGCCAAGGCGTACTGACGTGAGCGAGCGCGTCCTCTTTCTCGAGCCCATCGGCGGTCTGGCGGGAGACATGTTTCTCGCCGGTGCGTTGGATCTCGGCGTCAGCCTCGACGCGCTCGTCTCGCAGCTCAAGACGCTGAAGGTCCCCAACTGGGAGCTCAAGGTCACGCGCACCGAACGGCATCATCTCTTCGGTACGCACGTCGAGGTCGTCGTCACGGAGCCGGAAACCGGTCACGTGCATCGCTCGTGGAAAGACATCGACGCGCTGATTTCTGCATCGGGGCTGAGCGCGATCGCGAAGGCGAACGCGCTGAAGGTGTTCCGCCTCATCGGTGAAGTGGAGGCCGCGATTCACGGCACCACCATCGACGAGATTCATTTTCACGAAGTCGGCGCGGTCGACTCCATCGTCGACATCTGCGGCGCGGCGGTCGCGCTCGATTTGCTGGGGAACCCGAAGGTGTATTGCGCGCCTCCGCCGCTCGGGAGCGGGACGATTCAGATCGCGCACGGCGTGGTGCCGGTGCCGGTGCCCGCGACGCTGGCGTTGCTCGAGGGCGTGCCGGTGAAGTTCGAGGGCAAGGGCGAGCTGGTGACGCCGACCGGCGCCGCGCTGATCAAGGCGTTCGCGACCGTGAGCGCGCCGCCTCAACTCGTCATCGAGAAACACGGCTACGGCGCGGGCACGAAGGACTTCCCCGACCGCGCGAACCTGGTGCGCATGTCGCTCGGCACGCTCTCGGGCGAGGGCCGCGCGCTCCGGGTCATCGAGTGCAACCTCGACGACTGTTCACCTCAGATTCTCGGCGCGCTCGTCGACACCCTGCTCAGCCGCGGCGCGCTGGACGCGTGGATCGCGCCCGTGGTGATGAAGAAGGGCCGCCCGGGTCATCTCGTCGGCGTGCTCACCGATGCCGCGCAGCACGACGCGCTCGTCGACACCCTGCTCCGCGAGACCACCACGCTGGGCGTTCGCGAATACGCCGTCAGCCGCACCGAGCTCTCTCGCCGTCACGAAACGGTGAAGACGCCGTGGGGCGAGGTGCGGGTGAAGATCGGCTTCCGTGGAGACACGGTCTTCAACTCGGTGCCCGAATTCGAAGACTGCAAGGCGCTCGCGGCGAAGGCCGGCGTGCCGATCAAAGACGTGCAGCTCGCGGCGCTTCAGGCGCTCGAGCGCTGACTATTCGCGGCGCAGGCGCAGCGTGGTCGCGCCTTCCGTGAGCTCCAGCCCGTCGGCGGTGAACGCGACGCCGTACTCGACGGTCATCGGGTCGGTCGTCGAGCGCTTCTGTTGGCCGCCGCACGGCTTGAGCAACTGGTCGCCATCGCCGAAGTTCACCGTGAGCCGCTTGCCGTCCAGCTCCCACTCACAATCGGCGTGCGCGATGAAGATGGTCGACGTGCACGAGCCCATCGACGACTGCAGCAGCGCGTAGTGCTCGCAGCTCCCGCCGGGCTTGAATTCGAAGCGCGCGCCGGTGCCGCTCGGAGGCGCATACGCACCGGTCACCACGTTTCGGTATTCGGTGAAGCCGCTGATGGAGCCGTAGCTCCACGCGCCTTCGATGCCGGTGCCGCTCGTGGGTCCAGCGCTCGCGATGGGGCTCTGGGAGCCCGCCGCGACGCCGCCGATCATCGCCACGCCACAACTGCCCACGCAGCACAGGCCCAGCACGCCGATGCCGATGAGCACCATCGTCATCGTGCTCAGCTTCTTCGGGTCGCTCATTTGGGCGGCGGCGGCGCGAGGAAGTAGATGACCGCGGCCACGCCGACGATGACGGCGCCAGCGACGCCCCAGGTCACCGGGCTCGCGTACCAGGCCTTCTGCTCGACGACCGAGAGCTGCAGCGGCGATTCAGGGCTCGCGACCTTCGCCGCCGTCGCCGAATCGGCGTCGAGCGCTTCGACGAAGTACCAGGCGGTGTAGCTCTGCGCGTCCTTCGGGGGAGGAATCGCGCCGCTGCAGACGTCGTCCGCGCAGGTCATCTCCGACGAATAAAACGGGCCGGTCGCGGTGAGCGCGTGGCGCAACAGCACCCGAGCGACTTTCGTTTCAGGGTCAGACACCTTCACGCGCACCACGTACGGCGGGTCATTGGCGGCGCGCGGCTGCAGCTCGACGTGCGCGCGGCCGAGCGTGACCTTCTTCATGCGGCTCAGGAAATCGCGCTGCTTCTGCGGAGCCGTCGACGGCACCGAGAGTTGCGGGTCGAGCTCCAGCGCCTCCAACGCGCGCGCCTCGGCGTTCGCGGAGTCGCCGAGTACGAGGTGAACGAAGCCGAGCTCGAGCAGCGCCTGCGCGCGTTCCTGCAACGGGCGGTCAGGCATCGCGAGGTACCGCTGGTACTCGACGACGGCTTCTTCATAGCGGAGCTGATCCGCCATCTTGCGCGCGTCGGTGAGGCTCGAAGGCGCCGCCGAAATCGTCAGACCGCCGGCCTCGGGCGTCATCACGAACGCGCGCGGAGCGTCAGGCAACGCAGCGAGAAACAGAGCGAGCAGCATCGGGTTCAAGGCCTGTACGTTACCCGCCATGAGCCGCGGTAGAGAGTCGATTCGTGGGTGACGCATTCGATGCGGCGGCGGAGCGGCTGGCGCGCGGAGAAACGTCGCAAGCGCTCGTGGAGCTCGTCGCGCACTGGCGAGTCACGCGGTCTCCGCACACGGCAGCGATCATCGAACGTCTCGGGGTGACCGACGAGCTCCAGCAGAAGCTCTCCGCGGTGGTGACGCCGCGCGTGGCGACGAGCGCGACGAACTTCGAGGCGCTGCGTGACATCGATGACCCACGGCTCTCGCGCTACGCGCTCAACGCGCTCGCGAACCCGCCCTTCTGCGCGCCGTCGGCGCAGTCGTTTCTCCTCGCGTTGGCCGACACGATTGCGCGGCTCCGCGATGGCCGGCTGCATGCGGAGCTCCCGCACATCAAGAGCGTGCTGCGGGCACGCCTCGCGAGAAAGCCGATGTTCGTCGAGCTCGCCAGACGTCTCGACGAGATCGCCGCGGCGCTCCCTGCCGCCGTTGAACCGACGCCGGCAGAAGCGAAAGTACTCGCGACGCTCAAGCCTGCGCGCACCGCCGAAGAGCTGCTCGCCGCCGTGTACGCGAACCCCGACGACGATGTGCCCCGGCAGATCTACGCCGACTTTCTTCTCGAGCGCGGAGACCCGCGCGGTGAATTCATCGCGCTCCAACTTCAACGCGCGCGTGATGCAGCGCCGTCAGCGCGTGAGACCGAATTGCTCGCGAAGTACGGCAAGCAGTGGCTGGGCCCGCTCGCCATCGTGTTGCGCTGGGGCAAGAGCTACTCCAACACGAAGTTCGAACGCGGCTTCGTGTCGGTCGCCGACTTCATCGATCACGCAGAAAAGAAGCTGCGGCTCATCGCAGCCGACCCGGGCTGGGCGACCATCGAGGAATTGGCTCGAGGGAACTGGCCCGACGAATTCATCACCGCCGCACCCCTGCGTGCGCTCAAGCATTTCGCGACCCCGCTCGACGGCGACTCCGGCGCGGTGCTTCTGCAGCGCAGTGACCCGTTGCGCGCCGTCGCGAGCGCGACGATTCGCGGCCCCGACGCAGATCTCGCGCGTTTTCGCCGCGTGCTCCCCAGCCTCCGCTCGGTGACGTCGTGGAACGCGAACCCCACGGCCACCGACATGCTGCGCTTCGCGCAGATCGACATTCAGCGTGTGGAGTTGCGCTCCTGGTACCGGGATCACGACGCGATCAAGGCCGCGATTCAGGAGTTCGAGGCGCACGCGCAAGCGCTCGAAGGCGCCTACGCGCGAGTGGAAGAGCTGGTGCTCTTCGGGCCATTCGCGCCAGCGCAACCAGACGCTGCGCCGTCGATCTCGTTCCGGCGCGACGCGAGCGGGAAGCTGCGGCGCGCTACTTCGTGATCACGCGCTCGAGATGCGCGCCGAAGCGGGTGACGGTCTCGTAGTGAATGGTCTGCGCCCAACTGCTCAGCGTCTCGGCCGAGACCGTTTCGTCGCCATCGCGGCCGAGCAGCGTCGCGGTGAGCGGAGACTCGTCTTTCACCGCGTGCGTCACGTCGACGATGAGGTGATTCATCATCACGCGGCCGAGCACCGGGCAGCGCTGACCATTCACCAGCACGTGCGCTTTGCCCGACGCCAGGCGCGGGTAGCCATCCCAATACCCCACCGGCAGCACGGCGACGCGCGTGTCGGCGGAGCAACGGTACGTGCAGCCGTACCCGACGTAGCTGCCGGCCTTGAGCCACTTCACGATCTGACTCGGCGCCTTCCACGTGAGCACCGGCTCCAGCGTCGGCACATCACCCAGCACCACGCGCGCAGACAGCCGTGTTTCCGCCGAAGGCCAGAGCCCGTATTGCGCGATGCCGATGCGCACCACGTCGAGCCGCGACGGAGGTAGCACCAACGCCGCCGCGCTCGCCGCGAAATGCCGCTGTGGATTCTTGAGACCGATTCGTTCCTCGAGCAGCGCGAGCCCGGTCTCGAAGTTCGCGAGCTGCTGCCGCGCGTATTCCTGCTCCGTCACGTCTTCGGTGTTCGCGAAGTGGCTCATCACCCCGCGCACGTTCGCGCCACGCAGAAAATCGGCTTCACCGGCGCGCAGTTGGTCGAGCGTGAACCCTTCGCGGCTCAAGCCGGTGTCGAGATGCACGTGCACCGCGACGCCGGTCTTCACCGCGGCCTCGAAGCCGCGATCTGCCGCGACGGCGCTGACATTCAGCCGCGCGAGTTCGACACAGTGCTCCGCGGAGATGGCGCCGAGCACCACCACTTCACGCTGCGGCTGTGAGTTCGCCGCTTCCCACGCGCGAATCGCGGCCGCTTCACCGGGCGTGATGACGTACAGAACGTCGACCAGCGCATGCGCGATGGAGAGCGTCGGCTCGAGCCCGTGCCCATACGCGTTGCCCTTGAGCACCACGCCGACGCGACCGCTGCCCGCGAGCTTGCGGAAGACGGCGATATTGGCCGCGTAGGCGCTTTGAGAGAGCTCAATCCACGAAGCGATGCGCATGGGGGAGCCCGTTACACCATCCATGCCAGCGTCATGGGCACCATTGCGCGGCCAACTTCTTCACCACGTTCGCCGACGTGACCTCGATGGCGTTGGGCGCGTCAGCCGCTGATTCGGCGACCGCCATGGTGTCACCGCACGTCACCTTGACCGTCGCGACCGACAGCATCGCGCCCATCATGTCTTCCTGGTGTGAGCTCTCAGCCACCGTGCACTCACGCGCCGGCGCCTTGCCCTTCACGCTCGCGCTCCAGCGCGCCGCGACCGATTCTCCGACGGCCCCCGGAGCGGCGAAGCGCAGCGACGCGGGCGCCGCATCGCACGACTTCACGCCCGCGACCGCGGTGCTCACGACCTTCTTCGAAGCGAACACCGGCGCGCCCGTCTGGTCCGGAGGCGGCGGGCTCACCCACGGCTCACGCTGGCCCGACAGTGATTCCGCCGCGGCCGCGAGGCGCCCCAGCGCGGCGTCGGCTTTGTCGAGCGGAGCCTTCTCTTCAATCCACACGCGAGACGTCGAAGGGAACTCCGAGGCGAGCACCGTCAAGGTGACGCTCGTGTCGTCGTAGACCGCCGAGAAGACCGCGACGCGCTCGGCTTTCTGGTGCGTCAACCACGCGCCCCAGAGCCGCTCCGACAAGCGCTTCGCGCACGAGCTCGCGGTGCTCATCGCAACCCCGTCTTTCCACGGAGGAGGCCCCGCGACCTCGCGGCACGCCTTCACGCCGTCTTTCCATTGAGGCACGAGCGCTTCGGGCCAGCCCTTCATCGGAGCGGCCTGAAAGCCCTGGAAGTCCTGCCCGACGAGCATGCCGTCGGCAAAGAGGTACTGATGGATGGCGGTGCCGTCGACGCACTTTCGGCGTCTGCACAGTGGACTCTGACGAATCACCGTATCGGGGACGGTGATGACCGCGATGACCTGCACCTGCGACGTCGTGAGCGACAGCACAAGAGAGAGGAGCATTTCGCGCGAGCATGCCACGCGTGACGTTCGTGCGATAACGCGGCGATGCGGTTGACGGCGCTGCAACTCCCCGGGAGGTGGAATCGGAAGAGCGAACAACTCGCGCTCACGGAGCGGTTGCTCGCCGTCGCGCCGGCCGACCTCGTGTTGCTGCCAGAAGCGTCGGTCACCGGGTACGTGTCGCCGCGCGGTGATTTCGATGTTCGCCCGTTCGCTGAAGAGCTGAACGGTCCAACGTTCGAAGCGTACGCGCGCTTCGCGAAGCAGTTCGACTGTCTCTTCGTCGGCCCGCTCATCGAGAAGAGCGGCGACTTCTTCTTCAATTCACTCATCGGCGTAACGCCGTCGGGTGACTTGCTGATGCACTATCGAAAGCACCACCCGTGGATGCCGGAGACCTGGGCGACTCCGGGCGCGTCGTGGATGCAGCCGGTGCAGTGGCGCGGCGTCAGCATCAACGCGGCGATCTGCTTCGACCTGCATTTCCTGCTCGAAGAAGACCGCGTGCCTGGTGACCTGCTGCTCTTTTCGAGCGCGTGGGTCGATGAAGAGTTCGATTCGCGCACACCGAAACTCCGAGAGCTCGCGTTTCAGAATCAGCTCGCGATTCTCAACGCGAACTGGGGCGACGGCGAGCCGGCAGTCTTCGGGCAGGGCGGCTCACGCTTCATTCATGGGGAGCGCGAGTTGCGGCTCACCGATTCGATGAGGCTCGACGCAGAGCTATGAAATTCGCGGCGCTGCTCATTCTCGTGTCGGCGAGCGCGTACGCGCAGAACGACGACCCGTGGCTCTCGCCCGACAAGGGGCTGCACTTCGCGGTGAGCGCCGGCATCGCGTCGGCCGGTTACGCGGGCGCCGCCCTCTTCACGCGTGACGTGCACTGGAAGTTCGCCATCGGCCTCGCGCTCTCACTCGCCGCGGCGACAGGGAAGGAGATGCTCGACGCGTTCCGCCCGGGGAGCGACTCGTCTTACAAAGACCTCGCCTTCGACGCGCTCGGCATCGCGACGGGCCTCGTCGTCTCGTGGCTGGTCGATTTTCTCATTCAGAAGTTCGCACCATCGCCAGCGGTGGTAGGCGCGCGCCCATGTCACAACTCGGCGAACGCTTCGTGGCAGCCCTGGCTCACCGGCTGCCCCGGCTGACGGCTCCGCACACGGCGGCGGCCCGGCTCTTCAATGGCTACACCGAAGGTTTCCCGCGCGTGGCGGTCGACCTCTACGGCACCACGATTCTGCTGCACGACGCGACGTCGAAGACGGGTGACCGTGAGGCGATGACGGAGCTCATCAACCTCGCGCGCGAGAAGATGCCGTGGGTGACGACCGCGCTGTGGAAGCGCCGCGAGTCCGCCAATCAGCAGGAACGCAACGGCACGATGCTGTTCGGCGAAGAGTCGCAGCTCACGCGCAAGGTGCAGGAACACGGCGTCTGGTACACGACGCGGCTCACGCTCAATCGCGACGCGAGTCTGTACCTCGACACCGAGCCGCTCCGTGAATGGGCGCTGAAGAACCTGAAGGGCAAGCGCGTGCTGAACGCGTTCGCGTACACAGGTTCGCTCGGTGTCGCCGCGCAGGCCGCGGGTGCTGAAGCCGTCGTGCACACCGACTTGAACAACGCGTTCCTCACCGTCGCGAAGGACAGCTACGCGGTGAATGGCTTCAAGGTGGAGAAGAAGAACTTCAAGGCCGGCGACTTCTTCGACCTCGTCGGGCGGTTGAAGCGCGAAGAGGAATTGTTCGACTGCGTGTTCGTCGACCCGCCGTTCTTCTCCGTCACCGAGAAGGGTCGCGTCGATCTCGTCACCGACATGGAGCGCGTGCTGAACAAAGCGCGCCCGCTCGTTGCGCACGGCGGGTGGATGGTCGCCATCAACAACGGCGTGTTCGTGTCAGGCGCCGAGTTCCAGAAGACGCTCGATGCGATCTGCGCGAGCGGGCACCTGTCGTTGGAGTCGCGCGTCGATGTGCCGAAGGATTTCACCGGGTACGACGACACGCAGAAGGTCGCGCTCGATGTGAGCCCCGCGCCGTTCAATCACTCGACGAAGATCGCGATCCTCAAGGTGACGCGCAAAGACGGCAAGACGCGCTGAAGTCGACGTTCGCAACGAAGCGAACTCGGCTCTCACCCCAACCCGCTCCCGTGAAACGGGAGCGGCGGTCCTCAGGTTCAACTATTTGCGAACCTCGGCGACCAGCGCGTCGACGCTCTTCTTCGCGTCACCGAACAGCATGCGCGTGCCTTCCAGATAGAAGAGCGGGTTCTCGACGCCGGCGTACCCCGCCGCCATGCCGCGCTTGAACACCACGGTCAGCTTCGACTTCCACACCTCGAGCACGGGCATGCCGTAAATGCTGGAGCTCGGGTCATCGAGCGCGCCGGGGTTCACGATGTCGTTCGCGCCGATGACCAGCACCACGTCGGTGTTCGTGAAGTCGGCGTTGATGTGCTCCATCTCGAGCACGATGTCGTACGGCACGCCGGCTTCGGCGAGCAGCACGTTCATGTGACCCGGCAGACGGCCGGCGACGGGGTGAATCGCGAAGCGAACGTTCACGCCCTTCTCACGCAGCGTCGAGGTCAGCTCCTTCACCGAACCCTGCGCGCGCGAAACGGCCATGCCGTAGCCGGGCACGATGACCACGTTCTTCGCCTCGAGCAGCCGCCGGGCGACTTCATCGGCCTTCATCTCCGTCACTTCACCGGCCGGCTGCGCACCGGGCGCCGCGGGCTTGGAATCACCCGTGCCGAACCCGCCGAACACCACGTTCAGAATCGAACGGTTCATCGCGCGGCACATGATGATGGAGAGGATCGTGCCTGACGCGCCGACGAGCGCTCCGGTGACGATGAGCAGATCGTTCGCGAGCATGAAGCCCGCGGCCGCTGCCGCCCACCCCGAATAGCTGTTCAACAGCGAGACGACGACCGGCATGTCGGCGCCGCCGATGGCCATCACCAGATGCACGCCGATGAGCGACGCGAGCACCGTCATGATGATGAGGAACATCAGGCCGTCGTGACCGCTCGCCTGCATGAACGGGTACGCGAGACCGACGATGCCGAGCGCGACGAGGGCGTTGAGCGCGTGACGGCCGGGCAGCAGCAACGGCTTGCCCGACATCGTGCCCTTCAGCTTCGCCCACGCGATGATCGAACCCGTCAACGTGATGGCGCCGACCGCGATGCCGACCCAGATCTCC
>JBEHYH010000172.1:0-11706 GCA_048498275.1 Myxococcota bacterium | reverse complement strand
AGACCACCGATTCTTCGCTGGTCTTGATGAGCTGCCCGGTGAGCGCCGGTGAGCTGTCGGCGGCGGCGAACACGAAGTTGAGCTGCGCTCCGGGTGAAGCGGGCTGCACGAGCTGCTCCGCGGTCACCGGCGGCACCGTGATGTCGTCGGCGATCGCCGTGAGCTGGAACTCGCCCGACGGCAGCCGCACCTCGTAATAACCGCCCTCGGGCGCCGCGACGCGCGCCTGCGCCACGCGCTTGATGCCGGGCAGCAACACGCTCTGACCCACGGCGCGAATGCTCACCGGCTGCGCGTACGTGGTGCGGTGCAGCGGGTTCGGCTCGGCAGACAATTCGCGGAGGAAGGAGCCCGTCACCGACAGCGGCTGACCCATCTCGAAGTTCTGCGCGCGGGTGAGGGTGCCGTCGGCGATCGAGAAGTCGCGGGCGGCGTACGAAGTGAGCGTGCCGCCTGTCACCTCCACCACGATGCCGGTGCCGGGGTCGCCGCACCCTTCGGCGAAGCACAGCTCACCGGGCGCCTGGCAGTCATTGTCGGTCTGACAGGAGACGGGGCCCTTGCCGATCATCTCGAAGCACGAGGTCAGACAGAGCAGCGCGATGACGCAAACGGCTCTCATTGGCAGGCCGGCCCCACGCGAAGCACCCAGGTGTATGAATCGACGTAGCCGGGGTCCTGCACCTCCGAACCGTCGGGCAAGGTGACCGGCGTGCCCTGGGCGGTGACCGCGCCATCGATGATCTCCGCGAAGTCGTTGTCGGCGACGTACACCGTCACCAGGTGCGTACCGGTCGCCAGCGAGCTGAGCGACGTGCGGAACGCGCTCGCGCTGGGTTGTTCCACCGTGCGGGTGCTCTGGCCATTCGCGACGATCGGGTTCGGGCGGAAAGGGAGCGAATCGGTCGTCTTGTCGATGAACCAGATGCTGAAGATCTTGTCGCCGAGATCGGGGTCGTCGACGGTGACCTTGAACTTGGTTCCGTCACACGGCTGACCTCCGCTGCCGGGAATGGTGCCGCTCACGAAGTCCAACGGTTGGTCCTTCGGCGTGGCATCGACGATGCGCGGCGGGCGGTTCTTGACTGGAGGCAGAGTCGGCAGCACTTGATCGTCTTGCGGAAAGAGACACCCCGACCCACCCAACACGACCGCAGCGCACAGCAAGAGCCGAGCCATGATCTGCATGGCATTGGTTCGCAGTGTTTTCGCTGCGTTAAGCAACCTCAGGCCTCCTCGTACTCTGTCGTCGGTGCCACACCCGTTTCAGCCTCGAGCTTCTCGAGGTGGCGGAAGATGGTGCGCGGGTCGACCCCGAGATCCTTCGCGGTCTTGGTGCGGTTGCCGTTGTTCCGCTCCAGCACCTCGTTGATGTACCGCTTCTGGAACTCTTCCTTCGCCTGCGCGAGCGCGAGAATCGGCGGCAGGTTGTCGGGGCGGAGGTCGAGGTCTTCAGGGCCCAGCAGCGGCTTGTCAGCCAGCACCACGGCCTTCTTGATGCGGTTCTCGAGCTCGCGAATGTTGCCCGGCCAGTTGTACTTCTTCATCGCCACGATGCCCGACGGCGTGAAGCCCTTGGCGCGTGAGTCGAACTCCTTCGAGTAGCGATTGAGGAAGAACTTGGCCAACACGGTGATGTCGTCGCCGCGCTCCTTGAGCGGAGGCAGCTTGAGCGTCACCACGTTGATGCGGAAGTAGAGGTCTTCGCGGAAGGCGCCCTTGCGCACCTCTTCATCGAGGTTCTTGTTGGTCGCCGCCACGATGCGGATGTCGACCGGCTCCGGGCGGTTGTCGCCGACCTTGTAGACGACCTTTTCCTGCAGGGCGCGCAGCAGCTTCACCTGCAGCTGCAGCGGCATCTCGCCGATCTCGTCGAGGAAGAGCGTGCCGCCGATGGCCGCCTGGAACCGGCCCAGCTTGGTGGCGACCGCGCCGGTGAACGCGCCTTTGACGTGCCCGAAGAGCTCACTCTCGAGCAGGTTCTCGGGGATCGCGCCGCAGTTGATCGAAATGAACGGCCCCTTCACGCGCGGCGAGTGGCGGTGGAGTTCCTTGGCGATCAGCTCCTTGCCGGTGCCGGTCTCGCCGTAGATGAGCACCGAGATGTCGGTGGGCGCGATCTTGTCGATGCGCTTGTAGACCTCCTTCATGCCCACGCACGCGCCGACGATGTCGCCGTAGGTGTGCTCGTCGAGCCTGGTCTTGAGCGTGGTGTTCTCGAGCTTGAGCTCGTTCACCAGCAGCGCGTTCTGAATGAGCAACGACGCCTGCGAAGAGAAGATGGTGAGCGTGTCGAGCGCCTTCTGATCGAAGCGGTTCACGAGGCGATCGTTGCCCAGGTAGATGAGCCCGAAGAGCTCACCCTTGTGCATCAGCGGCGCGCACATCACCGAGAGCAGCTTCAGGTTCACCACCGACTCCGAGCGGTTGAACTCCGGGTCGTCGAGCGCGTCGGCGATGATCATGCCTTTCTGCGACTTCACGACCTTGTTCACGATGGAATCTGAGACCCGCTCCAGCGCGTCTTCGATGGTCTCGCGCTGAACGTTGCGCGCGACCTTCACCCGGAGCTGGTTGGACTCCATGAGGATCAGGAAGCCCTTGTCGGCGCGGGCGACGTCGATGCACTCGTCCATCAGGCTGTCGAGGAGCCGATCGAGGTCGGTGTTCGAGAGCAGCCGTTCGGAGAACGCGGTGAGGCGGCGGAGCGCGGCGAGCTCACGGCCGGGGACTCCCGGCTGTTCTTGCGTCGACGCGTCGGGGTCTTTCGAGTCGTTGCGCGGGAAGCGCGTGGCGAGCGCGGGCGTGGAGGTCGCGACCTCGGCGGTGGAGAAGTGCAGCTCCGAGTCGCCGACCTTCACGACGTCGCCGCTCTTGAGCTCGTGCTCGTCGGTGGCCTTGCCGTTGACCTGAAACTTCTGATCGCCGCCGGCGCGGTAGACGAGGCCGTCGAAGAAGATCGCGAAGGCTGTTTCGGGCACGCGTTGATCGTCGATGGCGATGTCGTTGTCGCCGCCGCGGCCGACGGAGGTGATTCGCTTGAGCAGGGTGACGCTGCGGCTCTTTCCGTCGGGCGTCTTGATGGTGAGAGAGGGCATCGAAGCGCTCCTTTCTAGAACTTGATGGTGAGGCCGGCGCCGAGGCCTCCGGGCGCCGGGTAGATGCGAAGCTGCGCCGACGGCGGCGCGTTCTTCACGGGAACTTTTTCTTCGGTGACGATCTGATCTTCGTGCTTCCAGATGGCTTCGCCGGCGCCGACGGCCCACAGCGCGTAGAAGGCCGCGCCCGTCGAGTACTTGATGCCGGTCCACACGTCGCGTTCGGTGCGACGATTCTCGGGGATCTGGCGAACCGTCACGACGTACGGCGTGTTCTCCTGGCCCGCCGGGCGGACGCGGTCGGTGAACTGCAACGTCACGTCGCGGAAGAGCCCTTCGATGGCGAAGTACGAGACGAGGCTGAGAATCGCCATGAGCCCCTCGACCGCCGCGAAGGCCGCGCCCGCGCCGTAGCGGCCCTGCTGAAACTGACCCGCGCCGAACGGCAACAGGTTCACGATGAAGCTGCGCTTCTCGATGGTGCGAACCGTCACGCTGCCGTCGCGGAGCGCCTGTTGCCGCTTTCGATCTTCTTCTTCCTTCGCGAGGCGCTCACGTTCGGCGGCGGCGCGCTTTTCCTGCTCCGCGCGCAGGGCGATCTGCTGACGCACCAGGTTCAGCGCGTCGATGTTGTCGCGCTTGATCTGCTCGAACAGCTTGATCGCCGGAGGAGGCACCGCGAACGGATCGAGAATGTGATCGGGGTTCAACTTGAGCAGCGCGAGGTAGTTCGCCTGCGCGGTCTTCAGGTCGCCGGTGTTGAACGAAGAGACCGCCGAGAGCTCGAGCAGCTTCACGCGCTGCGAATCGGTGAAGTTGGCCACCGCGAATGATTCATCGACTCGGCGAACGACCTCCGCGTACTTGCCGGTGTCGTAGAGCGACTGGATGATCTGCACCTCGCGCTCGGGCACGACCTGCGCGAACGCGGCCAACGACGCGAGCACGAACGACAGCGCGAGCGCTCTCACGGCGCACCTCGCACGATCACCAGCGGCTTGCCGGGCACCACGAACTTCTCGCCGGCCTCCGACACGCCGCCGACGGTCACCACATAGGGGACACGGTGCCGCATCTCGTTGTTGCCCTGCGGCGGCGTGGTGATGCGGAAGGGCGTCGACTGCGACTCGCGAACCGATTTCTCGAGCGCACCCACGCGAACGCGCGCGTCATCGGGCCAGCCCTGAAACGAGACGAGCGACGGCTTGAGCGGCGCGATCAACGGCAGCTCATCGCCGGCCTTCACGTCGAGAATCACGGTGCGGCCCGCCGCCTCGCAGACGTCGCAGGTGACGGTGAACTTGTGTTTGCCGGGAGTGAGCTTGAGCAGGTGCCGCGCGAGCGCTTCGGTGCTCACCGGCTGCGAATCGACCTGCAGAAAGCCGTACGGGCGGACCAGCGCGGCCACCTCGACGGTCTCCGGCGGCCGCATCAGCGGCAGCTTCACGGGCATCGGCGTGCCCTTGCCGATGAGCTGTTCAGGAGGGAGTTCGATCGGCTTCGCCTTCTCGGGCCACTGCACGTTGGTGAGGGTCACCTGCGAGGGCGTAAATTCATATTTCGGCGCGAACGGCGGAGGCTTCGTCGCGTAGCGGTACCCCTCGACGCCCGCGCCGGTGACGATCGCGAGGCAAACGGCGACGAGCGCGACCTTCCGCAACTGCTTGAGCCGCGCTTCACGCTGCTTGCTCGAGCGCAGTTGATTCAACAGCGCCACCGCGCGCGCGTTCTGCGGGTCATGCGCGAGCGCCTGGTTGAGCGCCGACATCGCCTTCGCCGGCTTCTTCTCGGTGATGAACCCCTGCGCGCGCGTCAGCAACTGCGCGGTGACACGGCTGGTCAGCTCCTTCCGGTACCCGCGCGGGTCGAGGAAGAACTTCGCGAGCTCCTCCGACGAGCGCGTGAGCCCCATCGACGCCAGGTACTCACCGAGCGCGTCGCGGAGTTGCCCGGCGTTCGCGAAGCGGTCCTTCGGCTGGCGCTGCAGACAGTGCGCGATGATCTCCGCGAGCTCGTCGGACACGGAGGGGATCACCTGGCGCGGGTCGTCGTACACCGAGTCGAGGATCTTCTTCAGCGTCGCCGTGGTGTTCGGCGCGGTGAAGGGCAGTTTCCCCGTCGCGAAGAGGTACAGCATCGTGCCGAGCGAGAAGATGTCGGCTTCCGCGCCGGCCTCTTCGCCTTCGATGATCTCCGGAGCCATGTGCGCGGGGCTGCCGACCAGCGCTCCGGTCATCGTCATCTTCTCGCCGTGGTCGAGGATCTTGGCGATCCCGAAATCCATCAGCTTGAGCACGCCGTCGTCGCGCACCATCACGTTCTCGGGCTTGAGATCGCGATGCAGCACGCCCGCGTCATGCGCGTGCGCGAGCGCCGACGCGATCTCGAACATCACCATCGCCGCGAGCTCCGGCGGCTGGAGCGCTTCTTCATTGATGAACTCGCGCAGCGTCTTGCCGCGAACGATCTCGGTGACGAGATACGCCTCCTCACCCGATTCAGCCGAGTAGTCGAAGACCTCGAGAATGTTGGGGTGATGCAGGCGCGCGACGGCCTTCGCTTCACGCTCGAGCCGCTTGCGTGACTCGAGCCGGCTCGCGAGGTGCGGGTGCAGCACCTTCACCGCGACCTCGCGCTCCAGCGTCGTGTCGAGGCCCTTGTAGACAACACTCATCCCACCCTGGCCGAGCTGCTCCAGGATCCGGTAACGGCCAATGTGACGGCCGACGAGCGACACTCAGACTCCGAACGAGATGCCGATGGATTTCGCGAGACGAACCTTGTCGCCGTTGACGTCGACCTGACGGTCTTTGCGCGACATCGAGAGCGACGCGAAGCCGAGCTTGCCGTCGCGCAGCGCGACCATGTGATCCCACTTCCCGTCGCGAACGAGGTCGAGCACCATCGAGCCGTACATCGTCGCGAGCACACGGTCAGACGGCGAGGGCGAGCCACCGCGCTGCAGGTGACCCAGCACGGTGACGCGAATCTCCGCTTCGACGTGCGGCGCGAGCAGATCGGCCAGCACCTTGCCCGAGCCGCCGAGACGAACGACGCCGCGCCCGGGGATCTCGTCTGCGGTCTGCGCGACCGCCTGATGCCCGCCCGCGGGGAAAGCGCCCTCGGAGATGGCGATGATCGCGAACTTCTTCTTCGACTCGTACATCTCCTGAATGCGCGCGACGATTGCCTCCACGCGATACGGGAGCTCGGGAATCAGGATGAAGTCGGCGCCTCCGGCGATGGCCCCGTCGACGGTGAGGAAGCCGGCGTTGCGGCCCATGATCTCGACGACCATCACGCGCTGATGCGCTTCGGCCGTGGTGTGCAGCCGGTCGATCGCCTCCGAGATCACGTTGATCGCGGTGTCGAAGCCGAACGTCTGCTCCGTGCCTTCGAGATCGTTGTCGATGGTCTTGGGGCAGCCGACGACGTTCACGCCGTGCTCGGCGAGCTGATGCGCCATCGTCAACGTGCCGTCGCCGCCGATGCAGACCAGGCCGTCGAGCTTGAGCGCCTTGATGCGCTTGAGCGCGACGTCGTGCAGGTCTTTGTAGACGAGCTTGCCGCCTTCACGGACCGGGTAGGAAAACGGGTTCGCCTTGTTGGAGGTGCCGAGGATCGTGCCGCCTTTCGGCAGGATCCCGCGGACCTCCGCGAGCCCGAGCGGCATCGTCATGTCGGGGAGGATCAGTCCCTCGTACCCGTTGAGAATGCCGACGAACTCGTAGCCGAGCTCCATCACTCCGCGGCGCACCAGGCCGCGAAGCACCGCGTTCAGTCCGGGGCAGTCACCGCCGCCGGTCAGTACTCCAAGTCGCATCAAGCCTCCCAAAGCGTGAAAAACATGTCGGTGGGACATCCGAGCCTATGACGTCGGCGCCAGAAACCGCCAGCGCTTCCTGACAATCGGGTCACGGGTGCATGGCGGTAACGCCACAGTCGCGGGTTACGCGCGGCGGCGGGCCGAGATGCGTTCCAACAGGTGCTCGAGCACGCCGAGACGATCCACACCTTGTTTCTTCGGCGAGGCGACGCGGGCGAGCTGGTACAGCTCCGAGAGGCGCTCCTTGATGAGCTCCTGGTTCGGGTTCTCATCGAGCAGCGCGCGGTAGAGCTCGAGGGCTTCGGTGTAGCGGCCCTGCGCGGCGAGGCTCTCGGCGTAGTGCATGGGCGACTTCATCGCCGCCGAGGGGTCGGGGCGATGCATCGTCATCTTTCGCCACTCGGCAGGTTCGAGGCTGTCTTCGAGGTGCTTGATGCGGTCGGCGATCGCCGCGTCGCCGGGGAAGGCGTCGGACAGCTTCGTGAGCGCGGCCCACGCCTCAGACAGTTCACCGCGGCGGAGGTGCCGTTCAGTGGCCGCTTCGAGCTGTGCGCGTTCTTCGGGCGTCACGTCCGACGTGTTCCAGCACGCAGGGAGCCGAACGGAAAGTTCTCGGCGGTGTTCGGGGTTCACGTGTTGCACATCGCGAATGTGCCCTCACCACGCGGCGAGCTTCATGAAACGATGATCACGCGCGATGTCGATGCTTCTTCTGTTCATCTTGTCCGCGAGCGATTCACTCGGGCCCGCGCTCCGGCAGGAAGGCTTCGTGATTCGCCCCCCGGCGAACTTCCGCATGGCCCGCATGGACCTCTTCCACGGCACGCAGGTCGGCGGCGTCGTGCCCGGCGGAGGCACTCGCTATCTCTCCGCCGCGCTGATGGACGGTGATGGTGAAGACGCGGCGTCATTGCTGCTCTTCGTCGCCGACACGTCTCTCGCACTCGGCCCGTCGTCGCGCGACTCGCTCTCGACGCAGGTGGTGCGGCACTTCAACGAAGAGCTCAAGCAACCCTTCGCGATGGAGCGCGCCGAAATCGTCGACGGGCGCGTGCAGGTGCTCGGGTCGATTCGCGAGGGCAGTCAGTTGCGTCGAATTCTGGTGGTGGCCTGGCCGGGCGAAGGGCGGCACGTGGTGGCCACCGCTTCAGTGCCTTCAGGCCGGTGGGACGCGTTGGCTCCCCGGCTCGCGGAGAGCTTCGCCACCATGCGTGTGGAGCCGCTTGTCGCTGGGCGGCCTCCACAGCGTTACCTCTGGGCGTTTCTCGCGCTGATCGCCGCGATGTTCTTCATCTCGGTCGGCTTGTGGCGCCGCCGGCAATCACTGCGCGACAACGTCGACGGTCGCTGAGATCACAACGCGTCGTTTACGTTCGCGGCAGCGACCTTTCTGCAGGCGTCTGCATTCTTGAACTCGTACGAGAGAACGAGATGACCAGTGTTGTCCGAGTCGGCAACTGCTTCCAACGAGACTCCGTGCAACTCGTCAGTTAGCGTCGCTCCGTTCTGTTCGAGCCATATGGCTTCCAGCATGCGTTCTTTCTTCCTCAAAGCGCGCATCCATTCGTTTGCTTCGCGCCAAATGCTGCCAGCCTGAAGAAAGTCGAACAGCTTGTGTTCCCCATATTTCCCTTTGAGCCCATCTCTCACTGCGTCGAAGCGCGCGCGAAGACCGTTCCCATAGACATTCGTGTCGACACTTCGCCCAACAGCAAGAACCCTGCAGACTCCTGACGCCTGCGTGGCCATCACGCTGAATCTCTCGAAATCAGGATGGGTCTTCGGCGGCTTCTCAAGAAGGAAAACGGTCCCTCCTTGAATCTCGGTCTTCGTTACCTTTCCGAATTGCTCAAGCTCGTTGATGGCCATTCCCATGTGAATCCCAAACGGGCCACTTTGGGGGCGAGCCGAGAGAGCTGGAATGCCGGCATCCGCTCCTTCGTGAACCTCAGCCGACGTGATCTCTGCTGTCACGCCCGCGTCTTGCGTCTGACGACGCACTGGCGGGCCGGCAACGGCTGCGGCCGCCAAAACACAAACCAACACACTCCAGCACCTGTTGCTTCGTCTGCTCATGCATTCCTCTCGTGAGGACTCTGTCAGGGAGAAACAACATCCACAGTCGCAGAACCAAGTTCTTTCTCGCCGCGGCGGACCTTGAAGGTCCACTTGCCGACCTTGCTCAGGTTCGCACCGCGCCAGCCGCGCTGACGGCCGCCCGCCTGCGCGTTGCCGGTGAGCGGCACGTCGATGGTCTGGCGAATTTCGGCTTCGTGCAGCACCTGAATCGTCACGTCGTCGTACTTCGCGTCTTTCGGCACGTACCACTGGAGCCACGCGAAGACCGTCGTACCCTTGTTCACCTTGCCGTTCTGCACCGGCTCGATGCAGGTGTTGAGCGTCGGGCTGCCCTTGGTCTGGTCGACCTTGAGGCAGGGCACGATGTCGACGAGCGCCGGGCCGCGATCTTTGCCGAACTCCAAGTATTCCATGACCTGCTTGATGGCGGCTGCCGCGGGAGGCGGGTCGGTGTTCACGGGCGCGGGCGCCGGAGCGGCGTCTTGCGCGAAGGCGATGGATGAAACGGCGGCCACGGCGGCGATCAGGTAGCGGTACATGGTTGGTCTTTCTCCCCCTCAACGTGTTGGACCTGTCGAGTCTGCCGTGCACCGCGGCCATGAGGAATGGATTTCAACGGTTGTGAATGGTACGGCGCGCGCCGTCCATGCCGTCTGAAAACGCTCACATCCGCAACTTCTCGATCATCGCGCACATCGATCACGGCAAGTCCACGCTGGCCGATCGTCTGCTGGAAAAGACCGGCACGGTGAACGACCGGCAGAAGACCGCCCAGTTCCTCGACAACATGGACATCGAGAAGGAGCGCGGCATCACCATCAAGGCGCAGACGGTTCGCATGAACTACCGCGCCAAAGATGGTCAGGACTACATCCTCAACCTCATCGACACGCCGGGGCACGTCGACTTCGCCTACGAGGTCAGCCGCTCGCTCGCAGCGTGTGAAGGCGCGCTGCTGGTCGTCGACGCGACTCAGGGTGTCGAGGCGCAGACGCTCTCCAACGTCTACATGGCGATGGAGCACGACCTCGAGATCATCCCCGTCATCAACAAGATCGACCTGCCGTCGGCTGACGTGGAGCGCACCAAGCACGAGATCGAAGACGTCATCGGCCTCGACGCGTCGGTCGCGGTGCCCGTCTCGGCGAAGGAAGGCGTGAACATCGATCTGCTGCTCGAGCAGATCGTGAAGACGGTGCCGCCGCCGAAGGGCTCGAAGGACAACCCGCTCAAGGCGCTGGTCTTCGACAGTTGGTACGACAACTACCGCGGCGTGGTGATGCTGGTGCGTGTGATCGAAGGCAACGTCGCCATCGGCCAGAAGATCAAGCTGATGAGCAACAACAAGCAGTTCGAAGTGCAGGAGCTCGGCGTGATCTCGCCGTTCCCGACTCCGGTGAAGTCGTTGATGGCCGGCGAAGTGGGCATCTTCGTCGCCAACGTGAAGGAGCTCGCGGACGCGAAGGTCGGCGACACCATCACCGACATCGAGAACCCGACCGCCGAACCGTTCCCCGGCTTCAAGGAAGTCAAGCCGATGGTGTTCTCCGGCATCTTCCCCATCGACTCGGCCGACTACGACAACCTGCGCGACGCGTTGACCAAGCTGCGCCTCAACGACTCCGCGTTCACGTGGGAACCTGAATCGTCGACCGCGCTCGGCTTCGGCTTCCGCTGCGGCTTCCTCGGGCTCCTGCACATGGAGATCGCGCAGGAACGTCTGGAGCGCGAGTACAACCTCAACCTCATCAGCACCGCGCCGAGCGTGGTCTACAAGGTGTTCCCGCACAACAAGGAGCCCATCTTCGTCGACAACCCGTCGAAGCTGCCTCCGGTTCAGAACATCGACCACATCGAGGAGCCGTACCTCACCGCGAACATCCACGTGCCCAACGAGCACCTCGGCGCGATCTTGAAGCTCTGTCAGGACCGCCGCGGCATCCAGAAGGGCATCGAGTATCTCGGTACGTCGGGCACCCGCGTGCGCGTGACGTACGAAATGCCGTTGGCCGAAGTGGTGTTCGACTTCTTCGACAAGATGAAGTCGATCAGCCGCGGCTACGCGTCGCTCGATTACGAGCTCGCCGGCTACAAAGAATCAGACCTCGTGAAACTGGACATTCTGATCAACGGCGAGCCGGTCGACGCGCTGTCGATCATCGTGCATCGCGAGCGCGCGTATCAGCGCGGCCGTGAGGTCTGCGAGAAGCTGAAGGGCGTCATTCACCGTCAGATGTTCGAGGTCGCGATTCAGGCTGCCATCGGCGGGAAGATCATCTCGCGTGAGACCGTTTCGGCCGTTCGCAAGAACGTGCTCGCCAAGTGCTACGGCGGCGACATCTCCCGTAAGCGCAAGCTCCTCGAGAAGCAGAAAGAGGGCAAGAAGCGCATGAAGTCGGTCGGCGTCGTCGAGCTGCCGCAGGAAGCGTTCCTCGCGGTGTTGAAGTCGGAGGAGTGACGTGGCCGCGTCGAAACTCGGAGCCGCAATCGTCGCGAAGCTCTCGGCCGACGAGCTCAAGATCATCAACACGTGGCGCTGGTTCGATCGACTGGTGAGCCTGTGGGCGCCGGTCACCGTGCTCGCGCTGGTGTTCGTGGTGTACCTCACCATCGTCGAGTCGCTGGTGTGCACGTACCTCTGGCTGCAGCCGTTCATGCAGGCCCTGGGCATTCTGTGTTTCTTGTGGTGGGTCGCGTTGCTGC
>JBEHYH010000171.1:0-11713 GCA_048498275.1 Myxococcota bacterium | reverse complement strand
GCATCCCGCCCGCGCCAGCGCAATCGAAGTGCCGGGCGAGTTGTCGACCGGCAGCAGCGCGGGTGTGGCGTCGAAGAAGTGCGCCGAGCCGTCGTTGAGCAGCAGGCGGTCCTGCCCGTCGCTCACCGCAATCAGGTCGATGGAGCCATCGCCGTTCAAGTCGCCCGCGCCGAGCGCCTTCACCACCTGCACCGGGGTGCCGGGCAGGCCGCCGGGCACTTCGGTCAACACGCCCCTCTTGTTGAGGAAGAGCCGCAGCGCGATGCCGTTCGGCGCCGAGGCGGTCGACACGATGACGTCGTCGTCGCGGTCGCCATCGAAGTCGGCCACCACCAGCGCGCGCGCGGTGGGAATCGTCAGCGGCCCGGGCCCGGCGTCGACTTCGAGCTCACCTCCGTCGAGCGCACCGGCATCCAGCGGCTGCGTGCCCGCGTCGACCGTCGTGAAGACCAACGGCTGAATGGTGAGCACGCCACCCGCCGCGGTGATCAGCTCGTCCTCACCATCTTGATCAAGGTCGGCCAGCGCGACCGCCTCGAGCCCGGCGATGGTCATCGACGGAGCCGTCGCCAGCGCGCCCAGTTCATTCAGGTACACGCCGCCATTCGAGAAAATCGCGTCGGGGAACCCGTCGCCGTTCAAGTCGTCGATGAGCAGCAGCTTCGCGGCGGCCGGCATCACGCCCGCGTCGGCGCTCTGCGCGAAGTTCGAGTTCGAATCGTTCAACCACGCGTCGCACGTCGCGCCGCAGGTCACGAGGTCGAGGTCGTCATCGAAGTCGAAGTCGACGAGGCCCGCAGAATCCACCGTGCCGGCGGGCGGCGCGAGCGAGTGCGGAGGCGCCTCCACGAAGCGCAGCGTCAGCGGCAGCACCTCGAGCCCGTTGAGCAACTTCGCGTCGGGCTGCTTCGGCGCGGAGACGGTCACCTCGGCGCGGCCGGCGACGAGTGGCGGCGTGCGCACGCGAATCTCGGTCTCCGACAGCACCTCGGTGCGCACCGGGCGGCCACCGATGGAAATCTTCGCGTCTTCGGTGAAGCCGGCGCCGTGCACCGTCAGCGTCTCCCCGCCGCGCGCCGAGACGATGGACGGCTCGGTCGACTGCAGAAACAGCGTCTGGTTCGCGGTGATGAGCTGCGAGTCACCGCACGCCGTCAGAAGCAGCGCGAGGGCCGGCGCTGAACGGCGCGCCCGCCGGAGCAACACCAGCAGCATCACCGCGCCCAGCAGCACCGGCGACGTCGAGCACCCGGAGCTCTGCAGCTTCACGCCCGGCTGCTCCACTTCACCCGCGTCGGGCGGCGGCGCTTCGGTGCCGTCTTCGTTCAGCACCAGAATGTCGACGTCGAGCTCGCCATCGGGGCACACCACCGGCACGCCGAGCCCTTCGAGCTGGAAGTGCTCCTTCACGTGCACGCCCGGCGTTTGGGGAATCTTCACTTCGAAGGTGAAGCGGCCCGTCTCGCTCTTCGCGACGGGGTTCGGCGTGCCACCTGCTAATTGGTACGAGCTCCACGAATCGGCGCGCAGCGGCGAGACGCCGTCTTCGCCCCCCTTCGCGCGGAGGTAGATGTCGCCCCGTTCCCACGTGCGCGCGCCGACGTTCTGGAACTCGACCCACACCGTCTGCGTGCTGCCGGCCGGCGCGCCACGCGGAGCCGACGCGTCGACCCGCTGCGCAGCCCACGGGTAGTTCGGCGCCACCGTCGCCGGGTGGTCTTCGTCAGTCGAGCCGTCGCAGTCGTTGTCGAGGCCGTCGCACTGTTCAGCCGAGGGCCCCGTCAGCGAACGGCAGTACAGGTTGCCGCCTTCGCAGCGGTTCCGCGCCTCGGCGCAGACCCCCAGCGAGCCATTCGCGCAGACCTGATTCCCACCTTCGGGGTCCGGCCCGCCGCAGGCGCTGAAGCCGCCCCACTTGCAGTTGCTGCCGCACACGCGCGTCTGGGTGCCGCACGAGCCGCAGGTGCGCTTGTCCTGCTGGCCGGGGCTGCACTCGCACTGGCTCCCGTGGGGAATCACGTAGCCGGTGTTGAAGTAGTTCGCGTTTCCGTAGAAGCGCGTGCGCGTCGAACCGCTGCAGGTGGCGCAGCACGCCTGCTCCGTCACCGTGGTGCTGGCGCCGTTGGAGTTCACGCTCCACGCGACGTGCCCGTAGTAGCTGATGTTGCTGGTGGCGACGGCGCCCGAGGTGGGGCCGACGACGTCGAAGCGCGGGTCGAGGCGCGCGTTGCCGCCCCAGGTGCGCGCGTTGCCCCAGTTGCCGGGCGCGAAACCCCAGTTGCGGCACATGCTTTCCCAGCCCCACCAGGTGCAATTGGAACCGTTGTCGCAGCACGGGTAGATGTTGGTGCCCCAACCGCAGACCGACTGGTGCGCCTGACCGCCGCAGTAATACGCGGCCGACGCGGGCATCGAGAGGACAGCGAGCAGCACGAGCAGGCGGTTCACTTGGCCACCTCGACTTCCATGTCGGCGAGCACGGTCTCGAAGAGCCCGCGGTTGAAGTTGCCGAGCTCGGCGTCGGCGTCGGTGCAGCTCACGCGGTACACGCGGCCTTCGGCGGCGAAGATGGCGAAGGCGAGCGAGATGGCCTGCTCGCTGCGCGGCTGCTCCAGCACGATGGCGCGCACGTGCGCGGTGGTGACCTCGCGGTGGCTGACGCGGGTCTCCTCGTGCAGCAGGTGCTGCATGTTCTCGTAGAACCAGTCGTCGAGCGGCTGGCGCGTCGGGTTGTCCCAGACCTCGATGAAGACCGACGGAGGCGCTTCGACGGTGCCCATCTCGAGCAGGTGGCGGAACTTGTAGGCCGGCAGCGTCGGGTCGAAGTGTTCGACCTTCACCGTCACGCCCGACGGCGTGGGCAGCGCGAGCTTGATGCTGGGCTCGAAGAAGCGGTCATAGAGCGCTTCGTTGGTGCCTGCCGGCCGCGTGCCACAGACGCCGGAGGTACAGGCCGGAGTCTCCAATGAATCTGTGCGTTTGGCGGCTGCTTGGCCGTCTTCGGTGCAGGCTGTGAAGCCGGCGAGTGCAATGAAGGTCCAGGTACGCATGTGAAGTTGTCGGACGGACCTGCTGACGTCTGATCCAGCGTGGCTGTCACCGGCATTGACAGCGCACCCACGAAACTCCGGGCGCATTTTCGCGAGACTCGTCTGAGAAAAAATCAGCTCGAAGGTTTGGTGCCGGATCGCCACGAACTGACAGCAACGATGTCGGGCTCGGAGACCCCTTCAGCTTGGTGGTGCTCGTCGCGAGATCGCGAGCCCGCGTGGGTCGAGCTGACCTGCGATTCGAAAACCCTTCCCCGTTCAAAGGCGATTGATCAGCTGCTTTGAGGGTGGCGCGGTCGAACCACAACTTCGCGCCCGGTTCCTACGAGCCCTCAACTTCGAGGCGAACTTCATGAAGCCCGGGATCAAGACGGGGTCTCCGCACCTGACATCGTTGCTGTCGGATCTGTGGAACGCACGCGGCGGGCGTGACGAACAACAAACAGAAGAGGAAGCACGCCAGCGAAGGGCCACGAGCGACGCTGGAAGAGCTGAAAGAAGTAACGGAGTTCGCCGAGCGAAGGCGAATAGCGCCAGACGTCGTCGAGGCTGTGGCGGTGCCCACGAACAAGAAGCCGACCCTCCCGCCCCCGCTTGGAAACACCGCAGCGGCGGTGCTCGAGCGACGCCCGAAGAGATGGAAGCGGGACTTGCCGCCAGACGACGAGAACTCGCACAAGAAGCATCTCGCGCCTCGGAGATGCCGCCCTCCGAGCTATCCACTTCCGATACTCAGGGGCCGTTCCTGGAGCGCGACCTCGTGCTTCCGAATCACGGCTGGAAGCACCTCTCTCGAGGACGACGCGTGGAGACAGGAGAGGCGCTGACCCCGCTCACACCAGAACAGGTCGAGCTGGCGCGCGCAGACGAGCCGACGAAATAGTCGCCGGTTCGCGCGACGTGAATCGCCGCTCTCGTGACGCCACTCCCACAAAAGCAGTTGGCACCGCAGTCAGCGCGTTCGTGCGACGTGACGCTGTTATGAGGCGCGCCCGTGTCCACCATCGCTGCCATCGCTACCGGGCCCGCCGCGGGAGGCATCGGCATCATCCGCCTCTCCGGGCCTGATGCGTTGAAGGCGGCGCGCGTCGTCGCTCCGCAGTTGCCGGAATCGCCCGCGCCGCGGCACGCGTACTTCACGCGCTTCGTCGCCGCCGATGGCGCCGTGCTCGATGAAGGCCTCGCGCTCTTCTTCGCCGGCCCGAAGAGCTTCACCGGCGAAGACGTCGTCGAACTCCACGCGCACGGCGCGCCGAGATTGTTGTCGTTGTTGCTGGAGCGATTGCTCCGCGAAGAAGGCGTGCGTCTGGCGACTCCGGGCGAATTCACGCGGCGCGCGTTGATCAACGGCCGGCTTGATCTGTCTCGCGCGGAGGCTGTTGCAGATTTAATCAGCGCCGAATCTGAAGCTCAGGTTCGCGCGGCCGCCGCGCAGCTCACTGGCGATTTCTCCGCTCGTCTCGCGCGCATTCATGACCCGCTCCTCGCGCTGCACGCCGACCTCGAAGGCTCGCTCGACTTTCCCGAAGAAGCCGAGGGCGCTGATGTCGACGTGCTCCCGCGGCTCGAGGCGAGTCTCCATGAAGTGCGCGCGTTGCTCGCCGACGCGAAACGCGGAGCGCTCGTTCGCCGTGGCGCGCGCGTCGTGCTCTACGGACCGGTGAACGCCGGCAAATCGACGCTCTTCAACGCGCTCGTCGGTTCATCGCGCGCGCTCGTCGACGCAGAGCCCGGCACCACGCGCGACACGTTGGAAGCGCGCATTGAACTCTCTGGCCTCGCGGTCACGCTCGTCGACACCGCCGGTCTGCGTGAAGGCGCGGGCCGCATCGAAGCGCTCGGCATCGAACGCACGCGCGAAGCGTTGAAGGGCGCTGATGTGGCGGTGTTGGTGCTGCCTCCGCAGACGACCGACGAAGAACGCGATGCCTGGCGACGCGAAGTTGCGAACGAGTCGCTGGTCGAGCTGTGGAGCAAGTCGGATCTCCCTCTCTCGCAACAGAGCGCGTCTCCCGAAACCAGGGAGGAGCGCCGCGTCGGGAAGGCGACTGCCAACGACTCCAGACTTCCCGAGGGCGTTCGTGTTTCTGGCGTGACCGGCGCCGGCCTCGACGAATTCCGCGCGTTGCTCGCATCACGCCTCAGCGAAGGCGCGGCCTCCGCCATCGTCTCGACTTCAGAACGCCATCTCGCCGCGCTCACCGAGCTCGAAACCGCCTTGAGCAACGCGCGCTCAGCGCTCGACGTGTCGACCCTCGAGGTCGTCGCCGGCGAGGTCGGCCTCGCGCTCCACGCACTTTCAGAGCTGACCGGCGAAGACGCTTCGACCGCCCTGCTCGACGCGGTTTTTCAGCGCTTCTGCATCGGCAAATGACGCGCTGACACACTGTGACACACACGCGTCACGCTTCGCACACAAAGCCCAGCCCACTGTCTTCAACGGAGTAGAGTGTTCGACGCGTTGCCGACACCGTCTCTCATCGCGCCGAGTTCGCCACTCGATCGCCGTCAGCTTGGAAAGTTCGAGGTGCTCTGCCGGCTCTCCACCGGCGGCATGAGCGCCATCTATCTGGCGCATCAAAAAGGCATGGCGGGCTTCAAGAAGCTGGTCGTCTTGAAGACGATTCTCCCCGACATCGGCGGTGAAGAAGACTTCGTCGGCATGTTCCTCGAAGAAGCGCGCATCACCGCCGTCTTCAACCACCCGCACATCGCGCAGGTGTACGAGCTCGACACCGATGAAGGCCAGCTCTTCATGGCGATGGAGTTCGTGCAGGGCTGCACGCTGGTCGAGATGGCCCGCGCCTGCCGCGCCGCGCGTGAATCGATCCCCGTCGGGCTGACGCTGACCGCGGTGAGAGACACGGCGCTGGCGCTCAACTACGCGCACAACTTCACCGACGCGCGCGGCCGCCGGCAGATCGTCATTCACCGCGACGTCGCCGAGAAGAACATCATGGTGACGTACGAGGGCGTCACCAAGCTGCTCGACTTCGGCATCGCCAAGGCGCTCGGGCGCAGCGGCGGCAAGACCAACGTCGGCATGGTGAAGGGCACGTCGGGCTACATGTCTCCCGAGCAGATCCGCGGGGAGCCGCTCGACCCGCGCAGCGACATCTTCGCGCTCGGCGTGGTGCTGCACGAATGCCTCACGGGTCTGCGCCTGTTCCACGGCAAGACGCCTGAAGAGGGCATGATGGCCGCGCTGCGTGAAGCGGTGCAGCCGCCGTCGAGGTGGAACCCGCAGGTGGGCCCCGAGCTCGACGCGGTGGTGCTCAAGGCCCTGGAACGCGACCGCGAGAAGCGCTTCACGACGGCGCTCGAGTTCGCGCGCGCGATTGAGAAGGCCGCGCCCGGAGCGCTCTGGCACCCCGAAGAAATCGGTGAGGTCGTCACGCGCCACTTCGGTGAACGCCGCGCGGAGACGCGCCGCCTGCTCGAAGAAGCGGCCGATGGCGGCGAGGTGACGGGGAACATCAGAATCCCCAGTGTCATCAAGCAGGTGCGCGCGTCGGCCTCGTCGACTGACAACAAGCCCGCTGAACCGCAGCGCAGCTCGCCGCTGACCGCGCCGCCTCCGCGCGCGATGGAGCCCACGCCCGAGGTCACCAAACCCGAAGCGCGCCCGCTGCCGCTCAACACCACGCACGGCCGCGAAGACGTCGCCACCGCGCCGCAACGGCCGCGCGCCATCAAGAGCGAGAAGAAGACCGAGGTCGTCACCCCGTACGTGGCGTCGTCTCCGCCGGTACCAGATGACGATGATGATGACGACGGCGAGACGCGCACCATCCCCGACCGGCCGCGCGCGTCGCGACCGAATGTGCCGACGTTGCAATCGGGCGGAGCGGCGGCCGCGCCCGCGCGCAGCGTCACCAGCGAGACGCTGAGCATCACCAACAAGGCTCCCGACCCGCGCTTCGACTACGACGATGACGGCCGCACGGCGATCGCGATGCCCGATGAGATGGGCCGCTCGAAGTCGGACGCGCCCGCGAAACGCAAACCGGCGACCGCGCGCACGCCCGCGAAGAATGTGCCGCCCGCCGAATCATTCGCCGAGCTGCAGCCCGTCGAACCGAAGCGCACCGGCTTGTTCGTGCTGCTGGGTTTCTTGTTCGTCGCGGTCGTCGCGGGCCTGCTGGTGCTGTTCGACGTCATTCATCTGAAATGACGGGCCTCGCCGCGCATTGACGAGCTGGAAAGCGCCCCCTATGAGCCGCTGCGCCGACAGGTTCATTCAAGGGAAGCCGGTGAGACTCCGGCGCGGTCGCGCCACTGTGAGCGGGTCACTCAGACCCGTCAGCCAGAGACCTGCCTGCCGGTGCGGAACGTGGTGTTCCGCTCACGTCCTCTCTCTTCGCGAAAAGAGAGACGAGGGCAGCAATGCTGGCTCTGGCGCTACAGCTCGTGGTCTCTGCCGCCGATGGCGGTGTCACGCAGCTGCCTCCGGTGTTCGTCATCGCGCCCGTTGAAGAAGAAGCCGCCCCGCTGCCGACCTCGCCGAGCGTGCGCGATTCGACGGCGACGCTCTCGACGCGTGACGCGACCAACGCCCGGCCTGAAGCGAAAGACGCCGCCGAGCTGCTGAACACCACGCCCGGAGTCTCCGTGCAGGACTCCGGCGGCGCGGGCCAACGCAAGACGCTCACGCTGCGAGGCGCGTCCTCGAACGCGGTGCTGGTGTTGCTCGATGGCGTGCCGCTGCAGGGCCCCGGCGCCTCGATGGATCTCTCGCGCATCCCCATCGCGGCGCTCGGGAAAATCGAGGTGCTCCGCGGCTCGGCGTCAGCGCGTTACGGCCCGGGCGCGATGGGCGGCGTGGTGAATCTGGTGACGCAGGTGCCGAAGTCAGGCGCGCGCTTCTTCGGTGACGTCACCTACGGCAGTTTTCAGACCGCGCAGCTCTCGGCCGGCGCGAGCGCGTCATTGCTCGGCGGTGAAGGGCTGGCGCTGGTGCACGGCCTCCGGAGCGAAGGCACGTTCAACTACCTCTACGACGCGCAACCCGCGACGCCCGATAACCCGCTCACCACGCTCGAGCGCGTCAACAACGGCACCGCGCAGGGCGGCGGGCTGCTTCGCTTCCGTCGGAAGTTCGGCGCCACCCAGCTCGATGTGATGGGCGAAGGCACCTACGAAGAGCGCGGGCTCGCCGGTCCCATTCAGAATCCCACTCCGAGCGCCTGGCAGCGCACGGGCCGCGGAACGCTCTCTGTCCGCGCGCAGCACGACTTCGATTCCGGAGGCTCGCTCGCCGCGCTCACCTGGGGCCGGCTCGACGACACCACGCTGTCAGGTTCGTTCTTCGGCGGGCTGTACCACCAGCTCGAAGCGTCAGCCGGCGCGGAGGCCGTCTACACGCACCTCATCGGGCGCCACGGGCTCACCGGGCTGATCAACGGCGGCTTCGATTCGCTCTTCTCCACCTCGAAATATTCGTGGGGCCGCTTCGGAGCGATGGTCGCTGACGACGTGCTCTTCTTCGACGGCGCGTGGGTCGTCTCCGGCAGCGCGCGCGTCGACGTCGCGGGGCCCTTCACGGTGTTTTCTCCAAAGCTCGGCACCAGCGTCGAGCTGCCGTTCGGGTTTTCGCTCAAGGGCAACCTCGGGCTCGCGAGCCGGCCTCCGTCGTTCAGCGAGATGTACGTGGTGCAGGGCACGCTCCTGCCGAACGCGAACCTGCAACCCGAACGCGCCTTCACGTGGGACGCCGGCGCGAAATGGGCGAACACCCTCGCGAGCATTTCCGCGACCGGTTTCTATTCGCTGTATTCGAACCTGATTTCCTACGAGTACTACCCGCCGAACCTCGCGCGCCCGTACAACTTCTCGGCGGCGCTCGCGGCCGGCCTCGAAATCGAAGGTGAAGTGCACCCCTTCGAATGGCTTCAGGCGTCGGCCAGCTACACGTGGACGCACACGCAGAACCTCCGCGATGACCCCCGGTACTATTTGAAACCGCTGCCGTTCCGCCCGGAGCATCGGTTGCACGCGCGCATCTCCGGCGGCCCGTGGTTTCTGCAGGGCCACGCCGAGGTGCTCTTTCAAACGCAGCAATTCACCAACCGCACCGGCACGCTCTTCGTGCCCACGCGCGCGATGGTGAACCTCGGCGTCACCGTCACGCCCTGGAAGAACCCGCGCGTCTCGCTGTCGGCGGAGCTGAAAAACCTGCTGAACGTGCAGACCTACGACTACGACGGCTATCCGCTCCCGCCGCGGGCGTTTTTTGTGACATTGGGCTTCTCGTGGAGCCCCACTGGAGGAAGTCGATGAAGTGGTTTCTCGTGTGCAGCACCCTCGCGCTTACGGCGTGTACGACCGGCCAGGTGGTCTGCAAGGCGGGCACCGTGCCCTGCGGCAACGGCTGCGTCGACGTGAGCTTCGACCGTCGCAACTGCGGCGCCTGCGGCACCCAGTGTCTCACCGGGCAGGACTGCATCGAGAACTCCGGCGTCTCGGCGTGCACCTGCCGCCCCGGCACCACGACGTGCACCTCGAGCTGCGCGGTGACCGACAGCGACGTGCACAACTGCGGCGGCTGCGGCACCGAATGTGGCGACGGCAAGTACTGCCAGACCGGCAGCTGCGTCGATGATTGCTCCGCGGGGTTCGTGAAGTGCGGCTTCGGCTGCGTCACGGTGACCTCCGACAACTTCAACTGCGGCGCGTGCGGCGTCGAATGCACGCAGGGTCAGACGTGCGTGAATGGCGTGTGCGATTACCCGGCCGTCGCCGCCTGCTACTGGAGCGGTCAGCTCGTCGGCTTCAACCCCGACACCGGCATCAAGGGCCCGTTGAGCGACGTGGGCAGCAACCCCGGAGCCCTCGCGCGCGTCGGCAGCACCCTGCTCTCGGCGGACGGCACGGATCATCGCTTCTATCAGGCGGTGCCCTCGGCGTCGGGCGTGTACGAGCTCGCGTCGGAGGCCACGACCACCGGCGAGGTGCCCAACCACGCGCTGGTCGATGGCGACTACGTGTACCTGGCGAACGCCGGCTCCGGCACGTTGCAGGTGCTGCAGAAGAACAACACAACCGGAGTTGTGGATGTGGGCTCGGGCGTGACGCCGCCGTTGACGCTGGGCACCGCCGCGGAGCTGCAGCTCGGCATGAACACCTTCCCGCAGGGTTCGGCGAAGGTCGGCAACACGCTCTACGTGCCGCTCTACGGCGGGTACGGCGCCGCCGCGGCTGATGCAGGCCAGGTCGTGCAACTCATCGATGTGTCGACGCCGTCAGCTCCGACGTTGGGTTCACAGATTTCGCTCAAGGGTCTCGACCTGCACGCGTTCGATGGTGGCTCGCCGGTGCCGCGCCCGTGGTCGGTCACCGCGCTGGGTGACACCGTGTACGTCGCGCTGTCGAACCTGAACCCCGACTCCTACGCGGTCGAAGGCCCCGGCATGGTGGCGCGCGTATTCGCTGACGGTGGGGTCGATGCCATCGACTTAGGCGCGGCGGACTGTCTGAATCCGCAATGGGTGACCGCGGTCGGCAGCTCCATCGCCGTTTCGTGCGGTGGCCGCGCGACGTACGACACGAACTTCGCCATCACCGGCATCGAGGCCTCGGGCGTGGTGCTCGTGACCAACGGCGTGAAGACCGCGAGCTGGAGCGGCGCCTCGTGCGCTGACGGCGGCGACTGCAAGCCGCTCTTCCCCGGGCGCATCACGGCGCAGGGTTCGCATCTGCTGGTCACTGATCAGAACGGCGGGCGCCTCGTGGTACTCGACACGACGTCGGGCCTCACCGAAGTGCGCGGAGTCGACGCGGCGCTCGCGTTGTGCCCCGCGGGCCCGAGCGGCGTCGCCAACGTCACCGACGTCAACGCCCGGTGACGCTGCACCTGCTCGTCGGCCCCGTGGGCGCGGGCAAATCGACCTGGGGGCAGCGGCGCGCGCTCACAGGTGCGCTCTTTCTCGACCTCGACCGGTGGATGGTGCGCTTGTTCGGTGCGGATCAACGCCCGAGCGAAAACGTGCTCGCCTGGTACTTCGAGCGACGCGAGCGTTGCCGCGCCTTGATGTGGGACGTCGCTTGCGATGCGTTGCGCGCGGGCACCGACGTGATTCTGGAACTCGGGCTCCTCACCGCCGCGGAACGTGAGCGTTTCTACGCGCTCGCACACGACGAAGCGTTCGAGCTGAGCGTGCATGTGTTCGACGCTCCGCGAGACGTGCGTCGTGAACGCGTGCAGCGACGCAACGATTCGAACGAACCGCATACGCAACGCGTGCCGCTCGAGGTGTTCGAACGCGCCTCCGATGCATGGGAACCGCCGTCTGACGCCGAACGCGCGAACTGGCCGCTCCTCGACGGGTGATGGCGTGCCCTGAAGATGGAGCGACCGATAGAACCGGACGCGCTTTCATCCGTTTCGTGGTCGACCTTCGTGCTGGGCGCAGTGCACGGTACGCCCGCGTAGGAAGCGTGCGGTCTGAGCAGGCAGTCACATCGCGACGCTGGACAGAGAAACGCCGCGCGAACGACCATCCGCTGCATGAACCTCAAAAAAACGCTCGTTGCTTTCGCTGCTGGTCTCGCGCTGCTCGCCACTCCCGCGGCGGCTGAACCGTCGGAGTTCTGCTACGGCAGCTACCGAGAGACCTACAAAGGCTTCTACATGTACTTCGTCGACACCCAGGCGCACCTCTGCC
>JBEHYH010000170.1:0-11727 GCA_048498275.1 Myxococcota bacterium | reverse complement strand
CGGTGCCAATCACTCCGGCGATGACGAAAGGCGCCGTGATGAACTGCGAAGCGCGGCGGCGCGCGGGGTTCACTCCGGAGTTCTTGAGCGCGTTGGAGAAGTGGTGATCTGGGTCCTCAACCTCGACGCGGAAGATGAGCTCGCGCTGGGCGGGAAGATGCACACGCCGACGAAGGCGATTGAGCAACGCGTGCGCTCACTGCTTCCAGCGCTCGCACCACTCATCGGTGAGGGGCGCGTCCTCTGGCCGACTGGCGAACGTGGTGAGGGCCGCATTCATTGCTGGAGCCCCACCCGCTTCGCCATCAAGACGCTGGTCGACGCCGGGTTCGCCGCGCCGCGCGCACCGTCGATGGAAACACTGATCCGCGTGAACTCCCGCCGCTTCTGCGCGGAGCTCGGCCAGACACTCCCGGGGGCAACGTACGGGACCGCCCTGCCCTCATCGGGAACGTGGCTGCTCAAACGCCCTTTCGGGTACGCGGGCAAAGGCCGTCGAAAGATCAACGCCGCGAACCTCACCGACGCTGACCGCGCGTTCATCGCCGCCTCAACTGAACTGCAAATCGAACCGCTGGTTCAGGTGCTCGCAGACTTCGCGATCCACGGCTGGGTTCGCGAAGACGGCACGTTTCAACTCGGCGCGCCGACCGAACAAACCGTCGACGAATTCGGCGCCTGGCAATCAACGCGCATCACCGGCGCACTTGATTCCATCGAACTCGCGTCACTGAACCGCGAAGCGATCCGCGCCGCGTACGCGCTCCACGCCGTGGGCTACTTCGGCCCGTTCAACCTCGACGCGTTCCGCTGGCGCGACGCCGAAGGCACGCACTTCCAACCGCGTAGCGAAATCAACGCGCGCTTCTCGATGGGCTGGGCCACCGGCATGGGTGACCTCGCCCACGAGCTGCTCCGTTAGAGCGGGTTCAGCATCACGACGACCGAGCCCGTATTTCGATGCGTCACGACGAGGTCGGGGTAGCCATCGCCGTCGAGATCTCCTGACGCGATCGCGTTCGGAGCGGGCGCGCTCGTGCCGGTCGCGACCACAGCGCCGCCGATGAATGCGCCTGCACCATCTCCGGTCACGGGCCGCACGCCGCCGTTGTTGGTGGTCACCAGAATGTAGGCGTCGAGTTTGCCATCGGCGTTGAAGTCACCCGCGACGATGCCGAGCGCGCTGTTGGCGATCGCGGAGCCGCTGGCGGTCGACTCGTCGCCGATCGAAAGCGAGCCGTTGGCGTGGCCCTTGAAGAAGAACATGAACCGCCCCGCCGCTCCGTTCGAGAGCACGTCGACGATGCCGTCACCGTCTGCGTCGCCGAAGGCGATGCCGGCGGTCTGGCCGCTCTGGCTGTTCGTGTAATTGGCTGGTGAAGAGAACGTGCCGTTCGCAGCCCCGAGGAGCACCGAGACTCGCGCAGATGTCGGGCTCGTCACCACGAGATCGACGTGCCCATCGTTGTTGAGGTCACGACACCCGATGCTCGACTGCGCGCCGCCGGTGCCGAGAATCGTCGTCAGCGTCGGCGCACCGAAACCACCCGAACCGTTGTTCAACAACACGCTCACTTGATCGGTACCGACGCTGACGGTCGCGAGGTCAGCCTTGCCGTCACCGTTGAAGTCGGCGGAGCAGAGATGCAGCGAGCCTCTCGCACCCGTCGTGTAGCTCGTCATCGAACCGAACGTGCCCGGCGCGCTCGCTCCGAGGTTCCGGTACACGCTGACCGTTCCGTTCTCGACGACGTTGGTTTGCCCATCGACCGTTACGGCATCGAGCCAGCCATCTCCGTCGATGTCTGCGGCGACCACTGCGTTGCTCGAGAACGAAGCGCCCGTGTAGTTGGCCTCAGGTGCAACGCCGCCATCTCCGCGACCCAGATAGATGGAGACCGACCCCAGAGACGACGTCGCCGAACCCGACTCTGCGTTCGCCACGAGAATGTCGAGCGTGCCGTCTTTGTTGAGGTCCGCGAGCGCGGGTGCCGTCGGCGAATGTGCGGCCACGAAGCTGTTCGGAGTGCCCGTCACGATCGGCCCCGGCGCCTGACACGAACCGTTCGAACAGATGTTGCCGCTCGTGCACACCAAGCCACACGCGCTGCAGTTCTGCGCACTGCTCGCGAGGTTCGTCTCACACCCGTCGGCCACTAGATTGTTGCAGTCAGCGAGCGTGCCGGTGCACGACTGACATTGCGTGCCCGTGTACGTCGGCGCGCAGTTGCACGAGTAACTCGCGACGCCGTCGGTGCAGGTACCTCCGTGCTGACAGGGGTTCGGCGCGCACTCGTTGATCTCGAGCTCGCAGTTGGTGCCGTTGAAGCCTGCGGCGCAGTTGCAGCCGTAGTTCGCAACGCCGTCGACGCACGTGCCGTTGTTGAGACACGGGTTCGGCGTGCAGTCGTCGATGTTGTTCTCGCAATTCGTACCGTTGAAGCCGGTGGTGCACGTGCACGAGTAGCTGTTGATACCGTCGACGCAGGTGCCGCTGTTGAGACACGGCGCCGCCGCGCACTCGTCGATGTCGGTCTGGCAGTTCGTACCGCTGAATCCCGCCGCGCAGTCGCACGAGTACGAGTTCACGCCATCGGTGCAACTGCCGCCGTTGAAACACGGGTTCGCTTCGCATTCGTCGATGTTGGTCTGACAGTTCGTGCCGCTGAAGCCCGCGACGCAGTTGCACGAATACGAGTTCACGCCATCGGTGCACGTGCCCCCGTTGAGACATGGAGCCGCGGCGCACTCATCGACGTTCGTCTCGCAGTTCGCTCCCGAGAAACCCGGCGCGCAGTTGCACGTGTGACTCGTGATTCCGTCGACACACGTCGCGCCGTTCGCGCACGGGTTCGGCGAGCAGTCATCGACGTTGATCTGGCAGTTCTTGCCCGAGAAACCCGTGGGGCACGCGCACGTGTACCCGCCGTCGGCCTCGCTGCACGTTGCGCCGTTCTGACAAGGCATGCCCGTGCACGCGACCTTCGAACACGCGCCGCCGGCTTGAGGGCAGCTCCACCCTTCTTCGATCGCGCACATGAGCGAGCAACCGTCGCCGTCCGTGCGATTGCCGTCGTCGCAGCTCTCGGGTCTGGAGACGACTCCATCACCACACGTCGAGCCCGCGTCGTTACCGTCACCCGGGTTGCAGCCACTGATCGCGAGAACTGCCGCGACCACCACCAACCAACGCTTCGATTCGAACTGTGTCGACATGCCGCGCCTATACATGGCGTTTCGGCGCTGGGAGATATGACGTTTGGTTCTCTACGAGTCGAAGCTGAGGTCAGACGTCTCGACCGGCGGGTGCATGCCCGCGAGCAACAGCGTGCGAACCGCGGTCGCGATGTCGGTGTCGACGGTCACCGCTCCAGCCGGAGCCGCGCGCAGTTCTTCAGGCAGCGCGTTCATCGAATTGAGACCACCAGCCGCAGCACCGAGCGCGACCACCACCGGCATGCGCAGATCGAACGCGCAGAAATGCGCGAGCCGCAGCACGGGGTCTGAATCTTCGAGCACCAGCACGCCGAGCGACGCGGAGAGAAACGGCCGCCACAGCGGGCGCGCCGCCTCAGCGACGGGCGCGAACACGAAGTCGATCTTCAACACGTCGCTGACTTCCAGCGTGCCGAGCGTGCCGAAGCTCGATCGCAGACTCGCGGGGTCGGCGGTGAAGCTCTTCAGGCCTTTCAGCGAACGCATGAACCAGCGCCCCGCCTTCGGGCCGATGCCGGCGAGCACGATCTTCGCGACCAGCGTGTTGCGATGCGCCCTGCCCCGCAGCAATCGACCGCGAAGCGCGTGCACCTCGGCGGCGCCGAGCAAGGGCGGCTCATCGCTCGCTTCGGCGTCGAACCTCTGAATCACGCCCTTCTCGATGAGCGGGATCAGCGCGCCGAGCAGATCGAGATCAGGCGCGTCGGCGAGGTCGAGCAGCTCGCTCAACTTCCGCGGCTGGTTCAACACCCGGAGGATCTCCTTCGTCACCGGGTGCGGCTCGATGACGTCACTCGCTCCGGGCACCAGCGCGAGCGATTGATTCAGCGGCGGCAGTTGACCCAGGAGCCGTTCACGCTCGTCGGTCTGACGCATGCCTTCCATCAACGCGTCTTCCATCGAGCGATCGATCTTCGAACGCGCCGGCGCCGGGCCGGGCTTGAAGGAGAACGTGCCGTCGCGCCAACCGACGAGGCGGAACAGCGCCTTCTCACCCTCGATGTCGCGGACGCGCGCGTTCACCGGGCGGCCATCGGAGATCAGGATCTCTCCGCGTTCCTGCCCGTGATGCAGCGAGAGCCGACCGGTGCGCCGGTTCATCGCCATGATCTGCATCAGGTCGGGCAACGGCAGTTGACTCAGACCGCCTTCGATTTCCTGCGAGTCGCCGCGCAGTTGCTGAGCCGCTTCACCACGCCGGCAGAGGTGATCGATGCGCGCGATCACCTCGTCGATGTTGAACGGCTTGGTCAGCACGCCTTCACGCAACTGGCGGAAGCGATCTGAATCGCGCGCCGAGGTGGTGACGACGACGGGGATGTCTTCGGTGCGCGGGTTCGAGCCGAGGATCTGAATGAAGCTCCGCGCCTCGATCAACGTGCAGTTCTCGTCGAAGAGAATCACGTCGGGGTGACGGAGAACGGAGACCTCGAGCGCCTTGGAACCGTCGGGCGCGTACTGCACCTGATAGCCGCGCGCGCGGAGCGCCTTGGTCAGCGCTCTCACCGCGCCGACATCGGGGTCTGCCAGAAGCACTTTGCGCGAGGTCGCCATCGGTCAGTACGGCTGCAGGTCGTACGCAGTTTGAAGTTTCGAGACCAAGCCCTCGACCAGCGTCGGGTCAGACGTGTGAAAGCCCCAGGTCGCGCCGCGCCCACGCCGCTGCAACAACGCGTACGCGGAGCCATCGCCCATCCACAACAAAAACTCGTGCCGTGCGAGACGGTCATCGCCCTCGAGGAACACCGGCGTCATCGCGGGGTGTTCCTGCAGGTCGGCGTGACGGCCCAGCACGTAGACGCGCGGCGCGAAGTCGCCCGGCGCATTGTCGAGCGCGCGGATGATCGGCAGATCAGCCTTCACGTTCGGCCCACCGACGTACAGCAGCCCGCGCGCCATCGGGTCTCGGAGGAACTCGCGGCCGATCTCGGCCTGCAGCTCTTCGAAGAGAACGTCTGCGACCTTGCCGCGGCGCGAAGGTTCACCCTGCGACTCCGGCAGCTTCGGGCTCTTCGAATTGCCCAGCAGCAGCTCGACCTCGTCCCAGAACGGCAGCGGCTCGAGGCGCAGATGGTGATGCAGCGAGCCACGGCGCTCATCCATCCGCCGGCGGCAGCACACGAGCAGCTCGTCGAAGTCGTCACCATCTCGCGGAAACGTCGCGACTCCCCCCGTCAGCCCCAACGACAACTTCGCTTCGAGCACCTTCGCGTCGGGCTCTTCTGCGACCGCGGTGAGCGCGCGCCGCAAGAACATCAGCCCACCGAAGTAATCGGTCTCGGGGAGCAGCACGTGAAACTCCTGCTCCGTCGCGCGCGCGACCACGTCGGAGTCGCGAATCACATGCCCCAGCACGCGCAGGATGATTTGCTGCGCCTGACGAACCGAGTTGTGCCCGAGCCGCGTGCGAATCGCGTTCAGGTTGTCCAACGAGAAGGTCAGCAGGGAGAACGCGCGGCCGTAACGGCGGGCCTTGTAGATCTCCTTCGTCGCGTAATCGGAGAAGTACGACAGCGTGTACGCGCCCGTTTCTCGATCGCGCAGGCCCTGCCGCTGCAGTTGCGCGAAGCGAAGCGCGGTACGGAGCGCGGTCGCCGCGAAGTTCGAGAACGTGTCGCACGCGTGCAACAGCTCGTCAGAGAACGTGCCCGCGAGGGGGTGTGACAGTTGAACGAGCCCGACGAGCTCACCATCGGGAACCGCGAGTGGAACCAGCAGCGAATCACCGGCGGTCCACGACTGCGGCTGCACCAGCGCCGGGTCGACGAGCTCGGGCAAGGCCGCGCGATCCATCAAGCCGCGCCAGGCACGCAGCCGCAGCCCCACGCGCTCGGTCGTCACCCACAACGCGCCCGACTGCGCCGCGACGAGCGTCGCCAGCTCCGAGAGCACGCGCTCCTGAAGCGTTTCGATCTCCGTCACTCCGGAAATGGCGAGGCACCGCTCGACGAGGGTCACGGAATGCGGCCCTCGAACACGAAGTGGACCGGGCCACGCAGCCAGACCTGCGAGAGATCCCGGGCGACCTTGATGTCCAACACGCCGCCGGGGAGCTCCACCGGCACCCATTCATCGAACGGGCTCCGGCCAGCCAGGGCGCTCGCCGCGACGGTCGCGCACGCGCCGGTGCCGCACGCGAGCGTGAGGCCGACGCCGCGCTCCCACACCTTCACGCGCAGGCCGCCTTCAGCGCGCGGCTCGACGAACTCCACGTTGGTGCGGTGCTTGAAGAAGAGGTGGTTCTCGAGAACTGGCCCAAGGCGCGCGGCTTCAGCCGGCGGCGTGTCGAGCAGCACCAGGTGCGGGTTGCCCATGCTCACCGCGGTGCCGACCACGCCTTCGATCACCTGACGCACGAACGGGCAGCCCATCGGCAGACCCGCGGCCTTCAACATCGCCGGGCCCATCGCCACGGTGACGCGATCGACCTCGGCGCCCTTCCATTCGATGTCGCTCTCGAGCACGCCCGCGCCGGTCGCGACGCGGAGCTTCGAGGGCTTGCCACCATCACGTTCGGCCAGGTGCTTCACCACGCAGCGCAGGCCGTTGCCGCACATCTCGGCGATCGACCCATCGGCGTTGTGCACCACCATGCGGCCCGCGGTGCCGTCTTCGGAGAGGATCGACAACACGCCGTCTGCGCCGATGCCGAAGTGGCGATCGCACAGCCGCTTCGTGAGGTCCGCGTCGACGTCGGCGGCTCCGCGGCGATCAATCACCACGAAGTCGTTGCCGAGGCCCTCGTATTTGAAGAACGGCTCCACGAATTACATTCCGAGACCGCCATCGACGTCGATGGTGCGGCCGTTGAAGTAATCGCACTCGAGGATGAACTTCACCGCCAGCCACAGGTCTTCCGGCTGGCCGATGCGCCCGACGGGGATCTTCTCGACGAACGCCGAGAGCGCCTTCTGGTTCATGCCCGAGGTCATCGGCGTTTCCACCATGCCCGGAGCCACCGCGCCGACGCGGATGCCGAACGGCGCGAACTCACGCGACCAGGTGACGGTGTTCGCCGCGAGCGCCGCCTTCGCCGACACGTAGTTCGACTGACCGCGGTTCCCGTGACGGGCGATCGACGACATGTTCACGATCACGCCGGGCTTCTGCTCGGTCTCCGCCATCTTCGCGACGACCTCGCGCACCATCAGCGTGGCGCCGGTGAGGTTCACGTTGATGACGGCGTTGAACTGCTCGGTCGAGAGCTTCGAGATCTTGCCGGTCTCGCGATCTTTCTTCACCAGCAGCCCGTCGCGGAGGATGCCCGCGTTATTGATGAGCCCGTTGAGGCCGCCGAGCTCCTTGTTCGCCCATTCGACGAACGCGATCACGTCGGCTTCGTTGCTGACGTCGAGCTTGCGCGTCTTGATCTCCTTCGGGAGCTCCGCGAGCAGCTTCTCGTTCACGTCACCCACGGCGACCTTCGCGCCGGCTTCGAGGAGACGCTTCGCAAAGTGAGCGCCCATGCCCGCGGCGCCACCGGTGACGATGATCTTGAGGTCTTTGAGTTGCATGGTGCGCTTTCCCTACTCCAAATCTTCGACGACGCCCTCCCAATCGTCGGGTGGTGGCGCCTCGAGCGCCCGCTGGCACCGCTTGACGTACCGGGTGATCACCGCGTCGTCCGGCCGGGTCTTCTGGAGCTCGGTGAAGCCGGTGAGCGCTTCCTGGAACTTCCTTTCTCTCCACGCGCGCCAGGCGAGCTCATGGCCGAGCGCCCAGTTGAAGTCGTCGGCTCTCTCGAGCGGGCACAGCAGCTCGTAGATCTTGAGCAACTGCCCGCTTCGCCCGAAGCGCACGACGTCGACGGAGCGGAAGAGGTACGTGTCTTTCGCTTCTTCGAAGAGCGTCTCGCCGCACAAGGTACGAACGCCGTAGTGCTTGGCCAGCGACTCGAGGCGGAAGGCGGTCGCCACGGGCTCGCCCATCACCGTGTAGTTCACGCGGTGGCTGGTCCCCATCTCGCCGACGACGGCATCACCCGTCTCGAGACCCGCGCGCAGAATCAACTTCCGGCCGGCGAGCTTGTCCCACGCGGGGGCGTGCTTCTCGAAGACGGCGTGCATCTGGAGCGCGGCCTCACACGCCGACTCCGCGTCGTCGGGGTTCGAGACCGGCGCGCCCCAGAACGCCATCACGCCATCGCCCAGGTACTTGTCGACGTGACCGCCCTTGTCCAACACCACGTCGGTCATCGCGCTCAGGTATTCGCGGAGGATCTTCGCGACCACGCGCGGCTCTTTCTCGTTGGAGACCGCGGTGAAGCCCTCGATGTCGGAGAAGAAGAGCGTCAGCTCGCGGCGCTCCGGCTGCATCAGCGCGAGATCGCGTTCGACGCGGGTCATCACGTCGGCGCGCACCGCGCTGCCGAGCGTGCGCAGCGTGAAGTCGCGCAGGCTGCGCTCGAGCGTGCCCGCGTAACCGAGCGACGCGAGGAAGGTCAGTGAACACGCCAGCACCGGCGCCACCATCGCCACCTGCCGCGCCTGCGTGACGTACATCTGCCGGGCGATCAACGCGTGCACCGCGAAGACGACGCCGATGGTGGCGATCCACGCGAGCCAGCCCGGCCGGCGCGTGAGGCTCGACCAGGCGACGGCGAGGACCGCGCCGGTGAACGCGAGCGCGATCGTGAGCCAGAAGTCATCGCGCGGCTCGACGCGGGTGATGCCCTCACCCTTTCTCGCGTTGGAGATCGCCTGTGCCCAGACGGCGCCGCGCGTGAGTGAGCCGAGCGCGGTCTGCACCCGCTGCGTGGTGCGTTCATCGACCAGCACCACGATGCGGTCTTTCAGCTCGTTGTCATAGTGACGAACGCCGCGGCCCGCGTCGTCGTCTTCCTTGTTGAGCAGCAATCGCCACGCGGGGATGGCGCGCTTCATGGTGCCGCGCCCGGTGCGGCCGGCGTCATCGGCGCTCCAGCGCAGCGCGAGGAAGCCCTCATTGTCGACGGGCAATGGAGGCGCGCCTTCCGAGGTGAGCGTGTTCTCCGACCACGCGTACGGCCCCTTCCGCGCGACGAGCGCGAACGTCGGCAACAACACCGTGCGCGTGGAGATCAGCAGCGCAACGTTGCGGACGGTGCCATCAGCGTCAGAGAGCATTCGGCCGTTCGCGAAGGTGACGCCCGGCGCGAGCACCGGCGCGACGGGTGCATCGATGGCGCCGGCGGTCAGCAGATTCGCGTGCGTGAACCCGACCGCGTTCACCGCCGCGAGCTCGATCAGCAGCGTGTCTGGCGTCACCTCCGCCGCGTCGTCATCGATGCCCAGCGAGCGGGTGACAGGCGCGCCCTTCACGTCGAGCTGCGCGACGAGCTCCTTGCGGCGCGCTTCGCTGGTCGCCCCGGCCCACAACGAGAAGCGGCCGTCTTTCTCGGTGCGATACGCGGTGGCGCGCGCGCCCAGGATCTTCCGCAGCGTGGGCCAGGTCTCTTCGCGCGTGCCGGCCTCCGCCACCTTCAAGAGGAACGGTGTCATCGCGCGATCGGGCGGCCGGCGAGAATCGCGATGCCATTCGAACGGCAACACCACCTTCCCGCTCTGCTTCGCGAGGAGCTCCCCGAAGCGCACGTCGTCTTCCACCGAGCGTGGCGAGACGTCGATGAACGAGCCGTCGACATACACACGGCTCGCCCCTTCGCGGAGGAGCTGCGTGATGACGCCGCCGAGCAATTCGCGCGGCCAGGGGCGCATCGCCCATTCCGGGTGTTCTGATTCGCGCGCGTTGTTGATCGTCTCCTCGTCGATGTTCACCAGCACCACGTCGTCAGGGCGCTCGCTCTGCCCGCCCAACGCGCGCGCGCGCCAGTCGGCGGTGCTGAGCTCGAGCGACTCGAGCCAGTAGCGCGGCAACGCGTGCCAACGCGGGTCTTCATTCAGTTCCCGGCGCCCGACGCGGAAGTACGCCATCGACCCGAGCAGCAGACCGATCACCGTCGCCCAGAGAAACGCCACGCCGAACTTTTGAATGAAACGCCGGCCGGCGCTCTGAATCGGCGTACCCATCAGTCGCGGACCAGTTGCAGCACGAGGCGCCCGGCCAACTGCAGCGCGAGCAGCGAGCCGGTGATGAGTTCGGCTTCAGCCGCGCTGAGCACGTTGCGCGCCGAATCGCCTTCGAGGAGCTCCGCTTCGAGAACGGCGCCGCGCGAGATCCACCGCATCCACCGCGCGTCGGGGAGCTGCGCCATCAACACGCCCTTCACCGGCCAGACCTCGGCGAAGGCGTTGAGCTCGAGCTTCGCGCGAACGTCGGTGACGCCTTCATCGGCGTACAGAATCGGAGGCGCAACCGAGAGGTCGTCGGACGAGTCATCGAACAGGAACTCGTAGCGGCTGGGGATGCGCCCGGTGATCACGAAGTGCAGCTTCACGCTCTCGTCTTCGGGGACACGGCGCAGATGCAGAATCTTCCGCTCTCCCGCGAGCGCGCGAATCGCGAGATCGATGGCCGGTGGCTGCTTCGAAGAAAACCGTTCGACGCGCTCCCGGGTGATGCCCCGCAGTTCGCTCAATTTCCTGTCGAAGAAGTCACGCGAACTCTGCTGGCCCGCATCGATCGCCACCAGCGCTGCGTCGAGCTTCGCCTGCGCGTCCGCGATGAATGAATTGTTCTTCGCGAGCCCTTCGGTGCCCGCCGGAGCCAGCGCGACCTTCGCCGCGCCCAACAGCAGCCGGCCCTGCTCCTCGAGCCGGCGGCGTTCAGCAGCCCACTGAGCCTCCGTCGCCTTCGACGCGGCACGAAGCTCGTCCCACGCGGCATAAGCGGCTTCGATGGTCTCGACGCTCCGCGCGCGGGCCAGCGCAGCTTCGCCGGCCACCAGCAACGCGGAGTCGATCGCGGGCGCTTCGATCAACGCCATGTTTCAGACCGCTTTGGCAGGCGCCGCACCCTTGGTACCGGGGAGTTTCTCACGCAGCTCGCCACGCAGCTCGCGGCCCGGCTTCTGGGCGAAGAGCAGCCCGAGGCCCGCGCCGACCAGCACTCCGGCGCCGAAGATCGCGAGCGCGGGCACCAGCTTGTCGCCCGCCGAACGCCGCGACTCGAGACCGACGAAGTCGAGCAGATCGTCCTTGTCCACATCAGGCATTCGCTTGCGCAGTTCCTTCAAGATGTTGCTCATGGTGTTGCCCTCCATTCACGTCGGGTCAGACTTCTTCAACAACCCATCGACGAGCCCTTCGGCCGCGTCGAGGAGCTTCTCGCGAACCGGCGGAACGGTCGCGAGCTTGATGCCCAGCTTCAGCAGCCGCATGGTCGTCGGCGTCAGCAGCCCGCCGCCCACCACGTAACCGATGCCTAACGCCGCACCGACCATCGCGTAGGGGTTCTTCTCGACCTTTTCGGTCAGCCCCACCGCGTCGGCCACGCCGTTGAGCGCGGAGTTCGCGTCTTGCGCCAGCTCTTGCGCCTTCTCGAGGAGCGGCTCGAGCGGGCTTTCGGGGAGTTCGTCGCTCATCGTGTCATGTACCTGCACTACGAGCCGCTCTGGCGTGACCTCGTGGCCGA
>JBEHYH010000169.1:0-11790 GCA_048498275.1 Myxococcota bacterium | reverse complement strand
ACCCGCGAGGCTTTCGACGCAGTCGAGCAGGACATCCGCCGTGCTGATCAGGTGTTTCTCGGCAGCCTCCCCGTCGCGCTCGCGCTCGCGGGTGCGTTGCGCGGGCCGAAGGTGACGCGCGTTTTTTCAGCGGGTGGAATGGTGCTGCTGATCTTCTCGATGGGGCGGCATGTGCCCGTGGTGCGGTGGCTGCTGGAGATGCCGCCCTTCAATTTGTTCCGCTACCCCGCGAAGGCGTACGTCGGCGTCGCGCTGGCGGCCGCGGTGCTCGCCGGTTTCGGCATCGACGCCGCCGCGCGCTTTGCGCATCGCCCGCTCGTGAGCCGCGGGTGGCTCGCGGCCGGGCTCGGGGGCGTCGTCGTGCTCTGTATGGCGGGCGCTCGTGTTCTGCCCTCGTTGCCGGTGAGAGCCGGTGCGTTGCTGGGCTGGCCGTGGCCATGGTTCGTGATGGGGAGCGTGGTGGCGGTGCTGCTGGTGCTCCCCGCGGGAAGGAACCGTGGCGTGGTGTTCGCCGCGACCGTCACCGCCGCCTGCGTGCTGGAGCTGATGCTCGCGCGCTCGGTCTTCGTGATCCCCGAGTATCGCGCCGCAGGGTCTCTCGCGACGCCTTCGGTGGGGGCCAGCCTGTTGCCGAAGCCGCTGAAGGGCCGCGTGAGCGCTCCGGTGGCCGCTGCACCCGAGACCTTTCCCTCCGACGCGGGAGACATCATCGAGCTGAGCCGCACGCTGCTGGTGCCGAACCGCTTCATCGAAGAACGCCTCGAGACCGTCGATGGCTACGGGGCGCCTGAGCCGGAGCGCTTCGAGCGTTTGTCGCAGGCGCGGTCGCGCGGCTTCTTCGATCTGGCGGGGGTGACGCACTACGTGAGTGAAGACGGCGGCGCGCCCTTCGCCGACCTGACGGGAGTCGCTCAACTGCCGGCGAACGTGGCGCTCTATTCGTCGTCGACGGCAATGCCGCGTGCCTTCGTCGTGCAGCGCAGCGTGGTGGTGAGTGATGAAGAAGCGCTGCGCGCGATCGAAGACGAAGCGCTCGGGCAACCGTTTCGTCAGACCGCGTTTCTCGCTGACGGCCCGGCGCGCGATGGAGCCCCCTGTGAAAGTGCCGTCACGCGTGAGCCGGCCGGGTTGCGCGGCGCCTCGTATTCCGTCGAGGTCTGCGCCGACGGTCTGCTGGTGATGACCGACAGCTACTTCCCCGGGTGGCACGCGCACATCGATGATGTCGAGGCCCGGGTGCTGCGAGCCGACTATGCGTTCCGCGCGGTGGAGATCACCAGAGGTCATCACCGTGTCGAGCTCCGCTACTGGCCCGCGAGCTTCACGGCCGGTCTGATCATCTCGTTGCTTTCACTGTTCGGGCTCGCGCTCCCGTGGTTCAGGCGGCCGACGTGAACCTGGCGCGTCACGCATGGCCCGTCGTCGTGCTCTTCGCGGTTTTCGCCGGGCTCGCGTACGCGATTCAGTGTTCGACCACCGAGCTGGCCGGCCTCGATGACTATCGCCACGCGCGTTACGCGGCGGAGCTCTACGCGAACGGCTTTCAGGTCTTCGGCCATCCGTTTCTCCCGCTGACGGTGCTCGGGCCGGCGCGCGCTGATCTCTGGCTCGGGTACCATGAGCTGCTCGCGGTCTTTCTCCGCAGCGGCGACACGTTGCTCGCGCGCGCGAAGGCGCTCTCCGCGGTGCTCTCGGCCATCGCGCCGACCACGCTCTACTTCGTGCTCCGCCGCCGAAAGGTTCAGTACGCCGCGCTCTGGGCGCTCTTCGCGGTGGTGTGTTGCCCCGCGTGGACCTTTCGCGACCTCATGTTGCGCCCCGCACCGATCGCGCTGGCGTTGTGTCTGCTCACGTTTCAGTTCGCGAGCGAAGGGCGCTGGAAGACACCGATGGTGTTGAGCGCGGCGTTCGCCTGGTTGCACGTGTCCGCTCCGCTCGCGGTGGTGATGGCCGCACTCGGTGTGCTGGGCACTCCTCGCGGCCCGTCGTGGTTCACCTGGTTGCGGCCGGTGTTCTTCGCGGCGATCGGTCTCGCGCTCGGGCTCATCACGCGGCCGGACGCCGCCGAATATCTGCAGCTCGCGTGGCTGCAGGGCACGCTCCCGCTCGCGGGCAGCGTTCCGCACATCGGCCGTGAGCTGGTCGCGCCGACCGTGTCGGAGCTCTTCGACTTCGAATCGATCCCCCTGGTGCTCGGGTGCATCGGGTTGGTGTTCGCGTATCGGGCGCGCCGTTGGAATGACGTCGCACTCTTCGTGACGGCGCTCGTCGCGAGTCTTCTCGTTCGGCGTTTCGCAGACTTCTTGATGCCCGCGGCGCTCCTGGTGATCGCGCCGGTACAGGGCACCCCGCGAGTTCAGCGCTTCATTCCGATCGCGCTCGCCGTGAGCCTGCTGCCCCTGGGTTGGAACACCGCGGAGCTGATGCGCGAGACGTTCGAGACACGCGTCCAGAGCGTGAAGCCGGCTGCCGAGGTGCTCGCGAAAGCCGGCGGGCTGGTGGTGAACACCAACTGCTTCGACTTCCCGATGTATTACTTCCACGAGCCGAAGATTCCGTTCGTGTGCGGCTACGACCCGAGTTTCCTCGCCGCCGCCGATCTCCGGACGTTCTGGGTGTGGGAGCACCTGACGAGACGTGGTTCGTTCTGCGAGCAGCGCGAGTGCGATTCGCCGCCGAGCGCAGAGGCGATGGGCCACGCGATGGACGCGCTCGGTGCGCGCTGGCTCGCTCTGGGCAACGCGGAGCGCGACGCGAAGCTCCTCGAGGTGATCGAAGGTCAAGAAGGTGACGAATTCGTCGAGCGTTACCGTTCGCCCGACCCCGGTGGCGTCGTGTTGTTCGAACGCATTCGCTGAACGTGACGTAGGCTTTCAAGCGCGTGGAAGGCCGCCTGGTGTTGAAGAACTGTCGCCTGTTCCGGCCTGATGGCCGGGTACGCGGCGGCATGTCGGTGGTGGTCGAAGGCGCGGTCATCACGCGCGTCGAGCCCGACGACGCGGTGCCGGTGCTGCCCGGTGATTGGGAGGTGAAGTGCGACGGGCGGTTGGTGATGACCGGTCTCGTCGACTGTCACACCCGGCTCGTCGGCGGGCAGCTCACGCCGTGGTCGGGCGACAACCTGGTGCGGCCTTTTCTCGAACGCTACGAGCGCGAGCGTGTCGTCGAGGCCTCGCTGACGCCGGGCGAAGTCGCGGCGATCACCGCCTCGTCGATCGCGCGCGCGCTGCGGCTCGGTGTGACGATGGGGGTCGAGCATCTGAACGCGCCGGCGTGCGTGGAAGAAGCGCTCGATGCGCAGGCACGAGTCGCGGAACGGCTCGGGTTCCGGCTCGTGAATTCGCACGCGTCGTCGTCTGCGAAGACAGACCCCGGAGTCGGGCAGGTAGAAGCGAACGCGCGGTACGCGGCGCGGCGAAAGAGCGGCCTGGCGCGCGGCGCGATCGGCGTGCGCGGTTCGTTCTGCGCCGACGACGCGTTGATGCGCGCGGCGGGCAGAGCGAAGGAAGAAATCGGCGTCGGTGCGCACTTCGCGCTCGGTGAAAGTGACGAAGATCTCTCCGTCACCTGGAGCCGCGACAACACGCGCCTCGTCACACGTTTCGAGCGGTTCGGTCTGCTCGGCGGCGCGACGGTCGCCGCACATGCGCGCGCGATTGAGCGCACCGAAGCCGCGCGACTCGCGAACACGCGCACGCTGGTGGTGCTGACCCCGCGTGCGCAGCAGACGATCGATGGCGGCTCCGCGTTGGGCATGGAGGCGGTGTTGCTCTCGCAGAACCTCGTCGGTCTGGGCTCGGGCGGCACCGGCTCGCTGTGGGAAGAGCTCGCCGCGAGTTACACCGGGGTGATGGGCCTCGCGCGCTCGGGCCGCATGCTCGACCCCGACAACGTGATGTCGCAGTTCTTCGTGTCGGGCCCCGCGGAGCTGTGCACGATGATCTACGGCACGCCGAGCGGAAACGTCGAACCCGGCGCGCTCGCAGACCTCGTGGTGTACGACTTCATCCCCGCGAGTGAAGGCGGCAACTACACGCCGCATCTGCTGATGCAGCTCAGTCAGGTGCGCGCGTCGTGGACCATCGTGAACGGTGAAGTCGTGGTGCGCGAAGGGCAGTTGCTCGGCGCTGATTTTCTCGAGCTCGAACGCGAAGCGGCGAAGGCCATCGAATCGGTGTGGAAGCGCGCGGCCACGTGAAGCTCGTCGATACGAATTGCTGGCGGCTTCGTGACGACGCCGAGGTGACGGTCGACGTGTTCGACGGCGTCGCCGTCTTGAGTTTCTACCGGAACGCGCCTGATGAAGCCGACCTCGCCGCGCAACTCATCGCGCGTGATGACGTGCGGTCCGTCTACGTGAAGCGCCGGCCGCGTGAAGCGCGCAAGGTGGCGAACGAATCACCTGAACAGCTCGCGCCTCCGTTGCCGATCGCTGGAGAGACGGTCGACACGCTCGTCGCGCAGGAACTCGGCGTGAAGTTCGAGATCCGCCCCGGCAACGGGCTGTCGGTCGGGCTCTATCTCGACGCGCGCGACGCGCGGGCGTGGGTGCGTGCGAATGCGAAGGGCGCTCGCGTGCTCAACACGTTCTCGTACACCTGCGGCTTCGGCATCGCTGCGCGTCTCGGAGGCGCCGCGCGCGCCGCGAACATCGACGCCTCACGCAAGGTGCTCGATTGGGGCGAGAAGAATCTGACGCTGAACGGGTTCGAGCCCGAGCGTCACGACTTCATTTCTGGTGACACGTTCGACTGGCTCGGCCGCTTCGCGAAGAAGGGCGAACGGTTCGATCTCATCGTGTTGGATCCGCCGGGGTTCGCGACCACGAAGACCAGCCGCTTCACGGCGCAACGCGACTACTTTCAGTTGGTCGCCGCAGCCGAAAAAGTGCTCGCACCGAAGGGTCAACTGCTCGCGATGTGCAATGTCGAACAGCTCACGCCGCGCGACTTCGAAGCGCATCTGCAGCGCGGCTTCGGCGCGCGAAAGTTCAAAATCACGCAGCGATTCGGCGCGAGTGCCATCGATTTCAAGCAACCCTCCGCGTTGAAATGTCTGGTCGCGCAGACCTGACCTTTCGCGCCTTGAAATGCGCGAGGTCGAGTCGTATTGGCTGACCAACGTTTCCCTCACCCCGGAGAAAAATCATGGCTCGTGAAGTCGTCATCGTCGGTGCTGCGCGTACTCCCATCGGCGCGTTCCAGGGCGCGCTCTCTCCCCTGACGGCTCCGCAGCTCGGCGCGATCGCGATCAAAGCGGCGCTGGAGCGTGCGGGCCTCAAGCCGGAGCTCGTGGAGCAGGTGATCATGGGCAACGTGCTGACCGCGGGGGTCGGTCAGGCTCCGGCTCGTCAGGCGGCGCGCGCGGCGGGTCTGCCCGACGGCGTGCCCTGCATCACCATCAACAAGGTGTGCGGCTCGGGTCTGCAGTCGGTCGCGCTCGCGTATCAGGGCATCGTCGCGGGTGACTTCGACTTCGCGGTCGCCGGCGGTCAGGAGTCGATGACCAACGCGCCGTACGTTTCGCACCAGATGCGCGGCGGCGCCCGCATCGGCGACGTCACGTTCAAGGACTCGATGCAGCTCGATGGTCTCACTGACGCGTACGACAACGTGCCGATGGGTCTGTGCGCCGAAGCGTGCGCGGCCGACATGAAGATCTCGCGCGCTGCGCAAGACGAGTTCGCGACCGAGTCGACGAACCGTGCGATCCGTTCTCAGAAGGAAGGGCTCTTCAAGAACGAGATCGTCCCTGTCTCCGTGCCGCAGAAGAAGGGCGACGCGCTGATCGTGAGCGAAGACGAAGGCCCCAAGAACGCGAAGCCGGAGAAGATCCCCTCGCTCAAGCCGGTCTTCAAGAAAGACGGCACCATCACCGCGGCGAACGCGTCGTCGATCAACGATGGCGCGGCGGCGCTCGTGCTGACCACCGCTGAGAAGGCGAAGGAGCTCGGTCTGCCCGTGCTCGCGAAGATCGTCGGCCACGCGTCGGCGGCGCGGAAGCCGGTCGAGTTCACGATTGCGCCCACCGATGCCATCAACAAGCTGCTCAAGAAGACCGGCAAGACGACGGCTGATGTGCAGACCTGGGAAATCAACGAGGCCTTCGCGGTCGTCAGCTTGGCGAACAACGAGCTGCTGAAGCTCGACCCGAAGAACGTGAACATCCGCGGCGGCGCGGTGGCGTTGGGTCACCCCATCGGCGCGTCGGGTGCGCGCGTGCTGGTGACGCTGCTCCACACCATGAAGGACCACGACTTCAAGCGTGGCGTCGCGTCGCTCTGCATCGGCGGCGGCGAAGGCATCGCGCTCATGGTGGAGCGCTAAGTGAACAAGGTCGTCGCGTCGGCCGCCGAGGCGGTCAAAGACATCACCGACAACATCACGCTGATGTCAGGCGGTTTCGGGTTGTGCGGCAACCCGGAGAACCTCATCACCGCGCTTCATCAGAAAGGCGTGAAGGGGCTGACGATCATCTCGAACAACTGCGGCACGACTGATCTCGGCCTCGGCGTTCTGTTGGCCAACAAGCAGGTCAAGAAGATGGTCGCCAGCTACGTCGGCGAGAACAAGATCTTTGAGAAGCAGTTCCTCTCCGGAGAACTCGAGGTCGAACTGAACCCGCAGGGCACGCTCGCTGAACGCATTCGTGCGGGAGGCGCGGGCATCGGCGGTTTCTACGTTCGCACCGGTGTCGGCACTGAAGTCGCCAAGGGCAAGGAGACGAAGGTGTTCGACGGTCACGAGTACGTGCTCGAGACTCCGTTGAAGGCCGACTTCGCCATCGTGCGCGCGTGGAAGGCCGACACCTGGGGCAACCTCGTGTTCCGCAAGACCGCGCGGAACTTCTCGCCGCTGATGTGCATGGCCGCGAAGGTGACCATCGTCGAGGCCGAACACATCGTGCCCGTCGGAGAATTGGACCCCGATCAGATCCACGTGCCTTCGGTCTACGTGAAGCGCGTCGTGCAGTCGGCGGGCCTCAACAAGTGGATCGAGCGCCGTACGGTGCGGAAGGCGAGCTGAACATGGCGCTTACTCGTGAACAGATTGCGCAGCGCGTGGCGAAGGAACTTCGCGACGGGTTCTACGTGAACCTCGGCATCGGGCTGCCGACGTTGATCCCCAACTACATTCCCGCGGGCGTCGAGGTCGTGTTGCAGAGCGAGAACGGCATGCTCGGCACCGGCCCGTACCCGCTCGAAGGCCAGGAAGACCCCGACCTCATCAACGCCGGCAAGGAAACCGTGACGGCGTTGCCCGGCGCGGCGTACTTCGATTCGGCGGCATCGTTCGGGATGATTCGCGGCGGGCACATCGATCTCGCCGTGCTCGGCGCGATGGAAGTGAGCGAGCACGGCGATCTCGCGAACTGGATGATCCCCGGGAAGATGGTGAAGGGCATGGGCGGCGCGATGGACCTCGCCGTCGGCGCCAAGCGCGTCATCGTCGCCATGGAGCACGCGACCAAAGACGGCGGGCACAAGATTCTGAAGGCCTGCACGTTGCCGCTCACCAGCAAGAAGTGTGTGCACGCGATCTGCACCGATCTCGCCTGGCTCGACATCACGCCTGAAGGTCTGCTGCTGCGCGAGCTCGCTCCCGGCGAGACGATCGAATCGGTGCAGAAGCTGACCGGTGCCCCGATCAAAGCGGCGGGCGATTTGAAGACCATGGCGGTCTAACGCCCACCCGGCATAGGCTCCGCGCCCAACATGAGCGATGACAAGGGTGCGCAGCCGGTTCGCCGGGCAGACCGTCTCCAGCATGAGTTGCTGGTCGCGTACAAAACGGTCGACGGGTTCATCACCGACTGGGCGGTGAACATCAGCCGCGGTGGCATGTTCATCAACACGCGCAACCCGCTGGCGGTCGGTTCGATCGTCCGCCTCATCGTCTCGCTGCCCGACGCCGCGTTCCCGTTCGATCTCACGGGCCGCGTCATCCGCACGCACGCGCCTGATCAGGGCAGCGACATCATCCCCGGCATGGGCATCGAGTTCGTCGACGTCGACGAAGACAAGAAAGACCGCCTCGCCAAGTTCGTCGAGAAGCTGCGCGCCGCGTTGCCTGACGCGCCGTTGATGAAGAAGTGAAGCTGGAGCTCCGCGTCGAGAGGTTGTCGAAGTCTGGTGACGGAGTGGCTCCGTACGATGGCCGCTCCGTTTTCATTGCGGGCGCGTTGCCGGGTGAGACCGTTCGCGCCGAGGTTCGCGAAGACGGCAAGGCGCTGCGCGGTGAGCTCGAGGAGATTTTCGAGAAGAGCCCGCTGCGTCGCGAGCCGATGTGCCCGCTGGCGTCGACGTGCGGCGGGTGTGACTGGATGCACCTCGATGACGACGCGCAGCTCCGCGAAAAGCAGGAGGTCGTCGTTTCGGCGCTCGAACATCTCGGCGGGCTCACGCGTGATTCGTACGAGTTGCTGCCGGCGATCCCCTCGAAGTCGCCGACCGGTTACCGGCGCCGCGCGGTGCTGCACACGGTGAATGGCGCGCTCGGGTACAACGCGCGCAAATCGCATGAGCGTGTCGCGGTGACGAACTGCCCGGCGCTGACGGAGCCGCTCGCTGATTTGCCGGGGAAACTGGCGAACGCGCTGGGCGCTCCGGTGCTCAAGGAACTCGACGAAGCGCGCTTGCTCGAAGCCGAAGGGCGCGTGGCGGTGAGCTTTCATTTCAAGGGCAACCTGAAGCCGCGGTTTCGTGAAGTCGCCGAGCTGCTGCGGCGCGAAGGGCTGATCGACGGAGCCGTGTTGCACCCGGCGGAAGGCAAGGGCGGGTTCATCACCGTGGGCCAGTTCGCGCTCGAAGAAGACGGCGTGCTGCTGCGGCCCGATGGTTTCGCGCAGGCGAACGCGGCGGTGAACAGCCGGCTCGTCGCGCAGGCCGTCGAGCTGCTCGAGGTGAACCCTGCGCATCGCGTACTCGAGCTGTACTCGGGTAACGGCAACTTCACCTTCCGCCTCGCGGAGCACGCGCGTGAAGTGCTCGCGGTCGAATCATTCCCGCTCTCGGTGTCGCTCGCCCAGAACGCGGCGATCAAGCGCGGCGTGAAGAACGTGCGCTTCGTGCAGGGAGATTCAGAGAAGATCGCGCGCGGGTTCGTGAATGAGCGTGAGCGGTTCGATCGGGTGCTGGTCGATCCTCCGCGTGCAGGCGCTCCCGGAGTCGGCTCGTGGGCGAGCGGAACGCTCGCGTCTCGTGTCGTGTACGTGGCGTGCGACCCGACGAGCCTGGCGCGTGACGCGAAAGAGCTCGGCACGCATGGCTTCAAGCCACTCGCGCTGCAGGTGGTCGACTTGTTCCCGCAGACGCATCACATCGAAGCGGTGATGGCGTTCGCGCGGTGAGACTCGTTCTCTGCTGCGACCCGGCTGAACCGCGAAACGTCGAACCTGCGTTCGAACGTGAAGCGCTCGCGGCGAAAGCGGCCGGGCTGCAGATCGATCTGTTCGATCACGACGCGCTGATTCAAGGTCGGCAGCCCTCGTGGTCCACCGTCGCTGACGAACTCGCCATCTATCGCGGTTGGATGATGGCTCCCGCGCAGTACGCGTCGCTGTACGACGCCGTTACTCGCTCAGGCCGGCGGCTGGTGAATTCGCCCGAGCAGTTCGAGCACTGTCACCATTTTCCTCGCAGTTACGAAGTTATTCGCGAGCACACGCCGCGCAGCGTGTGGTCGGAGTCCAAGGTAGTCCCCGATCTCACGACGTTCGGTTCACGCGCCGTGGTGCTCAAAGATTTCGTGAAGAGCGAGAAGCACGCGTGGCTCGACGCCTGTTTCATTCCTGACGCGTCTGATCGCGCGAACGTCGAGCGCGTGGTGCGCAACTTCGTCGAACTACGCGGCGCTGAACTGAACGGTGGGCTCGTCTTCCGCGAGTTCGTCGGGCTCGAGCAGGTCGGTGTGCACCCGAAGAGCGGAATGCCGTTGAGCCGTGAACTGCGGCAGTTCTTCTTCGACGGCAAACCGCTGCTGCGTTTCAACTACTGGGACGATGTCGACTATGCGTTCGACGACGCATTGCCGGCGTGGGTGAGCGACGTCGCGGCGCGAGTTCGAAGTCGGTTCTTCTCGATGGATCTCGCGCGCACGACGAACGGCGAATGGCTCATCGTCGAGCTCGGTGATGGCCAGGTGACGGGACTCCCCGGCGCAGTTGATCCGGCAGCGTTGATGCGAGTACTCGCAGCGCATGACTCCGCTTGAACAGATTCCCGTGAAGACCATCGATGGCGCGCCTTCGTCACTCGGAGCGCACGGCGCCAAAGTTCGTCTCGTCGTGAACGTCGCTTCGAAGTGCGGGCTCACGCCGCAATACACCGCGCTCGAGGCGCTCTACCGGCGCTTCAAGGCGCGCGGCTTCGAGATTCTGGGCTTCCCCGCGAATGAGTTCGAAGGTCAGGAGCCCGGCACCAACGAAGAGATCGCCGCGTTCTGTTCGACGAAGTTCGACGTCACCTTCCCGATGTTCTCGAAGATCGTCGTGAAGGGCGCCGGTCAGCACCCGCTCTACGCCGCCCTGATCGCCGCGCAGCCTGAAGCGAAGAAGCTCCCGAACACCGACTTCCGCAAGACGCTGCAGGGCTACGGCATCGACACCGGCGCGCCGAACGAGATTCTGTGGAACTTCGAGAAGTTCCTCGTCGATCGGAAGGGAAACGTCGTCGAACGCTTCGCGCCCGACGTGACGCCTGATTCTGAACTCGTCATCAACGCGATCGAACGCGAACTAGCTCGGTAGACGTTTCGCCAGCGCAGCTCTCACTTCAGCGTGCTGCTTGCCGACCATCGGCCCGCTCAACACGAGCTGTTTTTCATCGCGCCCGGTGATCGTGAGAACCCAGTTGTCGGTTGCGAGTTCGGCGACTCCCGGTGAGCGCGTCCACGCCGCTTTCGAAATCTCGCGCCAGGCCAGTCGCTGCGAACCGCGTTGGCGCTCGATGCTGATCGCGTCGTCGTCGATGATGAGCGTGCCGGGCAGCCAGAACGCGATGGCGAGCATCAACCCTCCGCCGAGCAGCATGCCGATGCCCGTGCCCCATTCGTGACCTGAGAGCATCAAGATGCTCCCGGGGAGCGCGAGGAAGCCGAGCACCAGGAACATCTTCTGCGCACCGCCTCTGCCGATCTCGAACCGCTGCTCTGACATCGCGAGTGGGAAACACCCGGCGCTCGGAGCGTGTGCAAGAAACGTCAGTCGGTGGTGCCGAACAACCCGCGCACCACTGACGAGACCGCGAGCGGCGTGCCGACGCGTTCGTCGTACAACGGAGCGATCTCGTCAGCGAACTCCCGCGCGGTGCGAAAACGCATCGCCGGGTCGATGTCGAACGCGCGCGCGATGAGCCCTTCGACCTTCGCCGGCGCATCAGGCCGCAGTTCACGCACGGGGATGTAGTCGGAAGCGCTGATCGCCTTGAACACCTCCTGCGAGGTCTTGCCGAGAAACGGCCGCTGCAGCGTCAGCAATTCGTAGAGCGTCACGCCGACCGCCCAGAGGTCGATGGTCGCGTCGAGCCACCCATTCACCGCTTCGGGCGAGAGGTAATACGGCTTGCCCATCACCTGATCGGGGCCGACCTCGATGAAGCTGCGCGCGACTCCGAAGTCGCCGAGCACGAGCTCGCCGGTGCGCGACACGAAGAAGTTCGACGGCGAGACATCGCAATGAATGATGTTGAGCGGCTATCAACTATCGCGTCATGATTGCCTCGGAAGTCGTCTCGCAGCAGTTCGGAGATATCGAGGCGCTGCCCACTTCTTTTGTGCTCGACCGCCAGGGCCG
>JBEHYH010000168.1:0-11809 GCA_048498275.1 Myxococcota bacterium | reverse complement strand
GCCCAGTCGATTCGGCCTCGGCCGAACGCAGCGCCGCCTGTTCGACGGCGTCGTCGAGCTGCGCGAGCAGCTCGCCCTTCTTCACGTGCAGCCCCTCGGTGACCAGCACCTCGCGCACCACCGCCGACACCTGCGCCGCGACGTTGGTCTCGCGGTCTGCCGGTTCGACGATGCCGTTGCCCCCGATGATCGACGCCGCCACGACGGGCAACGCGTCGCGGGTGTCGACGCCGCCCACGCGCGACTTCGCCTCGCGCGTGGCCTTCTGCACGTCGGCCGCGCCGGGCTCCGTCACCGGCGTGGCGCTCGCGTTGCGGACGATCTGCGCGCCGCAGGTGGCCAGCATCAGCAGGAACGCCGCGGTCTGCACCCGGCTCGTCGTCAAGGTCGACATCAGGGTCTCTCCTCCGTGGTGAGCAGACCGTCTTCGATGTGCACGGTGCGGTCGGCGTAATGAAAGATGCGGTTGTCGTGCGTCACCACCACCACGGTGTGACCGCGCTCCGCGGAGAGCTGCTTGAGCAGCTGCGTCACCTGCTGGCCGGTCTCCGCGTCGAGCGCCGCGGTGGGCTCATCGGCGAGAATCAACGGAGGCCGCCCCGCCACCGCGCGCGCCACCGCCACGCGCTGGCGTTGCCCGCCCGACAGCTCCTCGGGGGAGCGCTTCAACTTCGAGCCCAGCCCCACCTCGGTCAGCACCTCGCGCGCCTCGGCCAATGCCGCCTGACGCGTGTACCCGCGCAGCTCGAGAGGGAAGGCCACGTTGTCTTCGACGCTGAGCGCCGGCAGCAGGTTGTGCCCCTGGAAGATGAACCCGATGTACGAGAGCCGGAGGTCGGGCAGCTCGGCCTCGCGGCGCCCGTGCACCGCCTCGCCGAAGAGATACAGCTCGCCCTCGGTGGGCGTGAGCACGCAGCCGAGAATCGAGAGCAGCGTGGTCTTGCCGCTCCCCGACGGGCCCACCAGCATCATGAACTCGCCGGGCGGCACCGTAAGGTCGATGCCCTTGAGCGCGCGGAAGGCGAGCGCCCCGTCGCCGAAGGTCTTGGTGATGCCCTTGAGCTGCACCGCAGGCGCCGCGCTCATCGGAACACCATCGCCGGCTCGAGTTGACGCAGGCGCAGCAGCGCCAGCACCGACGCGAAGACGCACACCGCGGCCATCGACGCCACCGTGATGCCGAGGCTCACCGTGGGGAGAATCGGCGTGAGCGACGGGTTGCGCATGCCCTGCACCAGCGCGCCCATGAAGCCCAGCCCGATGAGGCTCCCGACCAGCCCGTAGACCACCGCCTGCACCAGCAGCAGCCGCGCGAGATCGCCCATGGTGGCGCCGATGGCCTTGAGCGTGCCGAACTGCCGCATGTTGTCGACCACGCTGCTGAACATCGACAGCGCGACGGTGATGAGGCCCACCAGCAGGCCCATCATCGTCGAGGTGCCGAAGCTGAGGCCGATCTGCGTGCCGGTGAGAATGTAGTGGAGCGTCTCCGCCTGGAACTCGTCGCGCGTCATCACCTTCGCGTCGGGCATCGCCGCCTGCAGCCGCGCGCGCACGTCGACCGGCGAGACGCCCGGCTCGACGCCCACCAGCACGAAGGTGTGCCGATCAGCGGGGACATGGAGGATTTCACGCGCCAGCGTGTCTTCGGCGAACGCGTAGGCGGGCGCGAAGGGCAGCAGGCCCCACGTGAAGCCGGCCACCTGCACCTTGTGGCCCGACAATTCGCGCACCGAGCCGAGGTTGAGCCCGCCGAACTTCTCGCGCTCGGCGTCTTCGAAGATGACCGCGTTGGGCATGCGCAGCGCCTCGCGGGAGCCGGCCACCAGATTCCATGGGCCTCCGGCGAAGCGCGGCGCGCGGGTGCCGACCAGCGACAACGGCTCGCTGCCTCCGGTGGGCAACGTCAGCGCGGCGCCCTGCAGCAGCAGCGGCTCCGCCCACGCCACGCCCGGAGTGGCGCGCGCGCGGTTGAGGTGCGCGTCGCTCAGCGGCGTGGCCGCCTGAAATTGCCGCGTGCCCGGAGCCGCGACCCACACGTCGACCTGCGCGCTCTCGACGAACATGCGGTTCTTGAAGAGCAGCGAGAGGAAGGTGCCGACCTGAAAGTTGCCCAGCACCACCGCGAAGACCACGCCCAGCAGCGTGCCCGCCAGCTTGAGCCGGTCGTGGAACATCATGCGCACGCCGATGGTGCCCATGGTGCGCCAGCGGCCGAAGAAGCCCGGGCGGCCCCGCAGCGGCTTCGCGGGGGTCATCGCGCGCCCTCGCCGTCGAGCGTCGACCCCGAGGAGAGCGCCAGTTGAGCGCGGGCGGTGGCGGCCTCCGCGTCGGCCTCGGCGCGCGACACCTCGGCGGCGAAGAGGTCGCGGTCGGCCTGAATCACGTCGAACTGCGTGGCGACCCCGGCCTCCGAACGCTCCCGCGCCAGAACGGCGGCGCGCCGCGCAGCGGCCACCTGCGCGCGGGTGGCCGACACCTTCTTCACCGCGGCGCGGAGGTTGAAATAGTCGGTGTGCAGTTGGTCGGCCGCCGCGCGCAGCGCCCGCTCGGCTTCGAGATGCGAGAGCTCGTCGTTGGCCTGCTGCACGCGCGCGACGCTCACGCCCACCAGATCGAGGCGCCAGTTGAAGGTGACGCCGCCGCTGGCCTGCGCCGGGGAGCCCTGGAAACCGGCGGCGTTGGTGAAGCGCTGGGTGAACTGCGCATTCACCGCGGGCACCAGCGCCAGCGACGCGGCCAGCCGGGTGCGCTCCGCGGCGCGCGCGTCGAGCGAGGCCGCCTCCACCGAGGGCAGCGCGGCGAGCCGCTGCTCCAGCTCCGGGAGCTCGGGCAGCGAGGCGTCTTCGGGCACGGCCTGCGGCGCGCCGGTCGGCGTGAGGCCGGTGAGCGTCTCGAGCTGCCGCGCGCCGTTGTCGAGCGTCGCCTCCGCCGCCGCGAAGACCTGCAGGGTGCGCTCGACCTCGGCCTCCGCGCGCGCCAGCTCCAGCTCGCTCCCCACGCCGGCGCTGAAGCGCGCCTTGCGGAAGTCGACCTGCGAGCGCGCCGCGTCGACCGACTGCTGCGCCGAGGCGAGCACGTCACGAGCCGCGGCCCACGCGTAATAGGCCGCCACCACCTGCCGCCGCACCTGGAGCCGGGTGGAGTCGGTGCGGCGCTCGGCGGCCTCCGCTCCCGAGCTCGACGCGGCCACCTGCGCCCACTTCGCGGCGTCGACCAGCGGCACCTCCGCCTTGAGCGTGGCCTCGAGCTGATCTTTCGCCACGATGGTGACCTCCTTCACGCCGACGGTGTCCGGCAACTGAATGACGGCGGGGTACTGGTTGTGGGTCCACCCTCCGTTGGCGCTCAACGAGGGCAGCAGCGCGCCCCAGGCCTGCGCGAACGTCGCCGAGGCCCGCCGCGCCTCGGTGGCGCTCCGCCGCGCGTCGAAGTTGCCGGCGTTCGAGGCCTCGAGAAACGCCGAGAGCGGCTGGGCGCTCCCCGCACCGGCCGTCGTCAACACCGCTGCCATCAGCATTTTTCGTAGCACAGTTGTGCAACAACTAAGCCCACGGCGCTCGAATGCAAGCGAATCTCATCGAGACTTGAGGTTGATAAATAAAACCTCGTCGTCTATTTAATTTCACGATGGCCCGAACGCGCGGCAGCCGCAACGCAGACTACGAAGCCCGGCGCACGGAGCTGACGCGCAAGGCGACGCTGGCCCTGCAGCAGGAAGGAGGTGTGAGCGCGTCGATGCGGGAGATCGCGGAGTTCGCGGGCACGTCGATGACCACGCTGCGGCACTACTTCACCGATCGCGACGGGCTGCTGCTCGCGGTGATGGAGGGCCTGCGGGCCGACGCGGCGCCGCACCTCGCGATGGCCGCGCAGCCGGTCGACGGAGACGTGCGCGCCTCGCTGCTGCGCTTCCTCGGCTCGATGAGGACGGCGTGGTTCAAGTTCGGCGTCGGCAAGATGTACGCCTCGACGCTCGCCGTGGGGCTGGGCAACCGGCGCGTGGCCCCCAGCTTCGTGAACCACGTGCTCGAGCCGCTGCTGCAGACCGGCGAGACGCTGCTGCGCCGTCACCTCGAGCGCGGGGAGCTGCGCATCACCGACGTGCGCCACGCCGCGCTGGCGCTGCTGTCACCGGTGGTCCTCGCGCTGCTGCATCAAGACAGCCTGCTCGGCGCGCAGTGCCGGCCGCTCGACGTGCCGGCGATGCTCGAGACGCACGTCGACGCGTTCATGCGCGCCTTCGCCCCCGCGCCCTGACGCGCGGGAGACGGGCTCACGCCGCGGGCTTCTCTTCGGGCTTCTCGGCGTGCGTGCGCCAGATGAACGCGTACACGTCGAGCAGGTCGCGCGGCTGTTGACCGGCCTCGACGAGCAGCGCGCGCGTCTTCTGCGCGATCTCGAGGAACTTGCCGTAGCCGGGTGAACCGACGGGCTCGGTGCGCTCGACCGCGACGCCCAGCGTGCCCGCCTGGAACGCGAACGCCGTGGGCTTCACCGCGGTGAACTGCGAGGGCGCGAAGAGCGCCGCGAACACCGTGACCAGCGGCCAGGTCACCTTCTTGAGCTTGCCCTCCTTGTCCTTCAACTGGAGCGACATCGCGAACCGCTCGACGCGATCGCCGAGCGTCGCGGGGCCATGCAGCAGCTCCTTGAGGCCGGAGATCGCCTTGGCGCGATCCTCACCCTCGAGCTTCTTGAAGGGGATGAGCCCCTCGATGGGGAAGACGATGTTGGTCGCCGACAGCACCGCCTGCGCGCGCTTGAAGAGCTCGTCGACGCTCTCCTTCGCGAACGCCTCGGCCGACAGCGTGCTCTGCGCGAGCTCGATGGCCTTCTGCTTCGAATCGCGTTCTGCCTTCACGAACGCCTCGCCCGCGAACCCGCCTTCGAAGAGCTTCTCGAACGCGGCGAGCTGGTCCTTGAACGTGGCGAACACCGACTTCGCGCCCTTCTTCGCCGACGGCCGCTTCGCGCGCTTCTGCGCCGAGCTGATGCCGATGGAGCGGGGGCGGCGGCCCGACGCGCGCGCCTGCAACGCGGCGAGCTCCGCGGGCGTCACCTGCTTGAGCACCAGCGTGCCGTTGGCGAGCGCCTTCTCGATGACGAACTTCTTCTCTCCGGCGTTCTCGAAGAACAGCACGCTCAGGTTCGGCAATTGCTGCGCTTCGATGCCCGTGCCCCATTCCGGAGCCTTGGTGTTGATGAAAGTTCGGTTCATGGGGGCTCGTTGTGCTGAATCGTCAGCGCCGTCAATCACTCTCGGTCGATTCGGAAAGAAACACGCGTGAGCGCTTCGAGGCGAAAAGAGGTCGAAGTGCTGGGGTGGACGCTCTTCGGCGCGTCGATCGTCGTCTACACCGCCGCGCGGCTCTCGGGGGCCGACACCCTGCGCTGGGTGCTCAAACCGGTGCCCGTGCTCGCGCTCGCGCTGCTCGTCTCGCAACGGCGCGCACCGATGATGGTCGCGGGCCTCATGCTGGGCGCCGTGGGCGACGTGCTGCTCGAGCCGCGCCTGCCCCCGCTCTTCCTGCCCGGGCTCGTCACCTTCCTGCTCGGGCACCTCGCGTACGTCGCCGCCTTCACGCGCGAGGCGCCGAAGCTCGAGCCGCTGCGAGTCCTCCCTTCCCTCTTGATCGTCGGCGTCGTGCTGGCGCTGGTGCTCCCGGCGCTCCAGCAGCCGCCGCTGCCCATCATTCTCTACGCGCTCACCATCGGCGCGTTCGCGTGGCGCGCGGCGGCGCGCGTCGGCCATGTCGCCGACGGCCCCGCGTGGTTCGGGGTCGCGGGTGCCCTGCTCTTCGTCGCCTCCGACACGCTGCTCGCGGTGAACCGCTTCGTGGCGCCCTTCGACTTCGCGGTGCCCTGCATTCTGCTGACCTACTGGTCGGCGCAGGCCTCCATCGTGTTGTCGGTCGCCCGCGAGCCTTGACGAATCGGGAGCAGCCTGTTGAACGCGGCTCGAGCCGTGTTCGCGATTCTCTCATTGGGCTTTGCCGTGGGTCTGCAGCACGCCTTCGAGGCCGATCACCTCGCGGCCGTGGCGTCGCTCTCGGCGCGCTCGAAGCAGTTCAAGGACGTCGTGGTGCACGGGCTCACGTGGGGGCTGGGTCACGCGCTCACGCTGCTGATTCTCGCGGGCGGCGTGTTCCTCGCGGGCTCGGTGATCCCCGAGACGTGGGCCTCGCGGCTCGAGTTCTCCGTGGGCGTGATGCTGGTGGGCCTCGGCGCGCAGGCGCTGTGGAAGCTGTGGCGCGAACGCGCGCACGTCCACGTTCACGCGCATGACGGCGCGGCTGATCATCTCCATCTCCATTCGCACCGCGACTCCGACGCGCACCATCACGAGCACGGCTTTCGCTGGCGCACGCTGGCCGTCGGCCTGATGCACGGCCTCGCGGGCTCCGCGGCGCTGCTGCTGCTCGCCGCGACGCGCGTGAAGGAGCCGGGGTGGGGGCTGCTCTACATCGCCGTCTTCGGCATCGGCTCGATGCTCGGCATGGGCGTGCTGTCGGCCGCCATCGCGGTGCCACTCTCGGTTTCAGCGAAGCGCCTCACCGCGCTGCATTCGGGTCTGCACGCGGTCATCGGCGTCGCCACCGTCTTCATCGGCGCGCAGACCATCGTCGCGAACTGGTGATCAGCCTCCGATGATCAACGCCTCGACGCGGTGCCGCACGCGCAGGCTGGTCGGCGGCAGATAGAAGACGGCGATGAGCTCACCGTTGCGCGCGCCTTCGATGCGCAAGCCCTCGCCGTGAACGCGAATCAGATCGCGCATGGTGGGGCTGAGCTTCGAGGCCTCGAACACGCTGGTGTTCCCCAGCGCGGAGAGCCGCCTCCACACCGCGTCGCCGAACACCGCGCCGGAGTAGAGGATCTTCCATTCGTCGCGGCAGCTCTTGCGGACCTCGGCGGTCAGCGCGCCGCGCGGCCGATACTTGAAGCCGACCAGCTTCTCACGGCGCGTGGTCATTCAGAGACGCTCGGCCACGAACCGGCATTGCTCCGCGCCCATCGACCGGCACTCGACCTCCCGCGCGACGAAGAAGCGGCCGTCGTTGAAGGTGCGGTCGTAGAACTCGGGAGTCAGCGCCGGCCGGCTCTGAATGTTCGCTTGATAGACGAGGTTCATCAGCCCCGAGGTGCCGCCGGTGCCGAGGTAGCAACGCGGCGTCTTCGAGCGCCCGAACGCCGCGAGGTAGCCGTTCGATTCGTAGCTGCCGTCGATGACGAGCTCGAGCCGTTGCCCCGGTTCGAGCTCGGCGACGCTCCAACGGCCCCAGCCGAACGCGTTCACCACCGAGACGATGCCGTACACCCAGTCTTCGGTCGTCTTGCACTGCGGCTTGATGAGCGCTTCCCACTCCGCGCTCTCCATGATGCCGCCGAAGGTGTGGAACGCGCAGACCTGCCCCGCTTCGGTGAGCAGCATGCGCGAGGCTTCGAGCGCGGTCTCGCCGGCGGCCAGCGCCATCTGCTGATCAAACCGGTAGCTGATCAGGTTGTAGTAGTTGGCGAAGTGCCGCGTGAGCGACACACCGAACGCGTCGACCCTGCCCTCGACGTTGCCGGCGAGCGGCAGCCCACCACACGCCTGGATGATCGCCGCCTCATTCACCGAGGTCTTCGTGGCGAACGGCGTGCGCGGAGGCCACGGGGTCAGCGCGCCCAGGCCCACCGATGGCTGGAGAACTTCGCGGCCGCCCGGCTTCACCTCATAGCGGCACTCCGCTGCGCCGCACGCGACACAGGCGATTTCGCGCACTGTGTACGCCCCCCCGAAGTGATGCCGGGCGACCGCTTCGACGAACCCGCTGTTGAAGAAACACACCGGCGCCGCGCTGAGGCCGTATTTCGATTTCCACCCGAGCGCGTAGTGACTGGCGCGCACCGTCGCGACGCCGCCGCTCGCGCTGAGCGCCGCGACGTCGAGCAGCCCGAACCCCAGTTGTCGAAAGAGCGCCGACACCTCGACGTTCGGCCCGAGCGCGGACAGCTCGGTGAACACCACTTCAGCCGCGGCCTCGGTGAGCAGCGCCTCGTGGTTCACCAGCGCCGACTGGTCGACGATGCTCTTCTGCAGAAAGCAGTTGTAGTGATGGCAATGAAAGACGTGCGGCTCACCACCGATGCTGGCGAGCGCCCGGTCGGCGTGAATCGAAACGGGAATGTTCATGTGCCCTCCAGCACCTTCGCGGTGCGCTCGATCAACGGAAACACGGCGCGGCCCTCGGTCTCGAAGCGCGCGCGAATGACCAACGCCACGGTCTTGAATGACGACGCGAGCAGCGCGGGAGCGGTGGCCTCCAACGTCTCGAAGAAGCGCTTCACCGCCGCCGACTGCACCTTCATGTTCGCCTCGAAGATGCGCGTGAGCTGCGCGGCTCCCGAGTCGTTCGCCGCGACCGCCTGCGCCGCCAGCGCCGGGTACAGTTCGTCTTTCGCTTTGAAGTGCGCGAGCACCGCCGGCCGCATCGCCAACAACTGCGCCGAGAAACGCCCGGCATCGCCCGCCGCACCTTCCGCGGCTCTCAACCCCGACTCGATGCCAGCCTGCTCAGCTCGAAAGTGTTCAATCAGTGGGAGCGCCAACATCACTTTCATTCGTGCCGGAACTCACGGGTCAGCAGGCAGCCGCGTTACGAATTCCACTCATGATTCCGCAGCGCACATCGGCCCTCATCGAACCTGACAGGCGCGCCCTGTTTTTCTGCCGAGGCGCAGACTGTGTTCTCAGCGCTCACGGTGCGCACACCCCTTGCAGAAGGGGCGCCGCATGAAACGAGCACTCCTGGGTCTTCTGGCGTTGTCTGCGTGCAATCTCAAAAACCTCGACGGCAACGACCCCGACGGAGGTGCGTGCCCTGCGCTCACCGCTCCGGCGGGTTCAGGCACGACGAGCGGTTTCCCCGTCGGGGCGTCGTACCAAACGACGAGTCAGTGGGTGTCAGACGCAGGCGTCACGGGCGCGCTGTTGAGCATCAGCCTCTATCAAGGCGGCGTGCTCTGCCACGGCGGAGGCGACGCGGGCGTCACCAACTTCGCGACCTTCTTCGTCGACTTCCCCCACGTCGATCGCGCGAGCATCGGCACCTTCCCCCGCGAGAGCAGCGATGGGGGCGCGTCGTTCACGGGTCTCGTCGAACTCGATGGCGGTCTGTTGGTCGCAGCCGACGGCACGCTCACCATCGCCACGCTGCAGAATTGCGCGCTCACCGGCAGCTTCAATCTGCAGCTGAGTCAGGGCGCCGACGCCGGCGCCACGACGCCGTTCTCCGGCACGTTCAACAGCACCTACTGCCGGAAGAATTAAGCGAAGAGCTTCGCGAACTGCCGGTAGTGGAGGTGCGCGAAGATCATCGAGACGGCTCCGAACACGTGCCACACCGCGTGCCCGGGGAAGAGGTGGTCGTGCGGGTCGCAGCGCAACCTCGACGCGTCTGACGCCGAGAAGGCGAACGCGATCGCGATGAAGACGAGGCACAGATACAGCGCGCCGTGCGACGACTTCACGCGGCGCGACGCCATCACCTCGGTGGTGAGCGTCGCGACCAGCAGCACCACCACGATGCCCTGAATGGGGAACGGCGTCTTCGCCAGCACCATGGTCAAGCCGGTGAGCGCGAAGATGGTGAGGTAGAGCGTCTTGAAGAAGGCCTCGGGCTTCACGGTGCCCAGCCGCGTGAGGTTGAGCAACAGCACCAGCCCGAAGAAGAAGTACATGCCGAAGAAGTCGAAGACCTGCAGCACGAAGGTCACGCTCGCGTGGTACACCAGCGAGGTGATGCCGACCCAGAACGCGGCCGGCGCCCAGAAGCGCAGCATGCGGTTGGTCTCGCGGCGCGTGTAGAAGAACAGCCCGGCGGCCACCAGCAGGTACGCGACGTTGCTCCAGGTGTTCGCGGGCTCGGAGATGACGCCACACAGCGTCTCCTCGCACCACTTCACGTTCGGCAGGCCCCCCCACTCCCGAACCGGCGTCCAGACGCACTCGGGGTTTGTCAGGTTCGGGTAGTTCGCAAGATCATTCTGCATCGGCGCACCTGTAGCACGTGATCAAACTTTCACTCTCGCGCCGCGATCGAATAAACCTCGGTGGTCCCGATGAGTACCGAGCAGATTCAGAGCGGCACCGCCGCGACGCCTCCTCCGGGAGTTCGCGTGCTCATCGTCGAAGACAACCCGCACATCATCGAGATGTATTCGTACGTGCTGAAGAAGCTCGCCGCGAGCGACTTCAAGGGCGGCACGCCGCTCGAGGTGCACTTCGCCGCCGATGGTCACGCGGCGCTCACCATGCTCGGCGACGGCAGCTTCGCCCTGGTGATGACCGACCTCTACATGCCGGTGCTCGATGGCTTTCAGTTGCTCGAGAAGATGCGCGCGACGCCGGCGCTCGCGAACATCCCCGTGGTGGCGATCTCCGCCGGCGGCACCGACGCGCGCGAAAAAGCGATGAAGCTGGGCGTGAACGTTTTCCTCAAGAAGCCGGTGCGCTTCGCCGAGGTGATGGACACCGTGAAGCAACTTCTGCGTCTCAAGTAAGGAAAAACCCAAGGCATGTCCGGCACGACGAGACAGCGGGTCAGTGAAGACGCCGCGTACATCCTCAAGACGCTCAAAGAGAACCTGAGCGCAGGTCGCTCGAACAAGCTGGCCGACGTCAAGATGTCGTTGGAAAACAACGTCGCCCTCGACTTCGACAGCTACTTCTTCTTCCTCCGCAAATTCCACTACATCGCGATGGACCGCGAGGCCCAGCTCAAGCTCACCGATCAAGGCGAGCGCGCCGCGGCCGGCGATGAAGCCGACAAGTTCAGCGGCGAGATCGCCGACTTCTTCTCTGATCAGATCTCGAACGAGGCCTCGCCGCCGCCTCCGATCGAAGAGCCTGATCCGACCCCGCCTCCCGCACCTTCCACCGACATCGTTCTGGAGCAGCCGCCCATGCCTCAGCCTCCTCGTCGTAAGCCGCAAGAAGACTTCCCGCAGGTGACCGCTCCCGAATCGCGCGGCGTGTTCAATTCGCCGCCGCCTCCGCCCGCGCCGCTGCCGCTGACCGCCGCGGTTCCGCAAGGTGGTGGGTACAGCGGTGGCGCCGCCAAGGGGCAGGATCTCGACCTTCGCTACCAGAAGGGTGATCAGCTCGGCTCGGGCCCGCTCGGCACCGTGTTCCGCGGCAAGCACAACGCGCTCGGCCTCGACGTGGCGGTGAAGGAGCTGAAGGACATCTTCGGTTACTTCTCGTTCCTGCAGCGCGGTGAGGTGATCAAGCGGCTCAAGAAGGAGCTGTGCGCGCAGGCGCAGGTGCGTCACCCCGGCATCGCGCAGATCATCGACCAGAACACTGATGTGGCGCGCCCGTATTACGTCACCGAACTGTGCAAGGGCTCGCTGCGCGAGAAGCTCGACGCGGCCGGCACCAAGGGTCTGCCGGTGTCACAGGCCATCCGGTACTTCCTGCAACTGGCGTACGCGCTGCGCGCGGCGCACCAGCAGGGCCTCACGCACCACAACCTCAAGCCGGAGAACGTGCTGTTCGACGTGTACGGCAACGCGAAGCTGTCTGACTTCGGGCTCTCGCGGGTGATTGAGGTCGACCAGAGCAAGGGCATGCCCCAGGTGTTCGTCGGCACCGGCGGCATGGGCTACATGAGCCCGGAGCTCATCGCGCGCGCGAAAGACGCGGGCCCGTCGAGCGACGTCTACGCGCTCGGCATTCTGCTCTACGAGATGCTGACCGGTCAGTTGCCCGGCCGCCGCAGCACGCTCCCGTCGGCGCCGGGCACCTCGACCCCACCGTCGA
>JBEHYH010000167.1:0-11830 GCA_048498275.1 Myxococcota bacterium | reverse complement strand
GTACGGAGGGTACGGACCGCCGACCTCCGGCCCCTCCGTACTTCCAGATGGAGAAGTTGAAGCGCTACCACCAGATCGCCGACGAGATGATCGCGAAGGGTCTGGCGTATCGCGACTACACGACTGAAGAAGAGACCGCCGCGATGCGCCGTGAGTTCGCCGCGTCGAAGGGCCTGACTGACAAAGACGACCTCCGCAAAGCCGGGTTCAAGTACTCGAGCCCCTGGCGCGACAAGAACGAGAAGTTGGAGAAGCCGTTCGTGGTGCGCTTCAAGATGCAGCCCAAAGGCGAGCGCGTCGGCTTCGATGATCAGGTGCTCGGCCACCTCGAGAAGCCCGATGAGGATCTCGACGACTTCGTGCTGCTCCGCACCGACGGCATCCCGCTCTACAACTTCGGGTGCGTGGTCGACGATCACGACATGGCCATCACGCACGTCGGCCGCGGGCAGGAACACATCAACTCGACGTATTCGCAGATCGTGCTGTACCGCGCGCTCGGCTGGGAGCCGCCGGTGTTCGCGCACTTCCCGCTGATCCTCGGGCAGAACAACGAAAAGCTCAGCAAGCGCAAGCACCCCGAAGCCGACGTGATGGCGCATCAGCGCAACGGCATGTTGCCGCACGCGCTGCTCAACTTCGTCTGCCGCCTCGGCTGGAGCCACGGCAACGACGAGCTCTTCACCCGCGAGCAGCTCATCGAGTTCTTCGACTTCACCGGCGTCGGCAAGACCAACGGCGTGTGGAACGAGAAGAAGCTCATCTCGATCAACGAGCACTGGCTCAAGACGCTGCCACCGGCCGACGTCGCGAAGGCGCTGCTGCCGTACTTGAAGGCCATCGGTGTCGAGACGACCGTCGACGCCAAGCTCGAAGGCGCGGTGAAGGCGTTCGCTCCGCGCGCGAAGACGCTGGTCGACATGGCTGCGTCGATCAAGCCGTACTACGGCCACGGCGTGACGTTGGATGCCGCGGCCGCCTCCAAGCACCTCGACGCCACCGGCAAAGACATGCTCGGTAGAGCGCGCGCGAAGCTGGTCGCGTTGCCTGAATGGACTCCTGTTGCCATCGACCCCATCGTCGACGTGATCGCGACCGAAACTGGAGCCAAGAAAGGTGCCATCGCGCAGCCGATTCGCGTCGCGGCGACGGGTGGCACCACCTCTCCGGGCATCGGCGACACGCTGACGATGCTGGGCCGCGAAGAAACGCTCTTCCGCATCGACGCGGCGCTTGGAGCTTAAAGAGAAGGGGCTCCTCGAGGAGCCGGCGATCATCATCTACGGCGCGTGCGCCGCGCTGATCGTCTCGCACCATCAGGGTTCGGTCGGCGCGTACCACCAGTTCTTCAAGCAGCGGTACGCCGACACGCCGTGGGCGGGCGCGCTCCCGTACCTGTGGTGGTTCTGCGCCAGCATCGCGCTGTACCTGCTGCTGCCGCTGCTCATCTCCGCGGTCACGCGCGGCAGCTTCAACCAGCGCTACGGGTTTCAATTCGGCGATTGGCGGCTGGGGCTCAAGCTGAGCGCGCTGTTCTTGTGCGTGATGCTGCCCGCCGTCTGGTTCGCGTCGACCCTGCCCTCGTTTCAGGGCCAATACCCGCTCGCCGGCAAGTCGGCGTACACGCGCCTCGGAGGCGAGTTCAGTTGGGCGCTCTTTGCGACCTACGAGTTCGCCTACGCGATGTACTTCTTCGCCTGGGAGTTCCTCTTCCGCGGGTGGATGGTGCACGGCCTCGAGCCGAAATGGGGCCGCGCGCAGGCGATTCTGGTGCAGGTCGCGCCGTTCGCCGTGATGCACCTGGGCAAACCCGAGCTCGAGACGCTGGGCTCGATCGTCGCCGGCGTGGCGCTCGGAATCCTCTCGATTCGCACCCGGAGTTTTCTCTACGGCTTCGTGCTCCACGCGACGATCGCCGTGTTCATGGACGTGTTGAGTGTGCGCAGTGCTTGACGAGGCGAGTTGGCATCAGGTACTTGCCGCCGCGCAAATGAGGGGCGCGATCTTCAGCGGGTTGTTGCTGTTGGCGGGAGTCGCGAGGGGCGAGAGCGAGTTGGGCGCGCAGTTGCCCGACAATGCGCGAAAGGTGGCGGAGCATCGCTACAAGTCGCCGCACGATTGGGAAGGCACGTTCAAGTTCTACAAGAACGTGTACCCGTCGAGCTCGTACCCGAGGAAAGACGTGGTGAATCAGCCGGGGGTGAAGGCAGTGCACATCCCCAACACGTCAGGAAAAGGTGAGTGGGAAGGTCTGAACATCTACGAAGCGAACGATGAGGTTCGCATCTATGTGGTGCCGGCGCAGGGGAGTGGTAAGAGCAGCGCGCCGAAAAAGAAGAAATAAGTCCTTGGGGAATCGTCCAACGGCAGGACTCCAGATTCTGACTCTGGCTATCTAGGTTCGAATCCTAGTTCCCCAGCTTGACCAACCCTCCCTTCTCACGAACGGGCGGGTTTTCTTTTGCCGTCATTCCTTGCAGGCGCCCTGGTACTGCGACGAGCCGGTGACCTCGCACTTGCCGGTGCACGACTTCTCGAACGCCCAGCCTCCGTCGGTGGCGCACTTGAGGAGATCGCTGCCGCCGTCAGCCGCGCACGCCTCGTTGCCCAGTACCGGGCACGCTTCGCCGACCACCGCGAGCGAGGTGTCGCACGAGAATTGGTTCGGCGCCGGTGACTCGACCGCGTAGCAGCCGTGCGAGCCGCGACACTCGAACGGCGCCATCACGCCCTTCTCACACTGCGCGTACTCGGTGCCGATGCACGACACTTCGCCGCTCGTGCACTTCTGACCTGCGGCCTTGGTGCACGACGAAACAGCCAGCACCGCGAACACACCGACGAACAATTTGGTCATGGAGCCCAAATGATGGGCACGGCTCCGGCTGATTTCAAAGAACACTTCGAGGCGCTAGAGAGCGCGCATGCGACTCTTCTTCGTGCCCAATACCTGCGCCTTGATTCCCCACGTCACGCTGCGCGAACTCGGAGTGCCCTTCGCGCTCGAGAAGGTCGGCATGCCCGACAAGAAGCTGAGCAACGGCGACGACTACTTCAAGTTCAACCCCAAGGGTCAGGTGCCGGCTCTACAGTTGGACAACGGCGAGATCCTCACCGAGGCGGGGCTCATCGCGAAGTACCTCTCTGATTCCAACGGAGGGAAGCTCTTCCCCACGCAGGGCTTCGATCGCGTGCGCGCGGAGGAGTGGCTCAACTTCTTCGCGACCGAGCTCCACAAGGGTCTGAGCCCGCTCTATTCGCCCAAGGCCACCGACGAATTCAAAGGCTGGCTCAACGACAACCGCATCGCGCCGCGCTGGGACTATCTGAATCAGCGTCTCGAGGGCCGCGAGTGGGTTCTCGATGGCTTCAGCATCCTCGACATCTACGCGTTCTATTCGGGCCGCGGGTACAAGAGCCGTGGCTACGACTTCGCGAAGTGGCCGAACGTGAACGCGCATCACGAGCGCGTGGCCGCGCGGCCGAGCGTGAAAGACGCCATCGCCGCCGGCGCTTGACCTGAACGCTCGTTCAGTCGCAATCTGGCGAGGTGAAGCCGCAAGCCATCGCCAACCCGCCGAACCCGTGGGCGTCGTCTGAAGTCGAGTACCTCGACGAGATCCCCCTCGCGAAGGTGGAACTGTTCGACGACGCGTCGCAGAGCATCGTCTCGAAGAACGACTCGCCCGACATCGGGTTCGACTTCTCGGTGAACCCGTATCGCGGCTGCAATCACGCGTGCGCGTACTGCTTCGCGCGGCCCTCGCACGAGTATCTGTCGTGGGGCGCGGGCACTGATTTCGACACCAAGATTCTCGTGAAGCGTGACGCGGCGAAGCTGCTGCGAGCGCACTTCGAGCGCCCGTCGTGGAACGGCGCGCTGCTGATGTTCTCGGGCGTCACCGATTGCTACCAGCCGACCGAGGCGTCGCTGCGGCTGACGCGTCAGTGTCTCGAGGTCTGCGCCGAATATCGAAACCCGGTCGCGATCATCACCAAGGCGCCGCTCATCGAACGTGACCTCGACGTGCTGTTGGACCTGCATCGCAACGCGAGCGTGAGCGTGGCGATCTCCGTGCCGATCTGGGACCAGGAATTGGCGCGTGCGATCGAACCGGGAGTCGCGACGCCGAAGCGACGCGTGCAGACCATTCAGAAGCTGGCCGATGCGGGTTTGAACGTCAGCGTGATGGTGGCGCCGATCATTCCCGGCGTGTCCGACGAGGGCATGGCGGAGGTGTTGGAAGCCGCGCGCGACGCCGGCGCGACGTCAGCCGGCTACGTGCTGCTGCGGCTCCCGGGCGCGGTGAAAGACGTGTTCGAGACGCGCATTCGCGCCGCCCTGCCCCTGCGCGCCGAGAAGATCCTGCATCGCGTGCGCGAGACGCGCGGAGGAGCGCTCTACGATTCACGCTTCGGCGTTCGCGGCCGCGGAGAAGGTCTGTACGCGGAAGCGATCAATCAGGTGTTCCACAGCTGCGTGAAGCGCCTGGGGCTCAACGCGCCCCGCTGGCCAGAACGCCCGAACACGTTTCGCCGGCCGGAGAAGGTGGTTCCCCAACTGAGTCTCTTCTGAAATCAGCGCTCCGCGAGTACGTACGGCGATTCAAGGAGGCTTCATCATGGGTATCTGCAGCTGGTTGATTCTGGGCGGCATCGCGGGGTGGCTGGCGAGCATCGTCGCCGGCAACAACGCGCGTCAGGGCCTGATCGGCAACATCGTGGTCGGCATCGTCGGCGCGTTCATCGGCGGCTTCGTCTTCACGAAACTGGGAGGCGCCGACGTCACCGGGTTCAACCTCTACAGCCTCGGCGTCGCCACCGTCGGTGGCGTGATCCTGCTCGCGTTGAAGCAGGTGCTGTTCGGCAGAAAGTGATCAGCTCCGCAGCGACTTGAGCGCTTCGCGGAACTGGAGTTCGAACGCAGCCTCGGCCCCCACTCGCTCCTCGGCGAGCTGGGCGGCCTGTTCGGCCTGACCTTCTTTGTACCCGAGGTTCACCAGCGCGCTGACGAGGTCAGACCTGGGCGACGCGGCCTTCCTGGCCGGCTTGCCGGAGTTCGGACCGCTCGAGGAACCGAGCAGCTTCATCTTGTCTTTGAGCTCGAGCACCAGGCGTTCCGCGGTCTTCTTGCCGACGCCGTGGATCTTGGTGAGCCGCGCGACGTCGCCCTTCGCGATCGCGGCGACGAGCTCCTCGACCTCGAGCCCCGAGAGCACCGCGATGCCCATCTTCGGGCCGACGTGACTCACCGACGTCAACTGCAGGAAGAGATCTTCTTCGACCTGCGAGAGGAAACCGTAGAGGTCGAGCGCGTCTTCGCGAACCACCGTGCGGATCCGCAGCGAGACCTCGGCGCCCTTCTCAGGCAGCCGCGCGATCGCCAGTTGAGACATCGCGACGCGATAGCCGACACCCTGCACGTCGACGATGACCTCGATGCCCTTCTCGAGCACCACACCCTTCAAATGCGCGATCACGAAGCAACCCTCACCACCGCGGGCTTGAGCCGCGAATAGAAATCAGTCGAAGTCTGCTTGCCGCTCGCCGTCAGCCGAGGCGCGCGCATCGAGTGCACGTGACACAGCGCCACCGCGAGCGCGTCGGACGCGTCGGCGCGTTCGAAGTCGTTCGGCAACGACAACAGCCGGCACACCATGCGCGCGACGGAGTCTTTCGAATCGGCGCCACCCGCGCCCACCGACTTCTTCACGCGGGCAGGCGCGTATTCGTGCACGTCGACACCTGATTGCGCGGCGAGCAGCAGCGCGACTCCGCGGGCGTGCCCGAGCACCAGCGCGCTGCGCGCGTTCTTGTGCGTGAAGACGCCTTCGACCGCGACCGCGTCGGGCTTGAACTCCGCGAACACCTGCTGGAGCTGCGAGAAGATCGTCGCGAGCCGGAGCGCGAGCGGCTGCGTGGCATCGGCCTTCAACACGCCGCTGCTCACATGAACGGCCGTACGAGCGCGCCAATCGACCAGCCCGTAGCCGACGAACCTGCTTCCGGGGTCGATTCCTAAGACGCGCATGGGGGTGAACAGATGTTTACCCCGCCTTGATCCGCGCCGCGAAATTTTCAGCGCAGCAACGCCTTCGCTTCTTCGACGTGGGCGCCGTTCGGTTCGAGCTCCAGGTACTTCTGAATCGCCGCGCGGCCGAGGTCGCGTTCGTTGGCGTCGAAGTGCAAGGTCGCCAGCAGCAACTGCACGCGGCCATTCTTCGCGTCGAGCGCGAGCACCTTGTCAGCCGCGGCGCGAGCGCCCTTCGAATCACCGAAGTCGTAGCGGGCGAGACCGAGCTGCAGCCAGCCGTTCACCGATTCAGGCGCGTCGGCGACCACCTGCTCCAGCACGGTGATGGCCTTCTTGTACTCACCGCGATCGTAGAGCTGGCTGCCGAGCAACAGGTTCTCAGACACGTCGATCGCCGGAGCAGCTTCGATTTCTTCAGCCGGTTCTTCAACGACAGCCGGCGCTTCTTCGACCTTCGCCACGGGAGCGACGACGACCGGCTCGGGTTTCGGTTCGATTGACGGCGTGTTCTCGAACATCGCGGCGACCGCGAGCAGCGCGAGGCCACCCGCCACGAACGGCCAGATCGGGCGACGCGTCTTGATCGCGGGCGCCTCACTCGTCTCCGGAAACGCCGCATCGGCCGCGCTCGACGCGAAGAACGCCGCTTCGGAGTCGCGCTCGACGGTCGACGAAACGACCGCGCTGGAAGGCGTGAGCACCGACGAACTCGACGCGAAGCCCGCGGCGTCTGCGCCGCTCGCCTGCGACTGCGTGAGCTCCGGGTTCGCGGCGACAGAAGAAGGCGTGTCTTCCAAAGCCGGCGTGCGGATCGAAGGCGTCACTTCTGTCGAGCTCGACGCGAAGAACTCGCCAGCCGCCGGTTGATCACGAAGCGTGGCGACGTACACCGATTCCTGCACGTGCATCGGCGTACCGAGCGCTTCGAGCTGTTTCTGAACATCAGGCGCGAGCCCCGACGCGAGGGCTTCAGGCACGGGCGCGCTGGTCCATTCACCGGGCGCGTCGCCGAGCAGCTCCTCGCGCACCGACGTCGGGTGGTACCAATCGTCATCGACCTCCGGCACGTCGTCCGGAGCGCGAATCTCCGCGCCGTTGGCGAAGAGCGTCTCCATCAGCTCCTTCGCTTCAGTCGCGGGCGGCTCGAACAAGCGCGGCATCGGGCGCAGCGTGAAGATCTCCTCGTCACCGCCCTGCGCGTGCGTCAGCACCCCCATCAGGAACAGCCGCGTCGCGGCCTCGAGCGTCACCGACGCGCTCAACGGGCTGTCGAGGAGCACCTGTTCCACCGTGCGGAAACCGTCGAAGAGGCGCAGCACCGCGCTCACCTCATCGGGCAGCCCCTTCACGCTCTTCATGCGCGCGAAGTCGATGGCGAGCCGCATGTCGAGCGGCAACGACTTGAGCAACGCGCGCTGCCAGCGGGCCAGCCGCGGCACCACCACGTTCACCACCTCCTGCAGGCGGCAGTTGAGCTCGACTTCGGCCGCGACCGGCATCAGCGTCACCGAGTACTCGCCGCTGGTGAGCGCCAGCGCGCGTTCCACGAGATCGACCGACGGCTGCAATTCACTGAAGCGCGCGGAGACGATTTTCCCACCGCGGAACAGCAACTGCGCCCGGCCACCGGCGAGCGTCATGCGGCCCGAGCGCGGCGTGGACAGCAGCGCTCGCAACATGCGCTCCGGAGGCAACGAGTTCGAATCGAACGTCAGCGGGCCGTCGGCGCGGCGGGCGAGCTCCAGGCGGGCCAGCGCGGTCACGTCACGCGCGAACGCCGGCTTGCGGATGATCTCATCGACGCCCACCACTTCAGCGAGCGCCGCTTCGTTCTCTTCACCCGGCGCGGCCAGCAGCAACACCGGAACCTTCGCCAGCCGTTCGTCTCCGCGCAGCGCCGCCACGAACGTGAAGCCGTCATCGCCGCCCAGCGCCGACTCGAGGACGATGAGGTCGGGCGCACGGCCCGTCAGCAGCAGGTTCGCTTCCGACGCGGTCCCCGAACTCCAGACCTCGAACCCTTCACGGCCCAGGGCGACGTCGAGCACCGAGCGCGACGACTCGTCGGGGTCGACCACCAGCACCAACGGGCGCGACGGCCGGCCCTGCGACGAGTGGGTTTGCGATGAATGGGTCTGAAGGTGCGCCATGGTGAGCCTCCGTGCGACGGTGACTCACTCCATAGTCTGCGCGCGAAGCGCGATTCAAACCGTCAGGGCGTCAAATTCGCGGGTTTCGAGAGCCGGGAGCGCCACCGTCCCAAACTCCCCCAGCAGCGTCTGGCCGAGGAGCTGGAGATCTTCAGGCGAAACCTCATCGAAGCTCAGCACCCAGCCGCATGCCTCATGCTTCGCCGAGCAGCGGGCCTTGAACATGCGCTCTCGGGCCGGGAGCGACAGGAACAGCGTCACGTCGGTGAGAAACGGGCTGGTGCAGGTGACCGGCAGCAGCACTCCCCGAACGGACACTTCGACGCCCCGCCCGAGCGTCGAGCAGCAGCGCGACTCGACGAACCAGTCGACATCGAGATGAAACCGCGGGTACCGCCGCCCCTGTTTCACGAGTGCTCGAGCCATGGGTGCGGAGCCTGTAGCGCCCTGAAGCACAGTCAATTTTCTGGCCCGGAGCCCTCGCAGGGAACCCGGCCGCTGCTTCTGCGGACGGGCGTGACCAACCGCGAGCGAAGCGAAGGTTGGGCCGCCGAGAAGGCGACCAGAAACTGGGCTGCTTGACTCGGGGGGGTGACCTTGCCTACAGGCGCCCGGCCTTCGAGAAATCGCGGGTGCTTGAACCCCGCTCACCACATTCCGTGGCTGGGCAGAACCCAAGGGGAATCACAATGGCAGAAGCAGCAAAAGCCGCAGCGAAGCTGCGCGAGTACGAGACGGTCTTCCTCGTGAAGCCCGATCTCACCGACGAGAACGTCGACAAGGTGAAGGAAAAGGTCCGCACCATCGTGGGCCGTGACGGGGGCAAGTTCCTCCGCTTCACCATCTGGGGCAAGAAGAAGACGATGTACCCCGTCGCGAAGCAGCCCCGCGCGATCTACATCCACGCCCACTACCTCGGGGGCAACGCGCTGGTCGCCGAAGTCGAGCGTAACCTCCGCATCTCCGAAGAAGTGAGCCGCTTCATGAGCAAGCGCATCTCCGACGTCACCGACGCCGAGAAGTTCGTGCCTCAGGAAGACCTCAAGATGTCGGGCGACGTCGATGACAACAAGCCCTTCGGTGGAGCCGAGCGTGAGAACTTCGGCGGCTTCGACGACGACATGGGCGACGACTACGGCGCCTGATCGAAAGGACAATTTCAAATGACTCAAGTGACTGCTGAAAAGAAGAGCCGTGGCCCCCGCGCCTCCGATGACGGAGACATGGAAGGTGGCGACGAGAAGCGCGGTGGCCGTGGTGGTTTCGCGCGCCGCAAGGTGTGCCGTTTCTGCGCCGACAAGAACGCGAAGGTCGACTTCAAGGACCAGTCGACCCTCAAGTACTTCGTCACCGAGCGCGGCAAGATCATCCCCCGCCGCATCTCCGGCAACTGCGCGCTGCACCAGCGCGCGATCGCGAAGGCCGTCAAGCAGGCCCGCGGTCTGGCGCTCATCCCCTACCTCGTGCTGGCGAGCTGACCCATGAAAGTCATTCTCCGCGAAGACGTGTACAACCTCGGCAAGTCGGGCGAGCTGGTTTCCGTGAAGGAAGGCTACGCGCGCAACTACCTGCTGCCCCGTAACCTCGCCCTTCTGGCCTCCGCGGCCAACGTGCACCAGCTTGAGCACGAGAAGAAGGTCATCGAGCTCCGCCAGGCCAAGCTCAAGGGCACCGCCCAGGAGCAGGCCAAGAAGCTCGACGGTGTGAAGGTCACCATCAAGCGCAAGGTCGGCGAGCAAGACAAGCTGTTCGGCTCCGTCACCGCGCTGGACATCGCCGAGGCCCTGGCCGCGGCGGGTCACAAGCTCGAGCGTCGCCTGATTCACCTCGTCGAGCCCATCAAGGCCATCGGCGCCTTCCCCATCGAGATCCGTCTGCACCGTGAAGTCACGGCGACGATCACGGTGAACGTCGAAGGCGAAGCGGCGTCGGCGTAATTCAAGCCTTCGTTTTCTTCACGCCGCGCTCTTCGTTTCTGCGAAACGGGGAGCGCGGTTTTCTTTTGTCTGGAGCTGTCACGCGATGAGCAACCCCTCCTCATTTCAAGACGTGGCCGCGGAACGCGCCGTGCTCGGCAGCGTGCTGCAAGACAACTCGGTGCTCACCAACGTGCAGGAGATCATCTCGCCCGATGACTTCTCCATCCCCGCGCACGCGGAGATCTTCCGCGCGTTCACCGCGATCGATCAGCGCAGCGAGAAGATCGACCTCGTCACCGTCGCCGAGCAGTTGAAGGTCGACGGCAAGCTCCAGGTCGCCGGCGGCCCCGCGTACATCGCGCAGCTCAACGAAGCGGTGCCGTTCGCCGAGAACGCGGTCGACTACGCGAAGATCATCAAGAACCAGTCGACGCGCCGCATGCTGGCGACGGCCGGTAAGGAAATCCTCGAGATCGCCAGTCAGGAAGCCGGCGACGTCATCGAGTTGCTCGATGAAGCCGAGCGCAAGGTCTTCAACATCGCCGAGAAGCGCCGCGAAGGTGACCTCCGGCCGATGTCCGACCTGATGGGCGAGGCGCTCGACCTCCTCGACACCATGAAGAAGAACGGCGGCGGCATCACCGGCGTGCCGTCAGGCTTCGTGGATCTCGACAATCAACTCACCGGCTTTCACGGCGGCGAGCTCATCATTCTCGCGGCGCGCCCCGGCATCGGCAAAACCTCGCTGGCGATGAACTTCGCGCTGCACGTCGCGAGCAAGGAGAACCTGCCCGTCGCGGTGTTCTCGCTCGAAATGCCGTCGGTGCAGTTGATCACCCGTCTGCTGTCGACCCACGCGAAGATCGACATGAAGAAGCTGCGCGGCGGCCGCCTCTCGCCCGCCGACGAAGAGCGCATCACCGAATCGGCCAACGAGCTCTTCAAGTGCAAGTTCTACGTCGACGACTCCGGCGGGCTGAGCTCGTTCGACCTGCGCGCCAAGGCACGCCGCCTGGTGCAGCGCGAAGGCAAGCTGGGGCTCATCGTCATCGACTACCTCCAACTGATGCACCAGAAGGGCAAGGTCGAGAGCCGCCAGTTGGAGGTCGCGGAGATCTCGCGCGCGCTCAAGCAACTGGCGAAGGAGCTCGACGTGCCGATCATCGCGCTCTCGCAGCTCAACCGTAAGGTCGAGGAGCGCAAGGGCGGCAAGCCGATGCTGTCCGACCTCCGTGAATCAGGCGCCATCGAGCAGGACGCCGACGTCATCATGTTCATCCACCGGGAAACGAATGATGACGAAGGCGCGCCGCCTCCGTCGGGTGACGCGAACACCATCATCCCCGTGGAGCTGATCGTCGCGAAGCAGCGAAACGGCCCGGTCGGCAGCATCGACCTGGTGTTCTTGAGCGCCTACACGCGCTTCGAGAGCCGCGTCCGCGACTGGCAAGGTGACGGAGGACAACAATGAAGACGCTGCTTCGTGTGCTGCTGGTGATCGTCGTTCTGATTGCCGTCGCGTGGTTCCCGTTGATCCGCAACTCGCCGACTCCGACGGCCGGCGCGTTCGTGGTCGACCTCGAAGGCCTGCGGAAGATCTCCGACGCGCCACCTGAAGAGCTGCCGACCTCGGTGCGCTCGCTGAACATCGCCGAGGGTGACATGCCGAAGTTCGGCGCGGTCGCGGGCGAGGGGCTCGGCAACTACCCCGCGATCTACACGGCCTT
>JBEHYH010000166.1:0-11851 GCA_048498275.1 Myxococcota bacterium | reverse complement strand
CGGTGCCGGCATCTCCAGGTACGTATTCGGCGGGCATGCCGTTGGTGCAGGTCGAGACCGTGCGCATGCACGCGCCGGTGCCGCAGGTGACAGACATGTCGAGGCCTTCATCGGTGGTGCCGTCGCAGTTGTCGTCGACGCCGTTGCAGGTCTCGTCGGTGGGCGAACCGGGCGAGCAGCTCTGCGCGCCACCTTCGAAGCACGCCGACACCGTCATCAGACACGCGCCGACGCCGCATTCGATGGGCGTGTCGAGCAGCTCGTCAGTGGTGCCGTCGCAGTTGTCGTCGAGGCCGTTGCAGGTTTCGGTGCCGGGCGTGCCGGGCACGCAATCGACGGGCGTGCCATCGGCGCACGCGACGATCGTCTTCGCGCAGACGCCGAGCCCGCAGGTCACCGAGACGCCGAGGCCCTCGTCAGACTCGCCGTCGCAGTCGTCATCGAGGCCGTTGCACGATTCAGCGACCGGGTCGCCGGGCTGACACGCCACCTGATTGCCGTTGCTGCAACTGTAGACCTCCCGCTCGCAGACGCCGACGCCGCACTTGAGCACGGGGAGGTCTTCATCGATCTCACCGTCACAGTCGTTGTCGATGTCGTCGCAGATCTCGGGCGTGCACTGCTTGAGCTTGTTGGTTTTGCAATCGCAGCCGGTGACGACGACGACGCAGAAAAGGGCTACCGCGGTGAGGGAACGCACTGTGCCTCACTCAAATCTGGAAAGGGCTGATCGGGTCAAGCGACAGCCCGGAAACATCGACGGCACGTAAAACGCACCACGACATTCGTGTCTCGAAATCAGTGAGCCGTGAACGCCTCGGTGGAAATCTGCAGTCTCACGAATCGATGGTGCCATCGACGCAGACCACGGCGTGACCGGCGATCCACACGCCGTCGGGCCGGAACGTGACGCGAACGAAGCCGTCGCGGCCGACATTGCGGCCTTGCCGGGCGACGTAGCCGGCGACCGGTTCATGGCGACTCCGGAAATACGCGACCGCGCCGTTGCCGCTGCCGCACACCGGGTCTTCGGGCACGCCTTCATGCGGAGCGAACGAGCGCGTCTCGATGCCGCCGGCAGGGTCGACGCCGAACACGGTGACTCCGGTGATCTGCTGGGCGTTGCAGAGCTGCGTGAGCGCGGCCATGTCGGGCGTGAGCCTTCGAACGCGTTCGGCGCCGTCGAGCTCCATGATGAGCCAGCGCGGGCCGACGTCGACGACCGCCGGCACCTTGATCGCGGGCGCCTGAAGCGCGGCTTCGAGAACCGCGCGAACCTCGGCGCTGACGTCGGTGAGGCCGCGGTTGGGAACCCGGAGCGCCAGGGCGCCATCAGCCTCGACCGAGATCGGCACCAGGCCGACGTCGCACTCCTGAACGAAGCGGGTTGCGGTGCTGGCTCCGGTGACGGCGCGCCATGCGAGACACGAACCCAGCGTCGGGTGACCCGCGAACGGCATCTCGCAGGCCGGAGTGAAGATGCGCAGCCGGTAGCTCGCTTCGGCCATCGTCGGTTTGAGCACGAAGGTGGTCTCCGACAGGTTGGTCCATCGCGCGATCTCCTGCATGCGTTCGGAGGAGAGGGCGTCGGCATCGAAGATCACCGCAACGGGATTGCCGGCGAACGGGCGATCAGTGAAGACGTCAACCTGGAGAAATCGACGACGCATGAGCACGCGCATCCCACAAAAACGAACGCCGACAGACCCCCAATCGAGACATGGGCTTAGTTTACATAACGCATATTATTCGACGTTGTTAAAGGTGGTTTCCGAGGGGAAATGGCTTTCGGCGGCGCCCGTCGTGCATCGACTCGTTCTTGTTTCGTCACTGCTTCTGGTTGCATGTCCGCGGTCGTCTTCTGAGGTCGACGCTGCGGTTGATGCTGGAGTTGCGGATGCATCAGTCGAAATCATCGACGCCGGCCCGCCGCTCCCCGCGACGCTCGAGCCGTCAGTCATCGGCACTCAAAAAGACGGCGGCACCGCAGCCATCACGACGAACGCGCAGATCGAAGAAGTCGCGGCGCTCACGATCTCGCTGCCCATCAAGCTGAAGGACTTCCGTATTCGCTTGATGGATTGGCAGGACAAGATCGTGGTGTCTGACGACGAGCTTTTGAGTGACGGAAAAACGTACCTGCTCACTCCATCGGAGCCGCTCAAGTCAGGCCGCAACTACACGCTGAAGCTCGACGCCGACCTTGGAGTCATCGTCACCGATGAAACCGGCGGCACGTGGAACGACTGGGAGCTCCCGTTTCACATGACCGGCGAAGTCGTTCCCGAACCTTCCGCCAGGAAGCCCGCCAAAAAGAAGAAATGACCTACTTCTGGTGCGCGTAGCTCACGGTCAGCGCTTCCCACGCATGGCCGCCGGGTTCGCGCCAGTACACGCCGCGGCCTCCGAACCACGTGTTGATGCGGAAATCGTCGGGCCCGGTCGGCGTGCTCCGGTACGCGATGTTCAGCTTCTTGAGCCGTTCCATCAACGCGTCGAATTCGTCATTCGTGACCCGAAACGCGAAATGGAGAATCGGGATCTCTGAACCGGGCTCGACCTGATCGAAGTCGAGCGCCAACGTCGGAGAAACGTGAACCGCTGAGAACGGGCCGGCCGAACCCTGTGCTTCCCACGGCACGTCGAGAATCTGCGCGAGCCGTTCTGCAGCCGCGGCGCGATCTCGAACCGGCACCGTCAGGTGGTCGAGCTCGAACATTCAGCAATGCTCCCCGAATTCGAATGGGCACTTGTCGACCGCGTCGTTGAGACCATCGCCGTCGCTGTCGATGTTGGAAACGGCCTCGGCGTCGACGCCACAACCGCCGAGCCACCGTTCATCGCTGGCTGCAGCCGGAGCCTCGGAGCGCGCGAAGAACGCAGCCGCCAGAGCCGCCGCGAAAATGAAGAGCCCGAAGCGCATGCCGGACGTGTTGTAACAACCGGTCAGCGCTTGCGGCACTCGAGGTCCTGATAGGCCTGCTGATACGGCTTGTCCCAGCAGTTGATGAACCCATCGAGCACCTCGAGATTCAACGGCCAGGTCGGCCCCTCGCCGTTGTTCTCGGCGCGAATTTCGGTGGCTTCCTTCGCGAACTCCGGAGGCTCCGGGCGCTTCGAGAGCCGTTCACGCGCCGCGAGCAGACCGGCCTTGTCACGGAGCACGAACGCGATGCTCCCGAGCGCATAGTCGAGAAACGCGCCCGAACCCGCGCCGATGCCGTTGGCCATCAACTGCGCCGCGCGATCGTTCTGACCAAGCGCCGCGCGGAGCTGCCCCTCGTGCCACGAGAGCGCCGTCGAATCGCCCTCTTTGAATTTCTTCCAGTTCTTCTCACGGTACGTCGCGATCAGATCGGCCGCGACGGCCTGACATTCCTTCTTGTCGGCCAGCGGCCTCCAACCCGAACGCGGGTCTTGGTCGAACTTCTGCAACGGCAACGCGAGTTGCGCCTTGAGGTTGACGTCACACGGAGACGCGGAGAGCAGCAACGCGAGCAAGGCGGGCATGCGCCCGTTCTACAGCGCCAGGAGCAATCGGCTCACGTCGTACAGCACGTCACCACGCTCGAAGATCGGCTCGCGGGTCACGTTCCACGCGTTGCGCTCGGCGACGCGCCAGAGCGTCCATTCCAGCACCGAGCGCAGATTGATCGCGTCGTACAGGTTGTATTCGGTGAGCAGTCGCAGCGCTTTCATGTCGCGATTGAAGTTCCACTCGCGCCAGAGCCGGATCGCGTCGAGCCCTTTGACGCCGCGCAGGTGTGGCGGCCGCCCGATGCCGATCGCGTCTTCGACACCCTTCAAACCGCCGCGCAGCTTCGTGTGCCGAATCAGAAACCGCAGGTCGATGTGCACCACCGGCTCCGGAAACGCTTCGAAGTGTTTGCGCAGCGCCGGCACGTCGTACACCGAGCCGTTGAACGAGACCCACAGCCGACTCTGCGCCAGCCGCGCGGGGAACTGCGCCAGTGAATGCCCCCGCCGAAACGTCGCGACGCCCTGCCGATCCATCACTCCGACGACGGTCGGTTCATCGTCACCGTCGGCTTCGATGTCGAAGAACGCCGCGTCGCGTGGGAAGTGCCCGTAGAGCCGCCAGTGTTCCCGCGCGGGAATCAGCGCCGCCAGTTCGCTCAACGAGTTCGCCGCGAGCGCCGTGCGCGCTCTCGTGATCGCCTCGCGCAGCTCGCGATCGAGCCGATCACCCAGCACCACTTCACGTTCGACGGCTTGCTCGTAGTCAGCCCAGGTCTCGAGCCCGCGCGCCCAGAGTTCACGTTCACGCTGCGGCCCGACGCCCTTGATCAGTTGAAACGTGCGTTCAGCGAACTTCACCGCACCGGCACCGCGCCAGAGACCAGCTCTTCGAGCAACGGCAGGTCGGCTTCGCAGAACGGCAGCGCCTGCATTTCGCGCGGCGTACAGAACTTGAGGGCCTGCGCGCCGAGCGCCTGCGGCTCACCCTTGCGGATGGTCGCGGAGAACAGCTCGAGCTTCACGACGACGTCTTCGTATTCGTGCGACGTGCTCCAGAGCTTGCGGCCGACGTTCAGCTCGACCGCCAGCTCCTCGACGCACTCGCGAAACAGCGCGGCCTCTTCGGTCTCCCCGGGCTCGATCTTCCCGCCGGGAAACTCCCACAGGTTGGCGCGGCTCTTGTCGGGCAGCCGCTGCTGAACCAGAAAGCGCGAGTCGTCACGCGGGTCGACGATCAACGCCGCCACCACGTGAATCGTCTTCACTTCGGGCCGCCCACCATCTGGAGCGCGTAGACCGTGCCGTAGTTGTTCAGCACGTACATGCGCCCGCCGTTGCGCGCCGACGAGAACGCCGCGGGCACGCCGGTGACGCCGCGGCCGGGGTTCCACATCGCGGCGACGCGCGCGGTGATGGGGTTCACGAACGCGAGCGCGGTCGAGGTCGGCACCACCACGTAGCCGCGGCTCCAGGTCATCGCCCTGCCCGCGTTCTGGCCCTTGCCCTTCGACGTCGGCTCACTCAGGTCGAGCGACCAGAGCTCGCGGCCGTGATCCATCTCGAAGGCGGTCAGCGAGCCGTCGCCGGTCGCGAACAACACCTTGCCGCGCGCCATGAGCGCGTTGAGGCCGGCGTGGGGCGTGCTCCACAGCAGCGCGCCGTCTTTCGCGTCGAGCGCGGTGACGCCGTCTTTGTAGCTGGTGACGAAGATCTTCCCGTCCTGCAGCACGGGCGTGCTGTCGACGTCGAGGAACTGCGTGCCGCCGGTGACGGTGATGCGCTTTTCCCAGGTGGGCACGCAGGTGTCGGCTTCGATCGCCACGAGGTACCCGTCGGAGAAACCAATGTAGACGTGCCCGTTGGCGTACACCGGCTGCGACGTGCCACGCACCGTGAAGCCGGCGGGCGCGTCGCGGCGGTACTGCCACTTCCACGTGCCGGTCGCCTTCTCCACGGCGAACACCGCTTCAGACTGCGACGCGACGTAGACGAAGTCGGCCGTCACCGTCGGCGTGGTGACGAGTTCTTCATTCGCGTCGAACTCCCAGAGCTTCTCGCCCGAGAGCGCGCGGAACGCGTAGAGAACCCCGTCGCCGCCCGCGAAATACAGCACGCCGCGCGACACCACCGGGCCCGCGAACGCCTTGCCTCGCGACTGGAACTCCCATTCGACGTTGCCGGTGTCGGGGTTGAGACAGCGCAGCCAGCCATCACGCGTGGTGACGAAGACGCGCTCGGTGTCGGGGTCGACCGCGGGGCTCGCGGGTTCCTGCGGGAGGTACTCGAGCAGGCCCAGCTTCACCAACGGCGTACGCCAGACGACCTCGGAGATCGCCACCTGCGAAACCTGGGGGTTGGTCACCGTCGGGTCGCGATTGAGCGAGATCTGCTTGAGGCAGCCGCTCGCCAGAATCGCCAGCAGCAGCGTCAGGTTCCGCATCGTTTGTTACGGAGCCGCGGGAGTCGGAGCCGGGACCGGGATCGCGGCCGGAGGAGGCGTCGGAATCGCGACGCCCTGCGCGGCGAGCGCGGCCAGACGGTCTTTGGCCAGACGCGCAGCGGCTGAACCCGGCGCGGCGCCTTCGATTTCCGAGAACACCTTGGCGGCGCCGGGCTTGTCGCCCTTGAGCGCGAGGATGCGGCCGCGGTGGTACAGGCCCATGCCCTTGAGGAAGTCGGTCTTCGTCTCGCGCGCCAGCGTGTCGAAGGCGTTCAACGCGTCGTCGAGCTTGCCCTGCGCTTCGAAGGCATACCCGCGCGCTTCGTACGCCGCGGGGCGCAGCGGGTCGGTCGCCTCGCCCTTCGCCAGGTATTCGTCGATGAGCGGCATCGCGTCGCCGGCCTTGCCCTGACGCAGGTACGCCTGCGCGAGCGGGAGCGCCGCGGAGACGGCCGCCGGAGTACCGCCGTGCGTGGCGCGGAAGTCGGTGAGCGCCTTGATGATCGCCGCGTCTTTCTCAGCCTCGGTCTTGAACGGCGGCTCGTCACCCGGCTTCACCGGCGCCTCGGAGGTGCTCACGTCGCGGTCGAGCACGCGCAGCGCGGCGCCGAACTCACGCGACGCCTTCTCTTCGTTGCGCTTGCTGAGCGTATTGGTCAGCGCGGCGACGAAGCCGGCGGCAACCACCACACCGACGACCAGCACCAACTGGCGGCCGTGCTTCTCGATGAAGGGCACCGCCTCCTGACCCAGCTTCTGGAGTTCGTCGGGGGCTTTGAGGTCCTGCTGCGTTTGTTTGTAGGAGGCCATCGCGCGGCGCTCTCTACGGGCGCGATTCCCGAGAGTCAATCGACGGTTATTCGAAGCGTTCGAAGGTGTCGTCGAGGAAGGCGCTCAGCTCGATCGACGGCGTCTGCGTGGCGGCGACCACCGCGTGGATCAGCTCGGCGAGCCGCGCGTCAGCCTGCGTGGCGGCGGCGCGCAGGTTCACCGCCGAACCCCTGAAGGCCTCGACGATTCGTGGCGCGACCTGCGCGCCCCAGGCGCCCGCGTGACTGCCGGTGCGCGCTTCGTAGCTGCCGCTCCGGGCGATCTGCGCGAGCAACAACACCACCTGCACGCGGAACTGACCGTCGACCTTGCCGGCGACGGTGGCGGCCATGAACGGCACCGCGTACGCCGAGGCTTCGTAGACCGTGCCCTGATGCAGCACGTTCGAATACAGCGCATCGAGCGCATCGGAGACGTCGGTGCCGAGCAGCAACAGCGACGCCTTCACGTCATGCGTGGCGCCGAGGCCGGTGACGCCGGTGCCGTAGGCGTGCGCGAGTTTTCCCCACGGTACGGAGTCGAGCTCGGTGAGCGCCGTGAACCCGGTGGCTTTTGGAAAGTACAGCGGCGTCACGGCTCACTTCTTCCGGCGTTTGCTGCGATCACGGGCGGCGAAGCGCTTCCCCGCGGCCGCGCGCTTCTCTTTGCCCGGGCGCTCGCGCCAGAAGAGCCTGACCGGCACCTTCAAGCGGAACGTCTTGCGCAGGTAGTTGATGACGTAACGCGCGTAGCGATCAGGCACGCCCTTGGGCTGGTTCACCATCATCGTGAAGGCCAGCGGCGCGGTGGCAACCTGCGCGGCGTAATAGATCTTCAACTGACGGCCCGCGATCACCGGCAGCGAATGTTCGCTGGTGACGTGCTCGACCAACTTGTTGAGCTGCGGAGTCTTCGCGCGGAAGTACTGCTGCTGGAACACCTCGAGCGCGACCTCGAGCACCTTGTTCACCTTTTCGCCGGTCTGCGCGCTGACGAACACCATCGGCGCCCAGTCGACCCAGTCCATCGCCCACTTCACCTCGCTGCGGAAGTGCGGCTCCTTCACCGTGCCGTGAACCAGATCCCACTTGTTGACGCAGATGATGAGCGCTCTGCCCTTCTCTTCCGCGAGCGCGGCGATCTTCCGGTCCTGCTCCACGGCGGGCTCTGACGCGTCGAGCACCAGCACCACCACGTCGGCGTCTTCGGCGGCGCGCAGCGCCCCCAGCACCGAGAAGCCTTCGACCTTCTGGGTGATCGTCGCCTTCCGGCGGATGCCGGCGGTGTCGGTGAGGATGAACTTCCGGCCGTTCCACTCGAGCTCCGAATCGATCGGGTCGCGCGTGGTGCCGGCGACGGGGCTGGCGATGACGCGTTCTTCACCGATCAGCGCGTTCACCAGCGTCGACTTGCCGACGTTGGGGCGCCCGACGATGGCGACGCGAATCGGCTGGTCGGGCGCTTCTTCAGCGAGCTGCGCGACTTCGCCTTCAGGCTGCGGAGGCGCCGGCGGCAGCTTCGGGAGCAACGTTTCGAGCAGCTCGATGAAGCCCTCGTTGTGCTCCGCCGAGACGGGGAACGGGCGGCCGAGCCCGAACTTGTGGAAGTCGGCGACCATCTCCTCCGCGTCGCGGCGGCCGTCGGTCTTGTTGATGACCAGCAACACCGGCCTGGTCTGCTTGCGGAGGAAGTTGGCGACGTCTTGATCGGCCGACGTCGGGCCGGTGCGCGCGTCGCACACGAAGAGCACCGCGTCGCATTCTTCGACGGCGGCCTGCGCCTGCTGGCGGATGTACCTCGCCAACGGTTCTTCTTTGCCCTCGAGCACGAAGCCGCCGGTGTCGACCAGCGTCACGTCGCGGCCGTCGAGGTCGCAGTCGGCGTAGTGACGATCACGCGTCACGCCGGGCATGTCTTCGACGATGGCGCGGCGGCTGCGGATGAGCCGGTTGAAGAGCGTCGACTTGCCCACGTTGGGCCGGCCGACGATGGCGACGAGTGGGCGGCCGCGTCTCACAGCGATTTCTCCAGCTTGTAGCCGAGCTTGCGCAGGCCCTCGGCGCGCTCGGTCCACCGCGGCTCGACCTTGATCTGCAGCGACAGGTAGATGTGCGTCCCGAACAACCGTTCGATGGCGTGGCGCGCGTCGGTGCCGATGGTCTTGAGCATCTCGCCGCGCTTGCCGATCACGATCGCCTTCTGCGATTCGCGCTCGACGAAGACGTTGGCGTGAATGCGAATCAGCCCGGCGAGTTTGGGCTTCGGCGGTTCGGCGTTGGCCTTCGGCGGGCTCTTCTTCGCGGCCTTCCTGGCGCGCGGCGGAGGCGTGTAGCGCTCCTCTTCGTCGAACACCTCGACCACCACGCCGACCGAATACGGAACCTCCTGCTGGCAGTGCCGGAGGATCTGCTCGCGGACGAGCTCCTCGACCAGCGTGCGCTCGGCCTGATCGGTCAACGTGTCAGCGGGGAAGATCGGCTCGCCTTCAGGCAGGTGCTTGATGACCTGATCGAAGAGCTCCTGCACGCCCTCGCCGTGCCGCGCGCTGACCGGCAACACCTCGAGGAAGGGGAACTCCTTGCGATACAGATCGATCAACGGCAGCAGCAGCGGGCGCTTGATGGCGTCGATCTTGGTGAGCACCAGAATGATCGGCTTGCCGGAGCCCTTGAGGCGCTCCAGCACCGCGCGATTGCCCGGCGTGACCTGCGGCTCGACGTCTTCCTTCATGCCCGACGAATCGACGAGGAACAGCACCACGTCACAGTCGTCGGTCGCGGCCGACGCGGAGTCGACCATGAACTTGTTGAGCGCACCCTTGGCCTGATGGATGCCCGGCGTGTCGAAGAACGCGATCTGCCCGGCTTCCTTCGTCACCACGCCGAGAATGCGGGTGCGCGTGGTCTGAGGCTTGGGCGAGACAATCGCGATCTTCTCGCCCACGAGTTTGTTGAGGAGCGTGCTCTTCCCGACGTTCGGCCGGCCGACGAGCGCCGCATATCCACTGCGCATGATGGGGACGCCCCTTACACAAAAAGCGGCGCCCCGCCACGTTCACGGAGTCGGAGAGATGGTCAGCTTCTTGATCTTCACCGGCGTCACGGGGCGATCGCCCGGCCCCTTGGGGATCACGTTGGCCACGCGGTCGACCACGTCCTGCCCGGACACGACCTCCCCGAAGATGGTGTGCTTGTTGTTGAGCCACGTGGTGGGGATCACGGTGATGAAGAACTGCGAGCCGTTGGTGTTCGGGCCCGCGTTCGCCATCGCCAGCAGCCCCGGCTTGTCGAAGCGGCGGCCACTCTGGAATTCGTCTTCGAACTTGAAGCCCGGGCCACCGGTGCCACGGCCGAGCGGGTCACCACCCTGCACCATGAACTCCTTGATGCAGCGGTGGAAGATCGTGCCGTCGTACAGCGGCGTGTTCTTCTTCTTCTCGCCGTTGGCGGGGTCGGTCCATTCCTTCTCGCCCGTCGCCAGGCCCACGAAGTTCTCGACCGTCTTGGGAGCGTCCTTCGGGAAGAGCTTCACCACGATGAGGCCTTCGGTGGTGTCGAACTTCGCGAAGAGGTCTTTGCCAGCGCGCACGTCGTCAATGAGTCCCATGGTGGTTCCTTGTTACGGGTTGTCGGAAAGAGAGATGGAGTTGATGGTGACCGGCTGCGCGGGCTTGTTCGCGCCCACCGTCTGCACCTTGGAAATCGCTTCCACGATGTCGTAGCCCTTCACGACCTCGCCGAAGATCGTGTGGCGGCCGTTGAGGTGCTGCGGCGTCGAGGTGGTGATGAAGAACTGCGAGCCGTTGGTCGCCGGGCCGGAGTTCGCCATCGCCAGGATGCCGACGTGATCGAACGTGCGCCCGCTCTGGAATTCGTCTTCGAAGGTGTAGCCGGGGCCGCCGCGCCCGACGCCCAACGGGTCACCACCCTGAATCATGAACCCGGGGATCACGCGGTGGAAGATGACGCCGTTGTAGAACGGCACGCCCTTCTTCACTTCGCCGGTGACCGGGTGCTTCCATTCGCGCTCGCCGCTCGCCAGCCCGACGAAGTTCTTCACCGTCTTCGGCGCGTCTTTCGAGAACAGCTTGAGCTCGACGTCGCCCATGCTGGTGTGAATGGTGGCGTAGACGTCGGCGCCGGAGTCGACCTTCGAGGTCCACTTGCCGCCGCCGCCTGCGTCGGAGTTCTTAGAGCAACCGGCGATGAGCGCCAGCGCGAGGAGGAGAAATTGCCGTCTCATGGGCGGCGGAACCTACGCACTCGGCGCGCGTTTTCCAGCGTTTCAGGGGCCCGCGTCGGGTGAGAGCAGTTCGAGCTGCAGGCGCTGCGGCCCGCCCCACTCGATTGACGGAGGGAAGCCACCGTCGAACGCGCAGGTGCTGGAGAAGGCGATCGACTCGCCACCCTGATTGACCGGCGTGACGGTGATGTTCACCCGCTGGCTCTCGTGGACGCTGAAGGTGAACGGGTTGACGACGCCGTCGGCCAGCACGCCGCCGTCGGTCTGCGTCACTGAAACGCGGTAGTTCGCCGCGACACTCACGGGCGCGCTGGTCGCCGACCACGTACCGACCTCGAGCGGCGTCAGGAATGCGTAGCTCTGCGAACCGGTCATGTTCGGGTGTTCACAACCGCCGAGCACGTCGAGATTCCACGCGATGCCCGGCTCCGCGAGTGAGAACTGGAAGTTCCGCGTGTTCTGAAAGTCGTTCATCAAGGTCGGCGACACCGGCGTGGAGTTGTTCGGCAGGTTCAACGTGCCCGACGTCCCCACCGGGCCGCCGCGATCGAAGCTGGTCACCGACCAGGTGAACGTCACTCTCGACGCGTGATCGGGGTCGAGGTTCTCGATGTTCAATTGGGGTTCGTTGGTGAACGGGATCGTGTCGTGCGTGAAGAACCAGCCCGCGAGTCGCTCGTTCTCGGCCGGCGTCTTCTTCAGCAATTCGAACGGCGCGATGGTGCCCTGCGAGGCCGACGCGAACCACGCGGAGTACTGGCGAATGGTGACCTGCGAGTGCCCGTCACCCTGAATCGAGAAGGAGATCAGGCTGCGCGTCGGGAGCGTCGTGTACAGCGTGCTGCCTGCTTCGCTGCAGACCTCGACCGTGTTCTCGCA
>JBEHYH010000165.1:0-11884 GCA_048498275.1 Myxococcota bacterium | reverse complement strand
GGAGGAACCTTTTTCTCCACCAGCCACACGCCCACCGCGCCCAGCCCGAAACACACCAGCGCCGCCACCAACGCCGATTCTCCACCCGTCAACGCACCGAAGCGTTGTGTGAGCCATGCCCCGACCCCCGCTGAAGCGGCAGCGGTTACCGTACGCAGACGGTTGCTCCAGGTCGGCACCTTGAGCTCTTTCAAGCGCGGCACCACGCGCGTGCCCAATTCGTAGCCCTCGACGAAGAGCCACGTGCGCGCCACGAGGTGCACGAAGTTGTACGCGACCAGAAACGCCACCGGCGCCCACTCACCGAGCAGGGGAACCAGCGCGACACCGACCGCTCCCGTGGCGGGGCGGAGGGAGAGCCAGAAGAAGCCGTCTCCCAGCGCCGCCAGCGGGCCCATCAGCGTGGTCTTGAAATGCGAAATGTCCTCGGCCTTGCCTTCGCCGCGCGCCAGCAACAACTCGTAGTGGAGAATGCCGCCCACCATCGCCGCCGCCGCGTAGGGGTGCGTGTTGAAGGGCGTCAGGTGCCGCTTCGCCGCCGCGGCCTGCTCTTCGGGCGTCGCGTAGAGGTGCGGCCACGCGGGCTGCAACGCGTAGAGCAACCCCAGCGTCTGCATCGCGTCGGGCGAGAAGCCGGCCTGAATGAAGAGCGAGCGCCACGCGATGCGCGCCAGCGTGAAGAAGGGGAGCGACGGCGTCACCCTTCACCTCGCAGGCGCAGCGCGACCATCACCGCGGCCGTCACCGACGCCGACAGGAACGCGATGGAGTTCTTGCGCGCGGCATGACTCGCCGCCACCGCCACCGCCGCCGCCGCGACCCCCATCGCCGGGTACGCCCAGGCCAACGCGCGCAGCACGCTCAGCGGCGCGGCGGTCTTGATGGAGGCGAGGAACGGGCCCGAGGCCGCGGCCGCGGCGCAGATCAACCCGTAGAAGACGAACTGCGGCCACATCGCGCGCAGGTTCTGACGCGCCGCCCGCCCGAGCTCTCCGGAGTCGGTCGCACGCACGGCGCGCCCGAAATACTTGCGCGCGCGGCGGTCGAGCCGGTTTTCCAACCACAGCCCGGCGCGGCCGAACGGCGCACAGATGAGAATCGAGAGCGCCCACATCGCCGGCGTCGCCTCCGCGCCTGATGAGATGCCCATCGCCGCGGCCATCGCGGCGGCCGAAACCGCGGGCAGCGTGTCGTGGTCGGGGTGCGCGCCACCGAGCGATGCGCCGCCGAGAAAGAAGAGCTCGAAGACCAGGCCGACATAGAGGCCGGACCACACGTCTCCGAGCAACAGACCCTCGACGGTCGCCGCGACCAGCGGGCGGGAGAACATCGCCTGGAGGAACGCACGTCGCTCCAGCGCCATGAGGCCGCCCCACAACGCAGTCACCAGAAGCTGCGTCCAACTCACGAGGCTGGTGTCTCACGCGTGATTCGCGGCGTCACCATTTTCGCGAGCGACGGAGGTGAGGATTCAGACTTCTCTGCGCGGCGTCGGCGCGGAGTGCTTCAGGCCCTCCGACCTCGACTCCGGGTTCGCCAACGTCTCCGCTGCCGAGGGCGCGGAACCTGTGTGTGTCGGCGAGGCCATCACCGACGGAGGCATGCGCGACGCAGACTGCGGCTCGACAGACTTCATGGCCACCGCACGGGAGCACCACGACGAAGTTCTGTTGCGACGAGTGAAACCACCTCACCCCGTGTTCACCATCGGGGGGGAAATGCTACATGCGCCCACCCCCCGCGCCGGTGCGGGCTTCTTTCAGAGGGTTTCATGAAGCGAGTCCTTATTTTCTGCGCGTTGGCGCTGATGGCGTGCCCGAGCGGGCCGAAGAAGTGCGACAGCAACGATGACTGTGCAGCGGGCGAGACCTGCAGCGTGCAGTCGGGGCTGTGCGTGACGGCGACCACTGGCGGCGGTTCGGGCGGCGGCACTGCGGCCGGTGGCGGTTCAGGCCACAGCGGCGGCGGTACCGCGGCGACGGGCGGCGGCACGGCGGTCACCGGCGGTGGCGATGGCTCGACGGGCGGCGGTACGGCGATCACCGGCGGCGGTGCTGGCACGACGGGTGGCGGAGTGGGCACGACCGGCGGCGGTACGGGCGGCCCGGTGCAAGGCGACACCTGCGACACGTCGCTTGCGCTCATCGCGGGCACGATGACCAACCAGACGCTCGACGACGCGACTGACGACTACAATGACTCTTCGGGCAACTGTTACGTGGCCGATGGCCCGGACAAGGCCTACGCCATCAACATCCCCTCGGGGCAGCGCCTCACCGTGACGCTCGACGTCGCGTCGGGCGGTGACGTCGACACCATGCTCTCGCTGAACGAGGGCGGCGCGGCGTCGTGCGGCCTCACCTGCGCGGTCAACGTCGACGACACCTTTGAAGGCGAGTCGGAGACGATTTCGTTCACCAACAATACCGGCGCCGACGCCGACTACTTCCTCGTGGTCGATTCGTGGAGCGGCAACGGGACCTTCACGCTCACCACCACCCTCGGGCCGCCTCCAGCCGGTGACCTCTGTGACGGCAATGAAGACGTGCTGACGCCCGGCACGCCGCTGACCAGCCAATCGCTGGCGAGCTACGGCGACGACTACAACTACGACAGTCAGGGCACCGGCTGCTCGTTCGGCTCCGGGTTCGACCGCGTGTACAGCGTGCTCGTGCCCGCCGGGCAGGCGCTGACCGTCACCGCGACGCCCGACTCGAACAACGACCTCGCGGTCAACATCGTCGACAGCGCGGCGGCGTGCGGCACCGCCTGCCTCGCCTATGGTGACAGCGACTACTCGGGCGACGAGCCGGAGACGGTCTCGCTCGTCAACAACACCGGCGCCGACCACACGTACCTCCTCATCGTCGACTCGTTCTCCGGCACGGGCACGTACACGCTGGCGGCGACTACGTTCGCGCCCGCGGCCGATGATTCCTGCGGCGGTGCGCTGACGCTCGACGCCGGCACGCTGCCGAACCAGTCGCTCTCCGGTTACCTCGACGACTTCAACGGCAACACCGACACCAGCACATGCAGCTTCGGCTCCAACCCCGACCGCGTGTACGCGCTCTCGGTGCCCGCAGGTCAGCGCGGCGTGGTGTCGGTGAGCGGCGCGACCACGACGGTGAACCTCGTCGCGGGTGCTTCGGCGGCGGTGTGCAGCGCGGCTCCACTGGAGTGCGTCGCCACCGGCACCCAGACGGGCTTCTTCAACGTGGGCGCCGCTGACGCGCAGTTGTTCGCCATCGTCGATGGTGACGCGGCGGCCAGCTTCGACCTCACGTTCGTCTCGGCGGCGCCTCCGGCCGACGACACCTGTACGACGGCGACCTCCGTGTTGCCGACGGACGGCGGCACGGCGAGCGGAAACCTGGTGGGTTTCTTCAACGACTACGGCCAGGCGGGCGCGCTCTGCATCCCCAACCGGGGCGTCGACCGCCTGTACCGGTTGAACGTGCCGGCCAACCAGCGCGTGGGGCTCACGCTCACGCCCGACGATGCCGATGCCGGCCTCCGCACGGTGCTCAACGTCATCAGCTCGACGGCGACGGCCTGCGAGACGCTCTCGACGCGCACCTGCCTCCCGGCGGCGTACGACTACAACTCGGCGGGCTTCTCGAACACGTCGGCGAGCGCGCGCGACTACTTCGTGTCGGTCGCTGAATACAACGTGACGCTGCAGGCTGACGGCGGGTCCATCGACACGTCGTTCCACCTCGCGGCGACGGTCGGCGCGATTCCCTCCGGCGAGACGTGCTCGACGGCGCAGGCGCTGACGGGGACCGCGGTGCTCGGCACCACGGTGGGCTTCAACGGCGACACCTACGTCGATTCAGACAACACGACGTGCTTCGACACCGGTGGCTCGCCCGACTTCATCTACTCGGTGACGTTGAACAACCAGCAGACGTTGACGGTGTCGCCGAGCGCGCCCGACCCCGACACCATCCTCGGGTTGAACCTCCTGCCGGCGAACGCGAACTGCGACGCCATCGTCGAGACCTGCCTCGGGTACGGTTACGTGTACCCGGGCTACCCGACGGAAGACCTCACGTTCCAGAACACCTCGGGCAGCACGCAGACGTACCTGCTGCAGGTGGCGACGGGTTCGCAGACCGGCGCGCAGACCCAGCCGTTCTCGCTCAACGTGACCATCGCACCGTAAGCGACGACGACGTGTGCAATGCGAAGGCCGGTGGAGAAGATCCACCGGCCTTTTTTCATGGCCCGTGCAGCGTCTGGAACAGCGCCAGCAGCTCGTCATCGGGCATCGCGGCGTAGGCCTTCGACGGCATCAGCGGGTCGAGCGTGTGGCCATCGCGGCCCTGACCATTCCGCACCGCGCGAACGAACTCTTCGAACGACCATGTGGCGAGCTTCTCGCGCGAGATGTCGGCCGCCGGCGGCTTGCCGGGAGCGACCTCGCGGCCACGCAGCTCCGGCCCATGACAACTCCGGCAACCGGCGACCTCGAGGAGGTACGCGCCGCGGCCCAGCGCCACGCCGAGATCACCCTTGTCGACGGTGTCATGGTCGATGACGAACGCGTCGGCGTGCAGTTGGTGGCGAAGCACGAGCGCAGCGCCGATGGGCCGCAGTTCGGTGCGCAGCACGGTGCGGTCGACTTTCGGGAGCACCCCGAAATACGCGACGACATCGCGCAGGTCCTGCGCGGAGAGGTGCGCGTACCCTTCCGACGGCATCAAGAGCAGCGCGCGGCCGTTGGCGATGCCGTGACGAATCGCGAGGTCCCACTCGTGGAGCGACTTCGCGCCGATGCCCCCGCGACCCGTCGTCAGGTTGGGCGCGGTGATGCGGCCGAGCGCCGCGTTCTCGAGCACCACGCCTCCACCGAGGTCGGCGCCGTGGCACTCGCCGCACACCAGCACGTCCTTGACGAGGTACTTGCCGCGCGCGGCGTCGCCGGTACCGGGCAGCAGGGAGCGCGACACCTTCGGCGCGTCGGTGAGCATCTGCTCCGCGCGGGTGACGAGAATGAACCCGACGATGACCGCGGCGACGAGCAGCACGGCGGCAATCAACATGACTCGCTTCAACATGCGTCTGAGCGTCGGCCACTTCGCGCGCGCCGCCAAGAAAACCTCGTATTGATTGCGAGCTCGACCGACAGCGCGGCGAATTCACGATGCGTCCTTTCGAGCGACGCGATGTGCGCGAAGGCGATCGCGAGGACCGCACCCCAAACTCGCGGCCTCGCACACGTCGTTTCAAGCCGAGGGAGCTTCGCCAGCACTCGCTCCGCGCGCGACTCATCGTGCGGCGCCGAGGTTCTTCGCGCGACGCCACCGGCCTTCGAACGCACTCGCGTCCGGGAGCACGCCGTGCAGCCTTCTCATTCGACGCCAATGGCAGGGAGCGGTTCGCGCTCGTCGCGCGGCTTCACACACGCTGAATCAAGCTGAGCGCAGACGTCGCGCGACTCACCGCGAGGAAACCGTGTTCTCCGCGCGATGCCAGCGGCCTTCGAACGCGATGGATTCAGGGAGCACGCCGTGTACGGCCTTTTCCTTCGCGGCGAGCACCAACGCGGCCTGCTGACTCGCCTCGAGCTGCGCGGCCAGGGCGTCATCACCCTGACTCTTCGCCGCAGAAATCGAGAGCGCGCTCGCCGCCGCGCCGATGCCCAGAATGATGGGGCCTGAATCGACGTCGGCCTTGCGCTCCACGCCGTTGGGCCACTCGCGAAACCCGACCGTCGGCCCGATGCGCGTCAGGAAATGCGCCTGGTACGCGCGCCACCATTCCGCCGCGAGCGCCGCGTCGAACTCGGAGGTGTAGCGGACGAGAAACGAGTTCGCGCACCCGCGGGGAAACTTCGCGCCCGGCGCCGTGCCCGAGAGCTCCGACCTCGGCAGCGCGGTCTTCTCGTCGAGCGAACGCGACATCACCTCTTTCCACGCCGCGATCGGCGCCTCCGAAGTCTTCGCACCGTGCGCCGCGTCGAAGCGCGCGAGGCTCGCCAGCGTCGCCGATTGATCAGCCGGCCAGCGAAACGCCTGCCCCGAATACGACGCGGCGTGCTTGAGCGGGTCCGCCAGTGAGCTCTCAGCGAGCACGCGACTCAGGCGCGCATGTTCCGCCTCATCGAGACAGGCGCCGGTCGCGTCACCCGCTCCGTAGATGAGATTCAGGTGGCTCGAGAACAGGGCGTTCGAATTCGCCGGCAGCTCACGCGCGCGTTTCAACGCCGCTTCGACGCACGCCCGCGCATCGGCCGCGAATTCCGGCCTCGCGCGCCCCTGCGCCGCGCACCCATCAGCCAACTGCGAGAGCGCGATGATGCGAAAACTCTTCGGCGTCGCGTCCCACCTCCCCGTGTCGAACAGCGCACGCGCCGACGCGGGCAACTCGAACTTCGGCGCGTCCGTCGCACCCAGGAACAGTACCGCCACCAGCGCGTGGAGCCGCATCTCGCGCCCAACGTGCGTCACCGCCCGGTTGTTCCCGGCAACTGAAAGCTTGAGGCGGGCCTGAGTCGCGGCGACGCTCCGGGCATGCGCCGACCCGGCCTCGATGATTCTTCATTCCGCCGTAACCCACCCGTCGAGGAGCGCCGCTCTCAGCTCTCGCTGCACATCAAGGTGCTCATCGGGTACGTGGTGCTCGCCGCCGCGCTGGTTGGCGTCTTCTACGTGGGCCAGCCGTGGGACTGGCCGCTGAAAATCACGGCCGCCTTCATCGTGACGCTGGCGCTCGCGGTGGTGCTGGCGTCATCGCTGTTGCGCGTCGAACGGCTCCAGACGCTCTCGCGCGCGGCGCATGAAATCTCGAGCGGTGACTTGCGCAATCGCGTGGTGCTCGCTGATTCGTCGGTGCGCGATGACCTCGATGAGCTCGCGGTCGGCATCGCGATGATGCAGGACAACCTGCGCGAGCTGGTTTCGTCGATTCAACACACCGCTGAATCGGTGGCCGAGAGCGCGACGTCGCTCGAAGGGCACGCCGCGGGCGTCGACACGCGCGCCTCGCAGGTCGGTGATTCGATGCGGCGCATCGCGACCGGCGCCGAGAATCAGAGCGCGCTGGTGGCGCGCGCCTCGAGGTCCATCAACGAGATGGCGCTCGCGATTCAGCGCACGGCCGCGTCGGCTGAAGAATCGTCTCGCGCGACCGCCGCGACGTCGTCCGCCGCCGTCGAAGGCAGCAACGCCGCGCGCCTCGCGAACGAAAAACTCCGCAAGGTCTTCGGGCGCGTCGAGGCGGCGACCCAGGAGCTCTTCAAGTTCGGCGAGAAGACGCAGGAGATTTCGAAGATCGTCGACGCCATCACCGCGGTCGCGGCGCAGACGAACCTCCTCGCGCTCAACGCCACCATCGAGGCCGCGCGCGCGGGCGAATACGGCCGTGGCTTCGCGGTGGTCGCAGACGAGGTCCGCAAGCTCGCGGAGTCAGCCGGGAAGTCGGCCGAGACCATCTCGCGGCTGGCGCGCGACATCTCGCAGCAGTCGACGCACGTGCTGGGCGCGATGAAGGAAGGCATCGAGGAGCTCGCGCAGTCGCGTGAAGAGGTCGGCACCATCGTGCGCTCGATGAGCAACATCTCCGACTCGGTGCGGTCGGGCGTCGACAAGGTGACGCAGATTCACCAGTCGGCGCGCGAGCAGCAATTGGGCAGCGAAGCGATGGTGCTGGCGGTGAATGAAATCTCCGAGGTCGCGCGCACGCACCTGTCGGCGACCGAGGGCGTGAAGCGTTTGTCTGAAGAACAGACGACGGCCGTGCGGCAGATGAAGAACGCGACCGAAGAGCTCACCAACCTCTCGCTCCAGTTGCAGTCGGTGATTCGCCGGTTCCGCGTCACCGGCTGATGAAATCGCTGCGGCTCGAGGCCACGGGCCCACTCATCGCGACGCCTGCGATGCATCGAACCTCATCGGCGCGGCCTGGGGGCGCGACATCGACACCGTCATCATTCCCGTCGCGCGCCTCCACTCCGACTTCTTCAAGCTCTCCACCGGTCTCGCGGGAGAAGTCCTTCAAAAACTCACGCTTCACGGTTTGAAGCTCGTGGTGCTCGGCGACCTCTCCGCGCAGCTCGAGGAGAGCGCGGCGTTCCGCGATTTCGTGCGTGAAGCCAATCGTGGCAACCACGCGCGCTTCGTGACGACCGAGCAGGAGCTGTGAGGGGGTGTGCTGTTGGTGCCTCGAGCGCTTTCGCCTGATTCGCGCTGGCGCTTCGATTTCAGAGTGAACTGTTTCAAGCCAGGTCTGCGCGTCGCGTCGGCCTGATCAGCGTGATGAAGTTTGCCCGCGCTGAGAGCACCAACGAAACGAGCGCGATGCACTCGCACCGCGCCCGCGCACACTTGCAGGAATCGAACGACTACTCGGCGGGAACCGGCGGCGACACGGGGCGATTCACGCCTTCGCTCTCACCGAAGAACTTCCACGGCACGCCGGGCTCGTTGTACGCCTCCTTCGGGATGTTCGCGGAGATCTCCGCGTGGAGCCCGGGCAGCTTCGACCAGTGCATACCGGGGCGATAGTGATGCGCGGTGTGGTACCCGAGGTTGCCCGTGAACGCGTTGTAGAACGGCTGAATGATGTTGTTGCACGCGACGAAGTGATGCGACGTCTCCCGGTCGGAGTGATGCGCGTAGGTCGCGAGCGCGGTACCGAACAGCATCACCGCGGGCACCATCACGAACATGATCAACCCGTTCACCGGCTTGTACGCGACGAGCGCCGAGACCACCGCGAGCGTCACCAGACCCATCATCCAGAAGATGCGGCGTTCACGCGGGTGACGCTTTCCGACCTCCCACGCGCGCGGGTACGCGGTCAGCGTGGTGATGAACGCGTATTCCCACTCGCCCATTCGTGAACCGTCTTCACGCGCCCAACGCGACTCGTCCTTCGTCTGGTCGAGATAGTTGAGGTGATGGCCGAGCGAGTGATGCAGCACCCACGCCTGGCTCGAGACGCCGGTCATCAGCGCGTACTGAATTTCCAGCAGACGATTCGCCCACGCTTTGTGGAACGTCGAGACGTGCTGGTGATGATGATTGAAGGCGCAGACGCCGCCCTTCGGGAGCATCGAGAGCAGCCCCCAGACCAGCACGGCCGGCCAGAAATCGACGAACAGGTAGACGGCCACGTCGATTGCGAACAGCAACGTAATCAACGCGACAGGGAGGCGGTCTTCGGCGTGGCGGAACAAGGCCCGCGGTGCTTACGCGGTTCAGGCCGTGCGTGTCGATGTGTGAAGCGCCGGTTGTCTCATGGCACGCCCAAGCAGAACTCTCAGGTCGTGCTCGAACGGAAAAGTTCACTCCAGCGCCGGGCGATGTCGGCCTCGAGCCGCGCCATGTCGACGCCGCCTTCACGCGCGACGCGGAGCTCTTGCCGAAACGACGTGCCCATCGGCGACGGGTCGTCGCTCCCCAGCACGCAGTGCACGTGCGCGTGTTGCAGCGACTTGAGCGGCATCGTGGCGCCCAGCTTCCGCAGCGCCGGCGCGATGAGGAGCGCGTTGCTGGTGGGGCACACCTCGAGCGTCACGCCTTCCTTCGCGAGGCGTTCGAGCGTGGCGTTGCTTTCGAGCGAACGCACGCCGTGCCCGATGCCGCGCGGGTTGAGTTTGAGCGTCTCATCGACCGACGCGTGGCTCTCCAGCTCGCCGGCGTGCACGGTGAGGTCGGGCAAATCGGAGCGGAGGTTCTCGATGATGCGCAGCAGACCCGCGGGCAGCGGCTCGAAGGGCGCGGCGGGAGGGATGCCGAGGATGTCCTGCCCTACGAGGAGCTTCGCGTGTTCCTTCACGACGCGCGCGACGGCGGTGAAGTTCGCGTCGTCTTTGCGCTCGTCGTAGGTGCGCGTCCACCCGACGCGCAGGAGCATCGGTTTGCCCGACGCGTGTTGTGCCGCGGCTCTCGCGCGCTCGACGGCGAGCAGAATCTCGCGCGCTTTCTCACCGAACTCGTTGGGAGATTTTTCCGCAAGTTCTCCGGTGTTGGTGAGCAACGCGCGCGTCATCGAAAACAGCGAGAGGCGCATCTCGAAGCCGTCGGTGTCTTCCGCGGCCTCCGTGAAGGCATGACGCGCGAGGAGCTCGATGGCTTCGACGCTGACGTACGCCGCGCGGCCCTTGCTGATCAGCTCGTAGAAGACGTTCTGCGCGTTCGGCACCGGGCCCGACATCACCATCGCGGCGGTGAGCTCGGCTTCAGAGCGGAACTCACCGCGGCGCGCATCAAAGAAGTGCGGGTGGTGGATGTGGAACTCGCGCGCCACCGAGAGCAGCGCATGCGCGCTGTGGGAGCCTTCGAGGTGCCGGTGAAGGTCGTAAAACATGGCGCCCTTTAACGCGCTCCCGCCGCGAGGGAAGGGCAATCAATGCGTCATTTCCGCGTCATTCGTCGCGAGCGCGCCTTCCATTTTCAGGCGTGCGTCGCCACGCCGCCACCATGTTCTTCGAGTGCGTCATGGGCGCGTCAAAACCGGTGCCCACGACCACGTCGTCAACTTCGTCTCCGAGTGCCGGCCACCCTTCGCCCTCGGAGAGTCCGCTTCGAAAATCTCGCAGCGAAGTCGAGCGCGTGCGCGTGGCGAGCAACCGGCACATTCGAACGACCGGCCCTCTCTGACGCAGCTTTGACGCGCTACTGCGGAGGGAGATCATCGACGCGGAACCGCTGGGCCTTGTTCTTGCCCGCCGTGACGCGCAACGAGAGGCCGCGTTTGACGCGGTCGGGGCCGATGACGGTGACGAGGTGGGTGCCCACCGGCAGCGAGAAGGTCACCAACGTGCCCTCCGCCAGCTTTTGACCCGCGCGCGTGGTCACCGTCGCTTCGGGGATCAACGCCAACGTCACTTCGCCTTTTTCCTTCTTCGCCGTGTTCTGCACGGGAGGCGGGGGCTGCACCGGCGTGTTCACCACCGGAGTCGGCGCCGGTTTCTCTTCGACCGGCACGGCGGCGTCCGGTTCGACCGGCTCCTTCTTCACGAGCTCGATGCCGGGGACGTCGGGCGGCGGCGTGAAGTCTTCGACCTGCGGCTCGCTCTGCATCAACAGCCACACGCCACCGCCCACGGCGAGCGCCACGACCGCGCCGAGAATCGGCCAGAGCTTCGACGACGAGACGGGTTTCGGCAGCGACTCGTTGGTGCGGGGAATGTCGTGCTTCGGCCGCCAATCTTCCTCGACCGGCTTCGCTTCTTTCTTCGCGACCGGCTTGAGCTTTCGCCCCGAGCCCGAAATCGAGGGCCGCGGGTTCTTCGGCGTCGGAGCCGCTGCGGCCGCCGCGACGGCCTGTTGCTGCGTGGTCGACGAGCTCCGGTACGCCTCGACGGCGTCGCTCACTTCACGCTCGCCCTTGCCGGCGGAGTCGAACAGCCGTTGCGTCGAAGCGATGCGCGAGGCGAACAGCTTCTTCATGAAGCCCGCGCGTTCCTCGGTGTCGTAGAGCCACTTCGCGCAGTTCGTCGAGAGCGCCTTCGCAAACTCGCGCGCGCTGCCGAAGCGTTTGTCGCGGTCGCGCTCGAGCGCCTTCATCACCACGTCCGACATCTCCGGCGGCACCGACGGCTCGACCTCCGCGGGAGGGATGATCTTGTCGCTCAAGATCATCTTGAGCTCCTGCATCTCCGTCTCCGCGGAGAAGAGGCGCTTGCCGGTCGACATCTCCCAGAGCACCACGCCGAGCGCGAACACGTCGCTGCGGCCATCGAGCGCTTCGCCGCGCACCTGTTCCGGCGACATGTACCCGGCGGTGCCTTTCACGGTGCCGGCGCGGGTGCGGGCGAGCGCGCCCTTCGCCTTGGCGATGCCGAAGTCGAGCAGCTTCACCTGCCCGTCGTACGTCACCATGATGTTCTTCTGCGCCACGGTCAGACCGGCCAGAATCTGCTCGATATCCT
>JBEHYH010000164.1:0-11899 GCA_048498275.1 Myxococcota bacterium | reverse complement strand
CGGTACTCTCTCGACTCCGTTGCTGCGTTCGCTCCGGAGCGCGTGCTGCACGCGCCGAGGTAGTCAGACCGCTTTGCCGATGTGATCGGCGGCCCAGTGCGCGATGCCGAAGATCGTTTCCTGCGGGTTCACGCCGAGCGCGGTCGGCAGCACCGAACCGTCGACGATGTAGAGGTTGTCGAGCGAGTGGTAGCGGAGGTTCGGGTCGACCACCGACTTCGCCGGGTTCTTCCCCATCGCGCAGCCGCCCATCTGATGCGCGGAGAACACGCGCAGCTTCACGGGCTCCCACGGCGCTGAATCGAGGCGATCGACGTCGGCGACGCTGTTCATCACCACCGGGTCGAGATGCAGCGAGAGCACGCGCTTGGCGCCGACCGCGAACTGCAGCTTCGCCATCTCCTTGGTCGCGACGCGAATCGAGTCCCACAGCGCGGGCGTGAAGTCGTAGTTCATCGAGTAGCGGCCGCGCGCTCCATCACGCAGGCGCACCGTGCCGCCGGTCTCTTCTGGCAGCAGGCCGTCGATCTGCAGCGCGATCATCACCTGCAGCTTCGGGAAGTTCGAGAACAGCTCCTGAATCTGCGCGCCCGTGCCCGATGACACGATCGCCGCGAGCATCGGGTGCACCGGAGGCACCTCGAGGAAGAAGCCCACCTTGCCCGCGCCGCGTTCGCTGAAGTGATGCGAGTACACCGACTGCGGAGCGCCGGCGAACGGGTTCACGTCGAACGGCATCTCGGCGATCGTCAGCACCGTCGGGTGCAACCACATGCGCTTGCCAACGTTGCCGCGGCCGTCGAGCCCGCTGCGCATCAGCAGCCCCGGCGTGTTGATCGCTCCGCCGCTCACCACCGTGAGCTTCGGCTTCACCGTCAGCCGCACGCCCGTCGGTTCCTGCGTCTTCGGGTCGAGAATCTCCGAGTGCACCGAGATGACCTTGCGGCCATTCCACAACAGCTCGCGCACCGAACAGTTCGCGTACACGTCGAGCCCGGCTTCGACCGCGTCGGGGATCACCGTGGCCAACATCGATTGCTTGGCGTCGACCGGGCAGCCCATGCCGCAGTAGCCGAGGTTCAGACAGTTGTGCACGTTGCGGCGAATGAGCCCTCGTGAGTAACCGAGCTTTTCGCAGCCGTCCCACAGCGCCTTGTTGTTCGCGTTGATGGCGGCCTCGGGCCACTCGGCGATGTGGAGACGTTTCTCGACGGCTTCCCAATGCGGCGTGAGCACCTCCGTCGACAACGTGCCGACGCCTGATTCATCGCGCCAACGCTGAAGAATGCGCTCCGGCGTGCGGAAGCTGGTGCACCAGTTGACCGTCGTGCCGCCGCCGACGCTGCGGCCCTGCAGCATGGTGATGGCGAGGTCGTCGGTGCTGCGATTGCCGAGCTCCTGGTACAGGTTGGGGAACGCGCGGGCCTCGGTCATGTCGAACTCGCGGCGCGTGTGGTACCCGCCTTCTTCGAGCAACACGACGCGCTTGCCCTGCTTCACGAGCTCGTGCGCGGTCCACGCTCCGCCCGAACCGCTGCCGACCACGCACACGTCACATTCGATGTGCTGATCAGTCGTGAGATCTTCAGCGGTGAAGATACGGCCGCTCATGGCGTGCCTCCGTCTGCCGGCCCGTCGTTCATCACAGGAGGCGGCGCTTCGACCCACTTGCCATTCGAATATGGGCGCGGCGCTTCTCCGCCCTTCCACACCGGGGCGTTGGGGTCGTGAATGCCCTGCGGTGGCCCGGGGTATTTCACGGCCGCCCAGGTCTTCGGGTTTCCGTAATACGCCGCCATCACCACCCCACGCAGCGCGAGAAAGCCGGTGCGGCGAAGCGTGATGCGGCTGTCACGCCATTCATCCAACACCGCGAACTGTTCGTCCATCGACAGGGTGGAGAACGCCTTGCGCCGGCGCCCGAAGAGAAACGCGGGCAGCGCGTTCTCGAACAGGTTGATGAGCTGCTTCAGCTCATCGCGGGTCGACTCGTCCATCATCGCGAGCACGCCGTCGGCCGCGACCGTGGTGTTGAGCGAGTCGGCGTCGGGGAAGCTCTGATTCGGAGGAATGAACCGCTGCACCAGCGAGTGCATGCAGGCGTACTCGCGCTCGTTGAGCACCTTGAGCCCGTCGGGCAGCGTCACCGGAGCGGAAGGCCGCGTGAAGAGCCACGCGCCACCACCGACCGCGAGCAACGCGCCGCCGAGCAGGCCCTTCTTGAGCACCCCACGCCGCGACGGTTTTTCTCCCGGAGGAGGCAGGTACATTTTCATCGCGCGCGTCAGGGTACCAGCTTGCCTCCGGCTTCACGCGGCAGATCGACGACCAGCCGCTGCCACTTCGCTTTGGCGAATTCGAGGAACGCGGGAGGCGCGCCGTTGAAGTCGGGCTTGAACGCACCACCGGCGTATTCAGTCTCACCCACGCGCTCGTACGATTCGCCGCGGAGCGCGTACTTGGTGGTGCCTTCGTACATCAGCAACTTGACGTCGAGCGGCGACACGTCACTGCGGCAGCCGAGCTTGTAGAGAAACGAGAGCTCCGCGAGGCCGTCGTTGTCGAGGTCGGTGACTTCGATGGAGTCGTCGAGCATCTCCAGCTCGAGATCGAACTCGCAGCGCTGCACGAAGTCCTTCGCCTTCCACACCTGTTGCGCGCCGAGCGAATGCGTGACGAAGAACTCCTTGTTGCGAGAGTAGCCGTCTGCCGTCTTCGTCTGCCGCTGCGCGCCGAGCAGGAACTTCACGACGTGCGCGCCCTGAGAATCGGTGAAGCGCAGCTCGCGCGCCTGGCCGTCTTTGCCTTTCTCCCACGCGGAGAGCTGCGCTTGCGGAGCGGCGCTCAACAACATCAACGCAATGACGATTCGCATGCGCACTTGTACCTCGCAATCGACGCCGCCGGACGCTCCACATTGCTCGACCGGTGAACCACGCGCCGTCTCGGGGTTGCGCCGCAACTACTCGACGCACTCGAGAATTCGGCGGGCGAACATCGCGCGCTCCGCGTCGTTGCGCGCGACTTCACGGCCACGTTGAAACCAGGTGAGCGCACGCGTGCGATCTCCTGAGCGCAGCGAGAGGTCACCGAGCGCGGCCCAGTAGAAGGGGTACGTCTCGAGCTGCTCGCGGCCCGGCAACTCGACGAGCGCATCGACGCCGCGCGCCGGCCCGTCGACCTGCGCACGTGCGATGGCCCGGCTGAGCGCGACGACTGGTGACGGTTTCCGCGCGTGCAGCTTTTCGTACAGCTCGGCGATCTCGCCCCACGGAGTCGCTTCGACGGACGGCGCCATCGCATGCAGCGCCGCGATGCCCGCCTCGAGATGATACGTCGACACCTCGCCGCCGCGTGCAGACGCACCGAGATGCGCCATGCCGCGCGCGAGCAACTCCTTGTCCCACTTCGAACGGTCTTGATGCTCGAGCGCGATGAGTTCACCCGCGGCATCGACACGCGCCGGCATGCGTGCGGCGTGCAGGTACATGAGCGCCAACAAGGCATCGACCTCGGGCGTCGCGGTCGCCGTGGCGCCGGCGAGCAACGTGGTGAGACGAATCGCTTCCGCGCAGAGTTCAGCGCGCATCGGCTCGACGACGAGGCTCCCGTGATAGCCGGCGTCGAACATCAGATAGAGCGCCGTGAGCACAGCGGGGAGCCGTTCGCGCAGTTCCTCCGGCGTAGAGAGTTCGACGCGCGCCCCATCGTCGGTCAGCACCCGTTTGGCGCGCACCAACCGCTTCTCCATCGCGGGTTGGTCGCAGAGAAACGCGTACGCCACCTCAGCGGTACCGAAACCACACACCAGCCGCAGCATGAGCGCTGAGCGGCCATCATCGGTCAGCGCGGGGTGACAGCACGCGAACAGCATTTCCAACAGATCGGCGCGCTCGTCGGGTGGCGTCTCTGTTTCGGCATCTGCGTCTTCAGCGTCAGGGTCGACGAAGCGGTTCCGCGTACGCTCACGCCGGAGCACATCGCGCGCCCGATTGCGCATCACGCTGAACAGCCAACTCTCGGGGTCTCTCGGTAACCCGTCGCCCCACGCCTGCAGCGCCGCGAGCAGCGTTTCCTGCACGATGTCTTCGATCTGCGCGAGCCGGTGGACGCCGAGCATTCGCACGAGAGCGGCCGTCATCCGCCCGGACTGCCGGCGGAACAACGTCGCCATCACCTGCCCGGCGCCGCCCGAAGACACGTCAGGGACCGTGTTCGAAGATCGGCCGCACTTCGACCGAGCCGTCGTATTCGTAGATCGGGCAGCCCATGGCGATGTCTGACGCCGCGGAGATCGAGGCAGCGCGCACCACGATCTGCCCGGTCACCATGTCTTTCGCCTCCGCGAACGGGCCGTCGGTGACCGCGCGCGCCTTGCCGCGAATGGTCTGACCCGTCAGCTGGAGCCGCGGACCGTTGGGCTCTGACTGGCCATTGGCAGCCAGCCTGTCGAGCCAGGTCCTCCATTTCTCCAGGTGCGCTCCCAGTTCAGCGGGCGCGAGGTCTCTGTTCACGACGGCACCACCTCGAAACAACAGAACGTAACGATTCATTGTGTCCTTCCTTTCACCGTCAAGGACGCGCGAGCGGTACCGCCGCCGGACATCATCATCATGAAATCGCGATCGTGCCGCGACCGACTTACACTCGAGGCATGTCAGGCCGAACGCTCGCGATGGTCCTCGCCGGAGGCGCCGGTACCCGCCTCGATCCGCTCACCCGTGAACGCGCGAAACCGGCGGTGCCCTTCGGAGGCCGCTACCGCATCATCGATTTCTGTCTGTCGAACTTCGTCAACTCCGGCATCTACAAGGTGAAGGTGTTGACGCAGTACAAGTCAGACTCGCTCAACAGCCACATCTCGCGCACGTGGCGCATGACCGCGTTTCTCGGTCACTACTGCGAGACGGTGCCCGCGCAGATGCGCACCGGCGGCGAGTGGTACAAGGGCAGCGCCGACGCGATCTTCCAGAACCTGAATCTGATCACCGACGAGCAGCCCGACACGGTGTTCGTCTTCGGCGCTGACCACATCTACCAGATGGATGTGCAGCAGATGCTCGGCTTCCATCGCGAGAAGCGGGCCGACTGCACCGTCGCGGTGTTGCCCGTGCCCATCGAGCAGGGTGATCAATTCGGCATCCTCGATGTCGCCGAAGACGGCGAGGTGAAGGGCTTCATCGAGAAGCCGAAGAACCCGCCGCCGATGCCGGGCGACCCGACCAAGTGTCTCGCGTCGATGGGCAACTACATCTTCAACGCCGACACGCTGGTGCGTGAGGTCACCGAAGACGCGAAAGACGCGTCGTCGGCGCACGACTTCGGCAAGTCGATCCTCGCCAAGCTGAACCAGCGCGCGCGGGTGTACGCGTACGACTTCCAGAAGAACGCGGTGCCCGGGCTCGCGCCGCGCGAGCTCGGCTACTGGCGCGACGTCGGCACCATCGACGCGTACTTCGAGGCCAACATGGACCTCATCGCCATCGAGCCGATCTTCAACCTCTACAACTCGGCGTGGCCCATCGTCACCGGAGCCACCTCGTTGCCGCCCGCGAAGTTCGTGTTCTCCGACGCCGCGAGCAATCGCATCGGCCGCGCGCATGAGTCGTTGATCAGCGAAGGCTGCATCATCTCCGGCGGTCTGGTGGCGCGTTCGGTGTTGTCGCCGCGCGTGCGCGTGAATTCGTGGGCGGAGATCTACGACTCGATCCTCATGGAGAACGTGGAGATCGGCCGTCACTGCGAGATCCGCCGGGCGATCATCGATAAGAACGTGACCATTCCTCCGGGCACCAAGATCGGCGTCGACATCGAGGAAGACCGCAAGCGCTTCCCCGTCACGCGCAGCGGCATCGTGGTCATCCCCAAGGGTACGCGCGTCGCCTGATGGCAGCTCCGCGTTTCATCGACCCGCGCATCCACCCCGCGACGCTCGACGACCGAGATCTCGAGACGCTGCAGTTGTTCGGAGTGAAGACGGTCATCGCGGTCTCCGACTCGACCGCGCACCCACCCACGCCCGAAGGCGTGTTCGCGCACTTCGATGCGCTCTTCACCCAACTGACGCGCCTCGAGCGCTCGGGCCTGTCGGCGCGGCTCGCGCTGGGCGTGCACCCGCTCGTGCTGCCGCGTCGCGGCCTCCGGCAGATCCTCGACGCCCTGCCCTCGTATCTCCGCGGAGGGAAAGTCGTCGCGCTGGGTCTGCTCGGGCTCTCGCGAGCGACCGAGGCCGAAGAAGAGGCGTTGCTCGCGCAGCTCGAAGTCGCTGAACGGTTTCAACTCGCGGCCATCGTGTCGGTGCCTGACTCGAACAAGGAGAAGGTGACGCGCAAGCTGCTGGCGGCGTTGCAGCGCTCCGAATTGCCCGCATCGAAGATCCTCGTCGATGGCGCGGTCGGCAAGACGGTGCGCGCGATTCGTGAGCTCGGTTTCAACGCGGGCCTGACGCTGCACCCTGATCACCTGACGGCTGAGAAAGCGGTGACGCTGGTCCGCAACCTCGGGCCGGAGCGCCTGATGCTCAGCAGCGCCGCGGGCGACGGAGCGTCGGACATCCTGAGCCTCCCGCGCGCCGCGCACCGTCTGGAAAAAGCCGGCCTCACTGCAGGCGTCGTTCGCCGCGTCACGCGCGACAACGCAGCGTCGCTCTTCGGGCTGTAAGGTAGAAAGACGTAATGGCTTCGCCGCTTTCTCAGCCGCACCTCATCAAGACGCAGGCCTACGTTGACCCGCTGATCGGCACGAAGTTCGGCGCGTACACGTTCGTCAGGCGCGCGGGCGAAGGCCGTTTCGGCACGCTGTACCTGGCCGAAGACGACTCGAAGGCGCGGGTGACGTTGCAGGTGCTGCGCACGGAGCTCGTCGGCAACGAGCAGGAGCTGAGCGCGGCGAGCGCGCTCAAGAACCCGGGCATCGCGAAGGTGCTGAGCCTCGGCGTGCTGCCCGACGGCCGTCACGTGCGCGTGCTGGAGTTTCTCGATGGGCGTTCACTCGACGACGCGCTTCACACCACGGGAAAATTCGCGCCGGCTGACGTCATCGAGCTGCTCGCGAAGTTGCTCGAGATTCTGCAGGACACGCACACCTGGCACATCGCGCATGGCCGGCTGGGGCCGTCGAGCGTGGTGCGCGTCGGGCCATCGCTCAAGCTCCTCGACTTCGGGTTCGCGAAAGGTACGGCGACTCCGGCCGACGATCTGAAAGCCGTCGGCGCGTTGGGCTTCGCGATGTTGTCAGGGAAGGAAGTCGACGCGGCGCCTTCACCGGGCGCTGAGGTTCCCGAACGGCTCTATCGACTGCTCAATGAATTGTTCGGAGGTCGTATCGAGACCGCCGCCGCCGCGCGCCGCGAGCTCGACTGGTTGCGGCCCGCGGCGTCAGCGCGCAAGTCGCGCCGCTTCGTCGTGCTGGGTCTGCTGGTCGCGGCCGTTGCCGGAGCGGCGATCTGGTTCACACGCGCTGAACCGCAACCTGAAACGCCTTCAGTCGCGGCCAACCCCGCTCCTGTTCTGGAACCGGTGCCTGAAGTCGATGCAGGTGCAATGGCCGCCATTGAGCCCATCGACGCCGGGCCGGCGAGCGACCCGGAGCCGGTGATGACGAAAGAGGTGGTGCGCAAGAAGTCGCGCGCTGAACCCGTGGCGAAACTCGGCCCGACGCCGAGCGCCGAGGCGCTCGAGAAGCACATCCGCATGTTCGAGGCGAAGATTCGCAAAAACAAGAAGCTGCGCCCTGATGACGTCGAAGAGGCGCTGCACGGCTTGAGCAAGCAACGCCTGCGACTCAGCGGTTCGGTCACTGACGAAGATCGTCGCGACATCGCCGCGAAGCTCGCTGCGTGGAAGCGCGTCTGGCTCCAGTGATCAGCGCGTCGGGCGCCGACGACCGAGCCATAGCGTGGCCAACGCCAACAACAACGACTCCGTGGCCGGCAGACTGACGCAACCGGTTTTCGGCGGGGGCACGGACGTGCCCGCATCGCTGCGCGCGCCTGCGTCAGCCGAACCCGCTTCGGTCGTGACGCCCGCGTCGAAGGCTCCCGCATCGTGACTCGAACCGGCGTCCATCGATGCGCCCGCGTCGGCAATACCAGCGTCGATTGAAACGCCGGCATCGAACGCGAAGACGGTCACCGTGAACGAACCCGACGCCACATTTCCCGTCGAGTCGGTCGAAGTGCAGTTCACAGTCGTGTCTCCGACCGCGAACGTGCTGCCCGATGCCGGCACACAGATGACGCTTCTCGTGCCGTTGACCGCATCGTTCGCGGTCGCGGTGAAGGTCACAGCGGTGCCGCTCACCGAGGTCGCGACCGCGAATTGATTCGCCGGCAGCGACAACATCGGAGCCGTCGTGTCTTCCACGGTCACGAGGAAAACGTCGCCCGCTTCGTTGCCCGCGCCATCAATCGCAGTGCAGTTCACGGCCGTCGTGCCGATGGCGAACGTGTCACCCGAGGCAGGCGAGCACGTCGCGGTCGTCATGCCGCTCACGGCATCGCTCGCCGTCGCAGTGAACGTGACGCTCGCCCCAGCGCCGCTGGTCGCTTCGACCGTGCGGTCCGCGGGCATGGTCAGCCCGGGCGCGGTCGTGTCGAAAACGCTGACCGCAAAGCTGCCGCTCGTGGAGTTGCTCGCGGCATCCGTCGCAGCGCAATTCACCGTCGTCGTTCCAAGCGGGAAGGTGCTCCCCGAAGCAGGCGAGCAAGTCACTGCGATGGCACCGTTCGTCGCGTCGCTCGCGCTCGCAGCGAACGAAACCACAGCGCCAGATGAAGAAGTCGCCTCCGCGGTCTGATTCGCGGGCAGTGCGAGCACCGGCGCCGCAGTGTCGTGCACGGTCACGGTGAAGCTGCCGTTCGAGGAGTTGCTCGCGGCGTCGGTCACCGAGCAATTCACCGTCGTCGTGCCGAGCGGGAAGGTGCTGCCCGAGGCCGGCGTGCAATTCACCGCGACGGAACCATCGACGGCGTCATTCGCGCTCGTTGCGAACGTCACGACAGCGCCTGCAGCAGAAGTCGCCTCCGCGGTCTGATTCGAAGGAAGCGTCAGGGCGGGAGCCGTCGCGTCGCGCACCGTCACCGTGAAACTCCCGTTCGAAGAGTTGCTCGCGGCATCGGTCGCCGAGCAATTCACCGTCGTCGTGCCGAGCGGGAAAGTGCTGCCCGAGGCCGGCGTGCAATTCACCGCGACGGAACCATCGACCGCGTCATTCGCGCTCGTTGCGAAGGTGAGCACGGCGCCCGTAGCAGAAGTCGCCTCCGCGGTCTGATTCGCGGGAAGCGTGAGCGACGGAGTCGTCGTGTCCCGCACCGTCACCGAGAAACTGCCGCTCGACGAATTGCTCGCGGCGTCGTTCGCTGTGCAATTCACCGTCGTGACTCCGAGCACAAACGTGGCGCCAGACGACGGCGTGCAGCTCACCGCAACAGTCCCATCGACCGCGTCATTCGCGCTCGCCGCAAACGTCACCACCGCTCCAGCGGAAGAGCTCGCTTCGACCACCACGTTCGTGGGCAGCGAGAGTTCCGGCGCGGTGATGTCGCGCACCGTCACCGTGAAGCTGCCGCTCGACGAATTGCTCGCAACATCGGTCGCCGAACAGTTCACCGTCGTCGTGCCGATCGCGAACGTACTGCGCGACGCCGGAGTGCACGTCACCGCGACCGCAGCATCAACCGCATCACTCGCGCTCACAGCGAACGTCACCACCGCACCCGACGAAGAACTCGCTTCGATCACTTCGTCGCCGGGAACAGACAGCGAGGGCGCCGTCGTGTCGCGCACCGTCACCGAGAAACTGCCGCTCGAGGTGTTGTTCGCCGCATCGGTCACGGCGCAGCTCACCGTGCTCGTGCCCAGAGCAAACGTGCTCCCAGAACTCGGCACGCACGAAACGAGCAGCACACCGTCGACCGCGTCATTCGCGCTCGCACTGAACGTCACCGCGGCGCCCGACGAAGAACTCGCCTCGGCCGTTTGATTCACCGGGAGCGTCAATACCGGAGCCGTGGTGTCGCGCACGGTCACCGTGAAGCTGTCCGATGCGCTGTTGTTCGCCGCATCGTGCGCAGAGCAGTTCACCGTCGTCGTGCCGATGACGAACGTGCTGCCCGACGTCGGAGCGCACGTCACCGCGGTCGCTCCATCGACGACGTCATTGGCTGTGGCCGAGAACGTGACTGTCGCGCCCGCGAACGACGTCGCTTCGGCCGTTTGATTGCCAGGCAACGACAGCACTGGAACCATGGTGTCGACGCATGAAGGCCCCGAATACCCGGTGCTGCAATCACACGCCCCATTCGCATTACACGCGCCGTGACCTGAACACGTAGTCGCTGCACTACACGCAATACAACTGGGATATGCAAAATATCCCGTAGCACACGACGCACAATCAGCACCTGTGTATCCGCCCTCGCAAACGCAAGTGCCCGTCGGCCCACAACTTCCGTGCCCTGCACAGTTCACTGCAGGATCACAGAATGAACATGCCGGATAACCGTAATAGTTCGAGGCGCAGGTCATGCACGTGCTGCCGCCGAAGCCGCTATTGCACGAGCACGCTCCCGAGACGCACGAACCGTGGCTCGCGCACGTTGCGACCACGCATTGTCCCGTCTGGCACGAGGGAGCCTCGCCGCACGTTCCCCCATACGAGAAACCCGCGGACTGATGCGCCCAATAGAAGGCCGACGCGATTCCTACCCCGAGTTGTCCGTCGTACCCCGCTCCCCAGCTCCAGACGCTCCCATCAGACTTCACTGCCAATGAATGTAATTCGCCTGCAGCAATCGCGACGACGTCAGTCAAACCGACAACACGAACGGGCGTCAGTGACTGAGTCAATGTCCCGTCGCCCAGTTGGCCGAAGTTGTTGTACCCCCAACTCCAGACAGTGCCGTCTTGCTTCAAAGCGATCGTGTGCCCACTGCTGGCAGCAATTGCGACGACACCCGACAGCCCGACTACCTTCACGGGTGCATAGCGTTGAACGACCGTTCCATCGCCCAACTGCCCGCTGGCGTTCGCGCCCCAACCCCATACCGTTCCATCGGCTCTCAACACCATCGACGTCGCGGAGCGCACGGACACTTGAATGACATTCGAGATGCCGTTCACCTGCCGCGGCGTGATTCTGGTCGTCACGGTGCCGTCGCCCAATTGACCGTTACCATTCCAGCCCCAGGCCCACACCGTTCCGTCGGACTTCAACGCGAGCGTGTGACTGGCCGACGAGACGCTCTTCACCGAAGTCAGTCCCACGACCTGAACAGGGCTGGTGCTCGAAATGGTGGTTCCATCTCCGAGTTGGCCGTTGCCGTTGCTGCCGCGCGCCCAGAGCGTCCCGTCCGATTTGACCGCCATCGAGAAGTTCGAGCCAACGGCAATGGCGACGACGTCATTGATGTCGGTCACTTTGACAGGCACGTACTCGGAAGATCCGTAGCCCCAACTCCAGACGGTCCCGTCGGATTTCAAAGCTTGCGAATTGTAGTTTGAAACCGAGAGAGCCACGACGCCGGGCAAGTCGACCCACACTGGAGTGAGTCGCTGAAGCGTCGTGCCGTCGCCGACTTCCCCGAGGTAGTTCCCACTGGTGCCCCAGAAGCCGCCGTCACTGACGGCAAATGACTGATCGACTCCGCCCGCAACGATGGTCGCTCCAGAGATGCCCGGCAGTCTCGTTGGCGTGTTCTTGTAGGTCGTCATGCCATCGCCCAACTGGCCATTGCCATTGTCACCCCACACCCAGACGGAACCATCCATTCGCATCGCAACCGTATGATTGACGCCGGCCGCAATCGCATTGACTCCCGACAACCCGATGACCTCTCGCGGCGCATATGCCGTATTCGCGAATGGCTCCGGTCAATCGGGGATTGGCTTCGCGAATACGG
>JBEHYH010000163.1:0-11901 GCA_048498275.1 Myxococcota bacterium | reverse complement strand
TCGAACTTGAGTCACTGTCCCGCGATTCGGTTCGGCTCGTTCGCGACCTCGCGGAATCTGTCGACCTGGTGGCACGCGATTTCGCGGAGCTTTCGTTCGTCTTGCCGCCCGTGCGGCTGCAGTTGCTCTCGCGCGTGCTGCCGGTGCTGCGTGACTCGGCGTTTCTCGAGCGCGGTGATGGGCTCGCGCGGCGCGAAGGGCCGGCGGGGCTGTGGTTTTTCTACGTCATCGAGAACCCTGATTCGTTGCTCTACGTGCCCGAAGGGCTCACCGCCGCGCATCACGTGACGCTGGAGCAGTTGGATGAAGCCGCGTGGAAGAACCTCGAAGCGCGGCCGACCGAGGTGCGCGCGATCGAAATGGTCGATGGCGGGCTGCGGCTCGCGAGTGCGTCGACCGGCGTGTGGGGTCTCGCCGCCGGAGACGGTCATGACGCGGCCCGGTTGCTGACCGTCTCGCATCAAGCCGCGCTGGAGAAGACGTGCGGCCGGGTGCCGCTCGTCGTGTACCTGGGGCTGCGTGAGCTCGTGTTGTGCTGTCGCGAAGATGACGCGGCGGCGGTGCGTCAACTGGAAGCGCTCGAGGCCGCGCGCGAAGGCATCAGCGGCACGTGGAAGTTCTCTGCCGGCCGACTCTCGGCGCGGAGTTGACGCAGATTTGACGCGTTTGAGTGCGTCAAAGCGCGTCGAGCGGGCACGGGGTTCAGCGCGTCAAAATCGAGCCCGTTCTGATCGGCGCAGCGACTTCGGGAGGAACTGGTCCAAGCGTCGGGTGAAGGGGTCGCCAGACCCGTCATCATTGCTGACGGATGCGACCGTGCTTCTCCCCCGGCGAAGATCATCCGCAGGTCTGGAGCGCGACCTCTGCGCCAAGCCTGAGGACCTTCGGGCATGCACTCGCCGGCTTGCGCCGAGCGACCACCGAGGCCGCGAATGCGGAGTTCGGTTTTGAGCGACCTCTGAGTTGCACGAGGTTGAGAAAGTTCGCGCGAGGTTGAGGGCCCTCGCGTGACGTGCACGGCGCGTTACTGACCACTCACCTGCCCCTCCGGAGAGAAACCGGCCCGAGAAAGCGTTATGGAGGGTTCATGCTCGCACTCACCCTGCTCCTGCTTTCCGCGACGCCTTCGAAGACCGCCGCTGCCGCGCCCGCGCCGAACGCCGAAGTCGAGAAGCTGCGTACCGAAGTCGCGCAGCTCCGTGAGCGTCTCGAGAAGTTGGAAAAGCGCTTCGCCGCCGACGACGAAGAGCGCGAGACGCGCATCGCCAACACCGCGCAGATCCGCTCGACCATCGAGAGCGTGATGAAGCAGCTGCAAACGGGTGACACCAAGGGCGTCGACGCGCAGCTCCGCGTCATCGAGAAGATTGCGCTGCCCGACACGGCCAAGGCCATCGCCGCCGCCCGCGCCTCGCTCGCGCAGAATGATGTCGCGAACGCGCGCGGTGCATTGATGCTGGCGCTCGCGTCCGCCGGGTTCTGATCACTCTTCGGGATCGTCGCCGAGCAATTCACCGACCGCGTATTCCACTGCGTCAAACGGCTCCGCACGCACGCGTTGTGGACGCTGCGCAGCGAGCACCAACAGGTAGCCATCAGCTTGATGCCGGTACACGTGGAGCGACCCTTTCTCAGGGTCGAGCAGCCAGTAATGCGGCACGCCCGCTGCGTGGTACCGCTGCAGCTTGGTGACCGTGTCGTTGGTGCTGTTGCTCGGGGAAACCACCTCAGCGATCCAGTCGGGGGCAACGGTGGTCGGCCATGTGCTCGGCATTTCGGCAACACGACTTCTCCTCCACCCTGCGAGATCCGGTCGGAACCCATCGCCATTCAGCACGAGGTCGACTTCTGGCGCGATCCACCAGCCACCGGGTTTCGAACCACCGCCCGGACGATGAAACTGAGTGCGGATGAGCGCGCAGAGCGCGCCTTGCGTCGAACCGTGTTCGAACGCCGGCACTGCGCGCTGAACGAACTCGCCGTCGATGAGTTCGACGTGCACGTCATCCGGCAACGCCAACCACTCTTCAATGCTGTGGCGTTTCGGCCTCTCGGTCATCGCCATCAACGGTACCACTGCCTCCACTCGCCCTTCACCTGCCTGCCTGTTTGTCACCCGCGACTTCTACAGAGCGACTCCGACAAGTGACGTTAAGGTGCCCGCGTGCTTGCTCCGTACCTCGCCGCCGCGCTGTTGCTCTCGCGCCTCAACTCACCCGTCACCGACCGCGCCGAAGTTCTCGCCAAGGAAGCGCTGAAGAACGGCAACGACCCGCGCGCCGCTGCGTCGCTGATGCGGCTCCATGCGCTCCTCGATGATCTCGACGACCTGAACCTGCTCGCGGAGCCCTACACCGCGCTCATGTACCGGCGGAACACCGACCCGCACGTGCGCAACCTCGCGCGGCTGTTCATGTCGGAAGTCGAGCGCGCCCGCGGCCGCACCACCAAGGCGCAGGAGCTCGTCGCCGAGTCGGGCTTCATTCAGGACTTCTACGTCGTCGGTTCGTTCGAGAACGAAGGCAAGAGCGGCTGCGACACCGACTTCGGCCCCGAGACCGCCACTGACTTGAAGGCCGTCTACGCCGCGGGCACGCGTGAGGTGACCTGGCGCAAACCGCACGCGAAGACCATCACCGGCTACGTCGACCTCTCGCTCGCGTTGAAGCCCGACACCGAAGCGGTCGCGTACGGCCTCACGTGGATCCAGTCGGACGTGGACGCGCGCGCGGTGATTTCACTCGGTGTGCCCGGCGGCGCGCGGTTGTTCGTCAACGGCACGAAGGTGTTGTCGTCAGATCGCTACAACTTCGCGCGGCCTGATCAGCTTCGCGTGCAGGTGAATCTGCGCAAGGGCATGAACCGGGTGCTGGTGAAAGTGTGTCAGCTCAGCGGCCCGCTGGGCTTCTACGCGCGCGTCGAGAAAATCGAAGGCACCAAGGGCAACTTCACCGTCGTGTTGCCGCCGGCCGTGCCGCCGCTCGAAAAGGGAGCCGCGCCGCAGCCGCAGGTGTTGCCGTCGCTCTCCGAGGTGCTCGAGAAGCGCGTCGCTGCGTCACCGAAAGACGCCGGCCTGCGCGCTGATTACGCGACGGTGTTGGCGTGGCAGCGCGCGTACCCCGAGAGCGAACGCACGCCCGGCACCGAGAGCGCGCGTGCCGCGTTGAACGCGCCCGACGACGTCGAAGTGCAGCTCGTCGCCGCGGCGCTGCAAGACGACGGCAACGACAAGCGCAAGTACCTCGAGAAGGCGGTCGCGCTGGCGCCGGGCAACCCGTGGGCGCAACTGGCGCTCGGGTCGTACGAGCAGAACCGCGAGCACCCGGAGGTCGCGCTGCGCACCGCCGACTCGCTGCTCAAGACCTGGCCTGATTTCTCGCCGGCCATCGTGCTCAAGATTCGCGCGCTCGATTCGCTCGGCGAAAAGGCGCTCGCGTTCCGCGTCGCTGAAGAGGCGTTCGCGCGGTTGCACGTGATTCCCCCGATTGCGCGTGAAGCCGCGAGCGCGAGCCGCCGCACCGACCGCATGTCGCAGGCCATCGAGCGCGTGCGCGCGGTGTTGGGTCTGCGCTTCGATGATTTGAGTTCGCGGCGCGCCCTGGCGCAGATGCTGGCTGACGGCGGCCGCATCGATGACGCGGTGAACGAGTACCGCAAGCTGCTCACGCTGGATCCATTTGATCAGTCGGCGATGTTGCGCCTCGCGGAGCTGCTGTCGGCCAACGGCCGGCTCGACGAAGCGCGCGCGCAGTTCGATGTGGCGAAGCAGGCGGCGCCCGAAGAACCCGAGGTGTTCGAGCGTGAAGGCCGCGCGTTGCTGCACGCGAACGACCGTGACGCGGCGCTCGCGTCATTCCAACGCGCGCTGGTGTTGCGCCCACAGAACCCGGCGCTGAAGGAGATGCTGCGCAGCCTGCGCGGTGAGGACGGCACGACCACCACGCCCGAGGCGTTCGCCCTGCCCGCGTTGCTCGCCGAGAAGTTCTCGACCGACGGGCAAGACGCCGTCGCGCTGGCCGAAGTGACGCACGTGCGTGTGCAGTCGAGCGGCCTGTCGAGCCGTTTCCAGCAGCTCGTGGTGAAGGTGTTGAACCAGCGCGGCGTCGAGAGCTTCCGCGCGTTGCCCATCACCTGGTCGCCCGACCGGCAGGAAGTGCGCGTCATCAAGGCGCGCATCACCAAGCCTGATGGCTCCATCGTCGATTCGTTCGGCGACGAAGAGCGCTCGATGAACGAGTCGTGGAGCGGCATGTATTACGACGCGCGCGCCCGCGTGCTCTCGTTCCCCACGCTGGCTCCCGGTGACGTGCTCGAGGTTCAATGGCGCACCGACGACACGTCGGTCGAGAACCTGCTCTCTGACTACTGGGGTGACGTCGACACGCTGCAGGGCCTCGTGGCGCGCCGGCACTACCGGTACGTCGTCGACATGCCCGCGACGCGCCCGCTCGCGTGGAACAAACAGACGTTGCCGAAGTGGGTCGCGGTGCAGAGCAACACCACCGATGGCCGCACCGTGTACCGCTTCGAAGCGAACGACGTGGCGCGCATCATCCCCGAGCCGAACATGCCGGGCTGGGCGGAGTCTTCGCCGGTGCTGCACCTCTCGACGTACCAGAACTGGGAACAGGTCGGCCGGTACTACTGGGGGCTGGTGCGTGATCAGCTCACGCCGAACGACGAGCTGAAGAAGGCCGTCGACACCGCGCTCAAGGGCATCGACCGCAATGACACGCAGAAGGTCGTCGCCGCGCTCTACGGCTTCGTGGTCACCAACACGCGCTACGTCGCGTTGGAGTTCGGCATCCACGGGTACAAGCCGTACCGCGTGACGCAGGTGTTGGCGCGCCGCTTCGGTGACTGCAAAGACAAGGCGTCGTTGATCAGCGCGATGTTGAAGGTCGCGGGCGTCGATTCGCGGCTGGTGCTGCTGCGCATGCGTCACCTCGGCACGCTCTCGCCCGAGGTCGCGTCACTCGCGGCGTTCAACCACGCCATCGTCTACGTGCCGAAGTTGGACCTGTTTCTCGATGGCACCGCCGAATTCCACGGGAGCCGCGAGCTGCCGACGTCTGACCGCGTCGCGAACGTGCTCATCGTCGAGCCCGATGGCGTCAGCCGCTTCCTGACGACTCCGGAGGCGATGCCCGATGACAACCTCACGATCATGAAGCTCGCGGTGACGCTGAAGCCCGATGGCAGCGCGACCTCGACGGGTGAAGTCGTCGCGCGCGGGCAGTCGGCGCCGGAGTTCCGCCGGACGTACGAAACCCCGGCGACGCGCACCGCGCAGTTCGAGCAGCAGTGGAGCCAGAGCTACCCCGGCCTGCGCGCCAGCGACGTGTCGGTGAGTGACGTGAAGAATCTCGAGCAGCCGGTGACGCTCAAGTTCGCCGCGACCATGCCGCGCTTCGCGGAGGTCGGCCCGGGCCTGCTGCGCTTCTACCCCTTCGGTGCGGGCCGCGCGTTCACCCAGGCGCTCGCGCCGCTCACCGAACGCACCAGCGACGTCGTCTTCCCCGGCGTGTGGAGCAACGAGCTGGAGATGAACTACACGCTCCCCGCGAACTGGCAGATGCAGGACGCGCCGCGCGAGGTCGTCGAGACGTCACCGTTCGGAGAAGTGCGCATCACCACCGAAAAAACGGCGGCCGGTTTCTCCGTGAAGGGCCGCGTCACGCTCGCGAAGGCGCGCATCTCACCGAAGGACTACCCGGCGTTCCGCGCGTGGTTGATGAAGGTTGATCAAGCGTTCGGTCACAAGCTCGTCGCGCAGCAGGGCGGCCAGACGGCGTCGCGGTAGGCGCCATCACCCACACAGCGCCATCGCGAATGAAATGCTACGAGGGCGCGCCATGAGTCGCATCGCCATCATCATGGGCAGCAGCAGCGACTGGGAGACGCTCCAGCACGCCGCGCAGACGCTCGAAGACTTCGAGGTTCCCAACGAGGTGCGCGTGGTGTCAGCGCATCGCACGCCGGAGCTGATGTTCGACTTCGCGCGCACCGCCGTCGATGAAGGTTTCTCCGCCATCATCGCGGGCGCGGGCGGCGCGGCGCATCTCCCCGGCATGGTAGCGTCGCTGACGCCGTTGCCGGTGCTCGGTGTGCCGGTCGAATCGAAGGCGCTCTCCGGGCTCGATTCGCTGCTTTCCATCGTGCAGATGCCCGCGGGGGTTCCCACCGCGACGTTCGCCATCGGCAAAGCCGGCGCCATCAACGCGGCGCTCTTCGCGGTGCGGATGCTCGCGGTGAATGACGCGGGGCTGCGCGTGAAGCTGAGCGCGTACCGCGAAGCGTCGGCGGAGAAAGCGCGCGCGTCGACGTCTGAACTGCGGTTGCCGAAGAAGGCGAAGAAGAAAGGCCGTCGCTGATGTCGACGGTGGGCATTCTCGGCGGCGGTCAGCTCGGGCTGATGCTCGCGGAGTCGCTCGACCGTCTCGGCCAGGGCGTGCTGGTGCTCGAAGGCGACGCAGATTCGCCGTGCGCGCGCCGCCGTTCTGGCGTCGTGAATGTGCCGCTCGCGGAGTTCTTCTCGCGCGTCGACGTCGCGACGTTCGACACCGAGAACACGCCCGCCGCGCCGCTGCAGCCGTTCGCCGAGAAGCTGCGCCCTTCTCTTCGCGTGCTCGAAGTCACGCAGCATCGCGCGAAGGAGAAGACGTTTCTGCGTGACGGCGGGTTTCCCACGGTGCAGTTCCACGTCGTTGAACCCGAGCAGGACGTTTGCGCCGCCGCGCGGGAGTTCGGTTTCCCCTGCATCGCGAAGTCGGTGCTCGGTGGTTACGACGGCAAGGGGCAGTTCCGTCTCACGGGTGAAGCCGACCTCGCGCAGTTGCCCGCGAGCGCGCCCGGCGGTTGGGTGCTGGAAGAAGTTCTCACGCTCGACGTCGAGCTCAGTTGCATCGCCGCGCGCGACCCGTCGCAGTCGGTGACCTTCCCCATCTTCGAGAACATCCACACACATCACGTGTTGGACTTCACGGTGCTCCCCGCGCGCGTGGAGATTCGACTGCAAGACGAAGCGCGGGCGATTGCGGCCGGCATCGCCAACGCGCTCGAGCTGAACGGGCTCCTCACCGTCGAGTTCTTCGTCGGCACCGGCCGCGATGGCGTGCGCCGCGTGTTCGTCAACGAGCTGGCTCCACGCGTGCACAACTCAGGTCACGTGACGCGGCAGGCGTGCACGTTGTCGCAGTTCGACGCGCTCGCGCGGCTGCTCGCCGGCATTCCCGTCGTGCAGCCCGAGACGCATCGTGGCGCGTGGTGCATGGGTCAGTTGCTCGGCGATGTGTGGCTCGCGCAGGGCCGCACCGGCGGTGAGCTCGATCTCTCCGCGTGGCGCGACTTCCCCGACGTCGTCGACGTGTACCTCTATGGGAAACGTGACGCGCGGCGCGGGCGGAAGATGGGCCACTTCGTCACGCACGCCGACACGCCTGAACGTGCGCTCGCGCGCGCGCAGTCGTTCCGTTCTCGTCTGGAAGTGAAGTGAGTGACGCAACCCGTGAACTGACGCGGCTGCTGGAGCTCTGGCGCCGCGCGCGGCACATCACGACGTCGGAGTTGATTCATCGCGTCGGCGAGCTGGTCGACTTCACGCCTCCGCCGCTGCCGAAGAAGTCGAAGAAGGCCGCCATCGTCGCGTGGCTCACCGAGACGCAACGCGAAGGCCCCGCGACGTTGTCAGCGCGGCTGACGCAGTTGATTCCGCTGCTCGCTGACTCGACCGCGCCGACGGTGTGGCCGTTGTTCGAAGCGCTCTCGTTGCGCGAGCCTGACCCGCGCATCGCGACGTTCGCCACGCGCGTGCTGGTGCGCGACGTGAAGGCCGATTTGTGGAGCGACAAGATGTTGCGCCGGCTCCTCAACTGCATCGAGGTGCATGGCGACCGCGGCCACTTTCTCGCGCTCGAAGCAGGCCTGCCGCGCACGGTGCTCATCGAAGGCGTCGCGCAGCGCGCGGCACGCGTGCTCAATCAGGGGCTCACGGAGAAGGTCGAAGGCCCTGAGCTACCCGAAGCCGAACGCGCCGCGCTCGTCACCCAGAAGTGGGAGGTCGGTGAAGTCGCGGAGCAGCCCGACCTCTTCGTGCACGTCTACGAAGACCCGTTCGATGTTTCGCGGCGTCACGTGCTCGCCGACGCGCTGCAGGAGCTCGGTGACCCGCGCGGTGAATTCATCGCGCTCCAGTTGGGCCACCGCGATGAGAAGCGTCAGAAGAAATTGCTGACCACGCACCGCAAGGAATGGCTCGGGCCGTTCGCGACGTACGCCGCCGACGCGCGCTTCGAAGACGGATTCGTGGTGGAGCTCCGGTTGAAGCCGCTCAAGCCCGCGCAGTTCTCGGTGCTGTCCGCGGTGCGCGAATGGGCGACGGTGAAACGTGTGCGGCCCGGCCTCACGCAGCTCTCGAAGCAGATGCGGTCGCTCGAAGACCCCGGCTACGTGCCGCAAGACGCACTGCGCGCGATGTCGAAGGCGAAGTTCCTGCCTCCGCTGCGGCTGCTGACGACGGAGTTCGATGCGCCGGTGCACCTCGAGACGCTGCTCGCGTTTCGAGAGCTGCGCGGAGTGACGATGCGCGCGCGTGGCCTGCGCAACCTCGAGGCGCTGCTCAAGGCGCCGTGGCCTGCGCTCGAGTCGCTCGGCGTCTTCCAGAGCAACCCGACCGATGCCGTCACGGCGTGGTTCGCGCATCGCGACGTCATGCGCCCGAAGATTTTCGCGATTCACAGTTGGCGCGGTGACGACTCGCTCATCATGGAGCGCGAAGAGCGCGGCTTCGTGCTGCGGCTCCACAATCTGCATCAATTGCTCGACCAGGAGGTTTCGACCCAGCAGCTCGCGCGCGTGCTCGATGCGAAGCCGTCGCGCGTGGTCGCGCACTTTCTGTACCGCGCGACGCCGAGAGCCGAAGCGCGCCTGCGCAGCCTCACCGAGTCACGCGGCCTTCCCGTCGAGTGGTGGCGCGGCCCGCTGCCCTGAAGCTCAGGCGCGCGGCGATGACGGCTGCGGCAACGCGAGGAACTCCATGCGGCGCGCGCGCTGGCCAGAACGGCGGCTCGCGTCGGCGCGCGAGACCAGCACGCACATCGAACGCAAGAAGAGCTCGGTCACCGCTTCACGGCAGACGCGCTCGCGAACCGAACGCACCACCATCACCTCTGAATACGCGCCCGACGCTTCGAGCAGCGTGTTGATGAGGTGCTGCACGAAGGTCTCGTGCTTCACGAGGCTCGCGGCGCGGCGCAGCGCGTGGGCGGTCGGCACGTCGACCACCTGCTTCGCGGCGAGGCGCAGGCTGCGGCTCAAGGCATCGCGCACGTCGACGATGAACAGCGCGACCGGCGCTTCTTCGAAGGTCTCGCGCGCCGTGCGCACCGCGTCTCCACACAGCGCGGGCGCTGAGCGCGTCAGCGCCTCACCGAGGGTCGCTCCGTTCTCGATTTCACGAGCGAGCGCGAGGTGGCCTTCTTCCGAGCGGAACGAGCTCCACACAGTGCTGAGGGCTTGCAGCGGCGACATGTAGGATTGTCACGTCGAGGCGACACCCGCTTTCGCGGATCATCTGCAACACGCTTTGACGTTTTTGCCCGAATTTCCCGGGTATTTTCGGAGCCGTATGCGCCGCGCCTTCATGATTCTCGGGTTGTTGGCGGCATGCACGCCCCTCACGCCTCCGCAACTCGATGGCGGTACCGGCGGCGGAGGGAGCGCGCTCGGCGGCGGCGATGGTCAAGGTGGCGGTGGCGCGCTGGTGGGCGGCGGCGATGGCCAGGGCGGCGGTGGTTCCATCGGCGGTGGCGCGACCGGTGGCGGCTCGGGCTTCAACTGGGTGAACTTCTCGCTGTCGCCGGCCCCCGGCTCACCGAGCCAGGCGCGTGAAGTGCGCGGCTTGTCGAAAGACGGCGCGCTCTGGGTGTTGCTGAATGAAGGCTCGCTCTATCGCGGTGACGACGGCTCGCTCGCGCTGACGCGGGTCGCGTCGTTCAACGTCGACACCATTCCCGCCGAGTTGCTCGACCTCGCGGCCACCGATGCCGGCGTCTTCATCTTGCGGCGCGGCGACATTCTGCGGTGCGCGGAGGATTGCGCCGTGCAGAGCAACTTCACGCCGCTGCTCGACTTCCCCGGCGTCGAGGAAGGTCACGCGTTGTGCAGCGGAGAGGGCCGCGTGTTGATGGTCACGCTCTCGAGTTCGATGACGAAGTTGTACGAGTTCAACCGCGCGACGGCGTCGTTCGAGGAGGTCACCGTCGGCTCCACCACGCGCGGTGAGCGCTGTTCGGTCGATGCGTTGGGTGATGTGTATCTGCCGGTCGCTGAAGGCGTGCTGCACGTGATGTCGGGCGGAGGCTTCACGGTCGACCCCATCGACGCGGGCCAGCCCGCGAGTTGGCGCGCTTCGGCGGTCGCCGATGGTGGAGGCATCCTCGTCGGCGGAGGTTTCGGGATGCGCGTCGCCCGGCGCGCCGACAACTCGTGGCTGGGTTTTCCACCGGTGACCACCGACGCCCTGATGCAGATCGCCCTGCCCCTGCGCGACGGTGAGTTCATGGCCGCGGGCACCAACAACGGCAACGGTGGCGTCACCGTGTATCGGGTGCAGGGCTCGACGCTCGCTCCGTACGCGCCACAGCCCTCGATTCACGCGCAGCGTGGCCTCGCGGTGTCGGCCGATGAGGTGATTCTCGGCGGAGCGAGCAGTGATGACAGCGCGTATTCCGTGATGCGTGCGCGCCGATGACGCTCGCTGAGGAGCTGTTGGCGCTCATCGCGCGTGATGATGAGGTTCGCGCGCGGCTCGCGGCCGATGGTTCGTTGTTCGCCGGCTACCACCCGGAAATGGAGGCGATTCATCGCGCCAACGCGGCGCGGCTCCGCGAGTTGGTGGCGCAATTCGGTTGGCCGGGACGGAAGTGGGTCGGTGATGCGGCAGCGAGCGCGGCGTGGCGCATCGTTCAGCACGCCATCGGCGAACCTGCGTTCATGCGCGAGATGTTCGTCGTGCTGTCGAACGCCGTCGACGTTTCGAAGGCCGAGGTCGCGAAGCTGGAAGATCGCATTCGTGTCTTCGAAGGCCGCCCTCAGCGCTTCGGTACGCAGTTCGATTGGAACGACGCGGGCACCGCGCTCGAGGTGGTGAACGGCGTCGAAGAAGTTGAAACCGTCGAAGCGCGTCGCGCTGCCGTCGGTCTCTCCCCGATTGAATGGACTCGTCAGCCCGAGCCGCGAGATGCGCCCCCTGATGCGCGTGCGCGGGCGGAACGTGTTGTCTGGTTGCGCCGTGTCGGTTGGCGCCCGCGATGACTTCACGACGCGCGAACGCAGCAGCGCGTCGACGAAGGAGAGCAACGCGAGCAACGGGTCGCCTACGGCCATGGTGAAGAAGATGCCGCTCATGAGAAATTGCAGAAACGCTGGAGGCTTGACGCGCTCCCATCCATCACACGAAACGGGTTCTGGATTTACTGAAGCCGTGCGGCGCCATCGCGATGACGGAGGTGCCGGAAAGAGGAGCGCTTTCACGTTCATCGCGCTCCACCTGACGACGTCAGCCGCAGCCGCCGATCTGCGTGCGACGAAGTGTTTCCTTGATGTCGTCGATTTCCTTCTTGATGGCGGCGTCGTTGGGCGCCGCGCCCGCGCGTTCGGTCGTCGAAGCGACACATTGCGCGAAGGCCCCCTGCCCGTGCGTCACCAACGTCGCGCGGCACTGCGCCTGCGCTTCACTCACGCGTGCTTCGTAAGCGCGGTACATCGCGTCGCGCTGCGCTTCGAGTGACGCGATTTTCTTCTTCAGCTCGTCGCAGGTGTTCTTCGCGGGCGCGGGGGTCGGCTGTGCATCGGCCGGCGCCGGCCTGGTGCTGTCGGTCATCTTCAGCACGGTGACGTCTT
>JBEHYH010000162.1:0-11905 GCA_048498275.1 Myxococcota bacterium | reverse complement strand
CTTTCGCTGCTTCAAGGCGGGCATGGACTACTTGATGGTCCAGGAGCTCGTGAGCGGCCGCACGCTCGCGTACATGCAGGACGCGTTTCGTCAGGCCGGCGCGGCGATGCCCGGCAGCGCGGCGGCGTACATCACCATCTGCCTGCTCAAGGCGCTCGACTACATCCACAAAGCGAAGGTCGGCGAGAACGGCGCGACCATCGTTCATCGCGACGTGAACCCCGCGAACATTCTTCTCTCGGTCGCCGGCGACGTGAAGCTCACCGACTTCGGCGTGGCGGAGATCGAAGGCGCGACGCGCGGTGATTCGGGCGCGCTGCGCGGAACGATTCCGTACATGTCTCCTGAAGCGGTGCTGGGGCAGGCGGTCGACCATCGCGCTGACCTGTTCGCGGCCGGCGTCATCTTCTGGGAGCTCCTCTCGGGCCAGCGCCTGTTCGCGGGCGAGTCGGAGATGGAGATGATGCACAAGGTGCGCGATTGCCGCGTGCCTCCGGCGTCGCGCTTCAACCCCGACGTGCCCGACATGGCGACGGCCATCGCACGCAAGGCGCTGCAGCCCGACAAGGCGCAGCGCTTTCAGACCGCGGGCGAATTCGTTCGCGTGCTCGAGATTCTCGCGAAGCGAAACGGCTGGCCCGTCAGCGTCGACGCGCTCAAGCCGCTGCTCGGCGGCTGAGTCACGGTACGGTTCGCGGCCATGCGAACCCTCGTGGTGTGCGTGGTGCTGTTGGCGGGGTGCAAACGCGCCCCTTCGAATGACGTCGAGACGCGGCTCACCACGGCGTTGAGAGCCGAAGTGCCGGGCGTGGTCATCGAGCGCGGCGCGCCGGGCGTCATCAACGGGAAGCGCGGCAACGACACGGTGATGGAGCTCTCGCTCGAGCCGCTCCTTCGCACCTGCGAGCAGAAGAAGGACGAGTGCGACTCGGTCATCGCCAACTCGGTGACCGTCGTGAAGAAGAGCGTGGCGGCGCAGGCGGGCGACGAGAAGAAGGGCCCGCCCGACAAGGCGCTCATTCGCCTCACGCCCAAGCCCGCGGAGTGGCTCGCGTCGGCCGACGAGATGATGAATCGCAAGCCGGAGAAGAAGGAAGACAACCGGCTCGAACGGCAGCCCTTCGTCGGCGAGCTCTCGTGGGTGTACGTCGTCGATGAGCCCGAAGGCATGTCGGTCGTGAACCACGAGCAGTTGAAGGCGCTCGGCTTCGAACGGCCGGCGCTGCACGAGCTCGCGGTGAAGAACCTCGAGCGGGAATTCCCGAAGCTGGAGCTGACCGAGCTCGGCCCCGGAGTGTGGACGTTGCCGGGCGGCTACCTCGATTCAGCGCGGCTGGCGCTGACCGGGCAGTGGCGCGCCGAAGTGAAGGCCCGCGGCGGCACGTTGTTCATGAGCGTGCCCGCGCGTGGCCGGGTGTTCGTCACCAACGACGCGAAGCTGCGCGAGGTGCTCGGCAAGCTCACCGAGAAGGCCTACGCCAACGAAGACCACCCTTTGACCAGACAGATCTTCAAGTGGACCGACGAGGGCTGGGCGCTCGCCGAGTGAACTCAGGGCACCTTCACGGGCTGCAGCGAGTCGTAGCTGCTCTTTCGCGAAGGCATCACCGCGTTCTTCGGCTTCACCACGCGCACGCGATCGAGGCGCGGGCCTTCCTTCGAATGCACGATGAAGGTCCACCCGCTCTCGGTCATGCGATCGCCGACTTCAGGCAGGGCGCCCGCCTTGTGCGCGAGGAAACCGCCGAGCGTTTCGAATTCGCCGTCGGGGAACTTGAAGTCGAAGGCGCGCGAAAAGTCCTGCACGGGGAGCATCGCGTCGACGAGGAAGGAATCGTCGGCCTGCTTCTCGAACGCGCGCACCTCTTCATCGAACTCGTCGCGGATGTCGCCGACGATCTCGCGGAGAATGTCCTCGAGCGTCACGATGCCGGAGAAGCCGCCGTATTCGTCGACCACCACCGCCATGTGGATGCGCTGCTTCTGCATGTCGCGCAGCAGGTCGCCGATGGGCTTCACCCACGGCACGTACACCGCGGGCCGCAGCAGGTCTGACAGCAGGATCAGCTCGGGGTTCTGCAGCATCGGCACGATGTCGCGCACGTGGAGGATGCCCGCGATGTGGTCGACGTCGTCGCGGTACACGGGGATTCGCGAGTGGTTCTCTTCGGCCACCATCCGCAGGATCTCGTCGACGGGCGTGTCCATCGACAGGGTGATGACGTCGGTGCGCGGCACCATCACGTCGCGGCAGGTCTTCTCGTTGAGCTCGAAGATCGAGCGGATCAATTGCGGCGCGCCGCGATCGACCTCGTCTCGCTGCGCCTGGCGGATGAGCTGCTTCTCGAGCTCCTCCAGCGGCGGCGGGGGCGCCGTGAAGCTCACGCGCGTACCGAACGGCCGCAAGATGAGGTTCATCGGCGCGACCAGCAGCTTCACCATCGGCGCGAGCACGTAGATCGCGCTGGTCACCATGCGCGAGAAGAGCAACGCCCACGCTTCGGGCTTCTGGAGCGCCATCGAGCGGAACAAGATGTCGATGAGCGTGGCGATGATCGCGAGCAGCAGCGCCGAAGAGATGGGGCTCAACCACTGCAGGTAGTCCGACTTCACCAGCTCCGAGAGCGGCACGTCGATGATGCGCGGAATCACGAGGCTGCCGGTGCCGACCGCGATGAAGCCCGAGAGCACCAGCGCGAGGCGGATGGAGGCCGCCGTCGCCTCCGGGTCGCCGCGCAGCTTCTGGATACGCCGCGCCCGGTGAGAGTCTTTCGCCAGCTCCTTGATGCGCACGTCCGACAATGCCTGCAGCGCGGCCTCCATCGCGGCGAAGAGCCCGCGCACCAACAGGAGTGCTCCAAGAATGGCCCAAAGGCCCCACGTAGGCATTGCTTTCACCTTTTAGCCCACCAACCCCGGGCGCGCCGGTTTGCTCCGAAACACCCGCTGTTCTGCGAGGTTGCGAACCTGTTACACGCTGTGACCGATGAGGTTCCTTCGTCACACGTCACTCGTCGTCGCGCTGCTGGCGACCGCCGCCCAGGCCTGGCCGGTCGACTGGATTCACGACGTCGAGGCGGGGAAGGAGCGCTTCATCAAGCTCCCGACGCTCGACTGGTTCGAGGTCGAAGACCCGAAGGTGCTCGAGGTGGTGTGGCAGGCGGAGTCGAATGAGCTGTTGCTGATCGGCCTCAAGCCCGGCCGCACCACCGTGCTCCTCGGAGCGGAAGGCAAGGTCGCCGCGTGGCGCGTTCGCGTGGGGAGCCCGCCGGCGACCAGTGACGTGACGTACGCTGCCGCGAAGAAGGTGTGCCCCGACCTGCGGCTGACGCCGTTGGAAGACGTGAAGCTGACCGTCTCGGTGCACGACGAGGCGTGCCGGCAGGCGTTGCTCAAGTACTTCGAGACCGACGCGGTGGAGGCGCGGTTCCTCGACCTCGCGTTCGACAACACGGTGCTGCAGACGCAGTTGAAGAGCGTGGAGGAAGGGTTGCGCGCGGTGACGAAGGGGCGCGTGAAGGCCCGCTACGTCGGCGCGGGGCTGGTGATCGAGGGCGCGACCACCGAGGCCGAGCACCGCAAGGTGCTGTGGGAGATTCTGAAGCGCACGCTCGGGCGGTTCGCGATCGATGATCGCATCGAGGTGCCCGAGCCCGCGGACGCGGGCGTGAAGTAGGTTTCCGCGCGTGCCCTCGCGAAGACGACGTTCATTCGGGGGGCACCGAGCCCGGTCGTGTTTGCAGCTCGACCTCCACCGAACACGGTAAGCACCCGCCGAACTGATTTTACGTACGCGGAGCTCCCGCCCCTCGCCCATCACCTGCCGCTCCCGGCTTCGCCGCTGAGTCTTCGAGCAGACGACTTGCTCGACGGCTTCGCGCATCGAAGGTCAACGGCGCTGCGCCACCGCGATGAGGTGCGCGCCGAGCGGCATCGAGGCGCGGCCGACCAGCAGCGCTTCAGCGCCGAAGAGTTCGGTGAGCGCGCGGTTCACGAGCTCGTTTTCCAGTTTGGGAAGCAGCCCGCCCAGCGCGCGTGACGCGACGATCGCCGGCAGCAACACCGAATTGAAGTGACTCACGAAGGTCACCTTGAAGCCCGCGCTCGACAGATGCGAGACGAGCTGCGTGCGCGAATAGCCGGGCAGCGCGGGCGCGGTGACGACGACCTGCCCGTCCCACACCAGGCGCTCGTGCAGCGACGACAGCGCCTCGATGCCGCCCGACGGGGCGAGCGAATCGAAGGCACAGGCGACGTCCCATTTCCCCTGCGGCAGCGCGGCGTGCGTCGAATGCGTCACGTCACCGAACTCGGCGAGCAACGGTTTCAGACCTTCGTCTTCAGGCGTGCAGTCGAGGATGCGGCGCGCGGTGCGCGGGAGCAGGTGCCGCGAGAGCACCGCGTTCACCACGCGACGGCGGCCGGCGAAGAACCAGTGGCGCTCATCGGGCGTCATGACGTGAGGCTCCACTTTCCACGGCGCGTGGGGAACGCCGTCAGCACCGCGAGTGACTCGATGAATCTCTCACGAGGCCAGGGCACGGCGCCAAATCGCGCGAGGTGTTCGGTCTGCTGCTGACAATCGATGAGCTCCACGCCCCAGCCGCGGAGCCATTCGACGAGCGTGACGAACACCGCCTTCGACGCGTCGTCGGCGTGCGCGAACATCGATTCGCCGTAGAACACGTGCCCGATGGACACGCCGTAGAGGCCGCCGACCAGCTTGCCGTCGCGCCAGGCTTCGGCGCTGTGCGCGAGCCCGAGCTCGTGCAGCTTCAGGTACGCCTTGCGCATGTCGCGCGTGATCCACGTGCCGTTCTGGCCGGGGCGCCGCGTCTTCGCGCACGCGTCGATGACGCCTTCGAAGTCGGTGTCGAGGCGGATGTCGTAGTCGCCGCGCTTGAGCACCTTGCGCAGCGACTTCGGCACGTGGAGCTGCGAGGGCACCAGCACGAAGCGCGGGTCGGGGCAGTGCCACAGAATGGGCAGCCCTTCGCTGTACCAGGGGAAGATGCCGCGCCGGTACGCCTCCTCGAGGCGCTCCGGTTTGAGGTCACCGCCGACGGCGATGATGCCGTCGTCATCGGTCTCCGAAGGAGGCGGAAACCACAGTCGATCGCCTCCGAGGAAGTGCATACGCCTTCAGCGAGTCAGCTTGATCTCGCCCCTGGTGTCGAGGGTCTCAACGTAGAGCGCGGCGGACAGCTTGCTGGTCAACGTCCACGGGACGAGCTTGCTCTTGACGATCTTCGCGGCCTCCTTGCCGTGTGTCTCTTCGTTGAGCGTCGCGGTCACTTCGAACACGCCGGTCGACGACGGCGACACGCGATCACCCTTACCGACGACGCCCTTGCTGACCTCCTTGCCGGCCATGGTCACCGCGTACTCGACGCCGCTGAGGCTGATCTCGAACGGGTTGGGGTTCACCACGCCCAGCCGCAGCGTGGCCTGTACTTCGACCTCGCTGAAGCGGCCGGCGTCGATCTCGTTGAGCGTGAGGTGCGGCAGGCGCGGCGTGCGCACCTCCCTCGACTTGGCGAAGGGCACCTCGAAGCGCTGCTCACCGACGGTGACGAACAGCGTGCCGCGCAGCGCGAGCAGCATCGAGCCTCCGCGCGTGTCCATCGCCTTCAGTTCTTCTTCGTCCTTCACGTAGTCGAGACGTTCGGAGAGCTCGAAGGTGGTGCCGCCGAGCTTCGTCTCGCCGCTCTTCTTCACCTCGCCGTCGACCACGAATTCCCACGCGGCGCGATCGATGGTGAACGCCCCCTCGGCCTGCACGGTGCCGGTGTACTTCACCTCCACGGAGGTCAGGCTCTGCGTGACGACGTCGAAGTCCTGCTGGGGCAGCGTCGGGGCCGCCACCGGCACGACCTCCGGAGCGGTCTTACAGGCCGAGAGACACAGCAACAGCGCAGCGAGGGTCTTCTTCATGGAATGGCTCCGAGGCTGCAGGGGTCAGTACCGGCGTCGAGGTCGATGTCGCGGATCTTCTGGAGGTAGTACGGCACGCCGCCCACGATGATGGTCGACGACGGCGTGACGCGCGTGAAGCCGACGCCGGGCACGAAGATGCGCTGCGTGTCTGACTTGGCGGCCGGCGTGTTGTTGAAGATCATCGAGTAGCCACCATCGGTCGAGATGCCGGGGTCGAGCGTCGTGAGGTCAGCCGGCGACGCTTCGACGGTGGTGATGCGGTACTGCACGCCTTCGGTGGTGGCGCCGGTCGAGAGGCGCTCGTCGCGCGTGGTGTCGATCTCAGCGCCCGCGATGGTGCCCGCGGGCAGCCACTGCACGCCGTCGACCACGCCGTTCTGCAGGTAGGTCGCCGACGAGCCGCCCGAGATGCGGCGGGCGAGCGTCAGCGTACCGTTGGGGAGCGTGAAGAAGTCCTGCCCCTTGATCTGCCCGGAGCTCAGGTAGTCGACCTCGATCGTCTGCACATCGCCTTCGAGCTTGAAGAGGCCCTTCACGTAGATCGCGAACGCCTGCGGGTATTCCACCGTCGTGGGGTTCGACGAGAACTCGAAGCAGCGCTTGAACTGCAGGCCGAACTCCGCCTGCGCGGCGCAGTCGAGGCCGCAGCTGGTGTCAGGGCCCGCGTCAGGCACTTCGTGGTGCGGTTGAGGGCAGGCGCAGAAGGCGAGGGCGGCGACGGCGAGGGCAGCAGAAGAACGCATGGCTGCCGCTCATAGTGTGAAATTCCGCCGCCCGCGACACGGGAACGTCAGCGCGTCTGCAACGTGTACGGAGGCGCGCATTGCAGCGCGCCGTTCTCACGCTGGCCGTAACGCGTCGAACCGCTCGCCGGCGTCACCACCACGCCCGCGTCGCTGCCCGGCGCAGGCCAGGTCACGTCGGCCGCGTGAACGAGCTGACAGGGCGCGCCCAGCACGACGGGCACCGACGCGGTCGCGGTCGTCTCTCCACGGAGGAAGATGCGCACCGTCGCGCTGCTCGACGGCAGACAGCGGCCGCTCGTCGAGACGCCGGCATCGATCGGCGCGACGTCGGCCACGCACGCTCGACCCGAAGGGCAACTGCACGCCTCGCCATCGCTGCAGGCGGGCGACAGCGTGCAGACCTGTGCGCTCCCGCTCATCGCGCGGAGATCCCTGAACTCGTGCACGTAGAGGCTGAAGGTGCACGCGCCGCTGCCGCAGTCGGGGTGCTCGATGGAGATGTCTTCGACGAGCGGAGCCTCGCCGGTGCTGTCGAACAACATCCACGGGTCGCCGGCGCTGCCCGGCGCTCCCCAGTCGTAGCTGTTGTGGCCGGAAAGAAGGGACAGGCCGCTCACGTCGCTCTGCGCGGTGAACGGCTGCGCGCCCGGCTTCACGAGGTGGAGATCGAGATCGACGTTCTGCGTGGCCCAGGCGAGCTCGGTGACGAGGTCAGCCTGCACGCCGATCTGCAGCGTGACGCCGGCCGTGGCCACGTGACCCTGCGCATCGCTCAACGCGAGCTCGACGGTGTACGCGCCGGAGACCACCGGGCGGAAACGGGGGTTCGGCGAGGTCGCATCGACCAGCGCGACGTTGCTGCCGGCCGGCTGCGAGGTGAGGGACCACGCGAACGAAAGCCCGGCGCGGCCATCATCAGGGTCGAAGCTGCAGGTGGTGTCCTGCGCCGTCGAGAACGGAGTCAGCGTGATCTCCGTGCGCGGCATGAGGGGACCGGTGGTGGTGAAGGCGACGTCTTGCGGAGCGCCTCCGGCCGCGGTGATGCGCGACACGCCGGCGCACGCGGTCGGCGGGAGGTTGTCGCGCACCGAGCCATGCATCGCGAAGTGCGCCGACGGCGCGTCGGTCGCGTCAGACGTCACGTCGATGGTGCCGTCGAACTGCAGGTGCACGGTGTCCGCGGGTTGAAAGACGACGGCGACCGACTGCTCCGTGCCCGCGGCGATGTGCAGCCCGCCTTCAGGCAGCGTCGCGTTGCCGACGAATTGGAAGCCCGCGCCCTGAAGCACCAGGGAAGAGAGGAGCACGTCGACATCGCCGGTCGCCTCGAGCACCAGCCGCGGCAGGCCGCTCACGTCGACCGGGCGCAGGCGCGCGCTCGGCTCGGGAGGAAACGTCACGTCATTCGCGGAGATCGCCGCGCTGCACGCGTCGTCACACCGCCAGAACGCGGACAGCGTCGGCAGGGCGCCGCGGCCGTGAATCGTCACGCGCTGCTCGGGCGCATCGGCGTCGTTGCTCTTGATGACCAGCGTGCCCGAGACCTCGCCCTCCTCGACGGGCGCGAAGGCGAGCTTGAGCGAGGCTTCACCCAGCGCGCGTACGCCGTTCGGCGCCGACGTCACGGTGATCGCGCTCGTGCCTTCGATGCGCACCGAGTCGATCTCCACGATGGAGGCGGTCGCCGACTCCAGCGTGACGACGCGCGCCTCGCGGGTGCCGACCTTCGCGAAGCCGAGATCGAGGTCGGCGGGAACATGCAGCGAGGGCTCCACGTTGTTGGCCCGGTTCTCGCGGCAGCTCAAAACAGCCAGACAGAGAAGAAACAGGAGGCCGGGACGCATCAAGTTGACGCATCATGGCAGCAACGAGGGTACCCTGCCATCGCGAGGGCACACGCAGTGAGTGTTTTGAAGAAGCGACGGGCCCGGCCCGACTTCACACAGAGCGTCAGCGCGTTGATCAGGCATGTGGCGGCCACCCATCGCGACTACGCGCACATCGACGCGTCACGCATTCTGGTGGTCGCCGGCGAGGCGCGCCGGGCCTCGCGCGGCACCGCGAAGCCGCTCGCCTTCTCGGGCGGCAAGCGCACCGATTCGCTCGGCCGCAAGAAGCCGCTGGTGAAGCTCTTCGGCCGGCGCATTCTGTATTGCATCACGCTGCGGCCGCTCTTCTTCCGCCGGTCGACGCCGCGGCAACGCGTGGCCACCGTGCTGCACGAGCTCTTCCACCTGAGCGCGCACTTCGATGGCACGCTCGACCATCTGCGCCGTCACGAAGAGGCGGGCGACGGCTTCGAAGCGGAGTTCGCGCCCATCGAACGCCGCGTGTGGAGGTCGCTGCCGCCCGAGCTGGTGGCGCCCTTCGCGCACGACGGGGAGGTGCGCGTGCTGCAGTGGCTGGAGAAGCCGCAGAGCTGGTTACCGGGCGAACGCGCGTCGCATCGGACGGTGTACACCGAGAAGCATCTGTTCGAAGGCATCGTGAGAATGAAGACCAAGGGTGTAAGAGGCGCCCAATCATGACTGCGACGTTGCATCCGCTGGCCGGGCGGTTCCTCGAGGCGTTGGACTCTCCGCCCGAAGCACTCCGAGCCCGAAAACAATTCGACGACGACCTCGCCGCGCTGCTCACCGGGGGGCACCACGTGTGCATTCGCGGGTTCTGGCGCGTCGGCAAGACCACGATGATGCGCGGCGTGTTGGCGCGCGCGTGCGAGCGCACGGGAGGCGCCGCCTTCGTGCTCGACCTCCGCGACCCGGAGCGCGACGACGGCCTTCCCCCATCGGCCGACGCCGTGCTCGCGCGCATCACCGCGAAGGTGAACGAGTTCCTCGCGCGGGTCGGCGCGACCGAGCTCAAGGCCGACCCGAAGAAGCCGCTGGAGGTGCTGGGTGAACTGGCGGCGCCGCTGTTCGTGGGCTTCGACGAGCTCATCGCGCTCGGCAGCCTCGGCGCGGAGGTAGCGGCGGGCGTCATCGACACGCTGTTGACCACGCCGAAGAACGTGAAGGTGGTCGTCATCGCGCACCGTCACCGTGACGTCGACGCGCTCTTCGAAGAGAAGATCGTCGCGCGCGACGGCGTGGCGACCGCCAGCGTGTTGCCCATCAGCGACGAAGAGCTGGTGACCCTGGTGCAGACGCCCGCGCAGGAATGCGGCGTCACCTTCGAGAACGAGGCGCTCGGCGCGCTCGCGGAGATCTCCGGCAACCGCCCGTGGGAGCTGCTGTCGCTCTGCGCGATGCTCGCGTCGAAGCTGCCCGCCGACTTCAAGGGCAACATCACGCCCGAGCAGTGCGACGCGCTCGTCGATCTCGACGTGCTCGGCGAGAGCGAAGAGGGCCGCGGCATCATCGACAACCACCTGCGCATTCTCGTCACCGCGATGAACGCCGAGGAGCGCACGGTGATGGAGCTGCTCGCCGCGGGCAAGGAAGGCGAAGCCACCGAAGACGCGCTCGCGCGGCTGCAGGAGGCGGGGTTCGTCGTCGCGACCGACGAGGGCTTCGCGGTGAACGGCGCGCTCGTCGAGTTCGTGAGCCGCGCGATCGTCGAAGGGATAATTCGCGTCTCGGTCGAATGAGGGTTGTGGGGCACGCGCGAAATTATGTAGAGCTGATGGATGGCTCGCGTGCTCCTGGTCTCCAACCGCCTGCCCATCACGCTCACGGAGTCGGGTGAGGGGCTGACCGCCTCCGCCAGCTCTGGAGGGTTGGCGACCGCGCTCGCCAGCGTGCACGGTGGCGGCGAATCTCTGTGGTTTGGCTGGGCCGGGCCCACGGGTGCCGCGTCGCTTGAAGAACTGACGAGGGTGCTCGCGCCCCATCGCGCGATACCGGTGCCGGTGTCGCAGGCCGAGGTGACCGCGTACTACGACGGCTTTTCCAACGGCGTGCTGTGGCCGCTGTGCCACTACCTGTTGGACAAGGTCGGCCTCGACGCGCACGACGACTGGGAGGTGTACCGCACCGTCAACGAGCGCTTCGCCGACGCGGTAGCCGCGGAATGGAAAGAGGGCGACCTCATCTGGGTGCACGACTACCAGCTCGCGCTGTTGCCCGCGTTGCTGCGTGAACGGCTGCCGCAGGCGCGCATCGGGTTCTTCCTGCACGTGCCGTTTCCGAGCCCCGAGGTGATGCGAATCCTCCCGTGGCGCGAAGAGGTGCTGCGCGGGCTCCTGGGCGCCGACGTGGTCGGCTTTCACACCGCGAGCTACGCGTACCATTTTTCATACGCGTGCTCGCAGTTGCTCGGGCTCGAGCTCGCCGGCGACGTGTTGAAAGACGATGGGCGGCCGGTGCGGGTCGGCGCCTTCCCCATCGGCATCGACGCCGAAGCATTCGCCGCGCGGGCCGCGACCGACGTGGTGAAGGAGCGCATCGCGGAGCTCCGCAATGAAGCCCAGGGCCGCAAGCTGGTGCTCTCGGTCGATCGCCTCGACTACACCAAGGGGCTGCCGCGGCGGCTGTTGTCGCTCGAGCGCTTCCTCATGCACAAGCCGGAGTGGCGCGACAAGCTGCACGTCATTCAGGTCGCGGTGCCGACGCGGGAAAACGTCGACGCGTACGCCGACTATCGCCGCACCGTGAACGAGCTCGTGGGCCGCATCAACGGCGCGTTCGCCACCGCCACGCGCAACATCATCCACTTCATTCATCGCTCGGTGACGCCCGACGAATTGTCGGCGCTGTATTCAGCCGCCGACGTGATGCTGGTGACGCCGCTGCGTGACGGCATGAACCTCGTCGCGAAGGAATATGTCGCCTCGCGGCTCGATGACTCGGGCGTGCTGGTGCTTTCAGAGTTCGCGGGCGCGGCGACGGAGCTGCACGAGGCGGTGCAGGTGAACCCGTACGCGCTCGACAAGCAGGCCGAGGCACTGGAGCGCGCGCTGGAGATGCCGCTCGACGAGCAGCAGTTGCGCATGTCGGCGTTGCGGCGCACGGTCGCCGGCGGCCCGGTGAGCGCCTGGGCGCAGTCGTTCATCGCCGCGCTCGACGAGAGCCCGGTGGCCGCTCCGGTCGCCACGCACGCGCAGCTCCACGAGGCGCTGGCGCGGCTGCAGCGCGCGCCCGAGGTGGTGTTCGCGCTCGACTACGACGGCACGCTGGTCGACTTCACCACCAGCCCCAGCGCCGCCGCGCCGAGCCATGAGCTGCGCGAGCTCCTCGAGGGGCTCACGAGGCGGCCGGGGACCTCCGTGAACATCGTCAGCG
>JBEHYH010000161.1:0-11967 GCA_048498275.1 Myxococcota bacterium | reverse complement strand
GGTCGAGGTGACGCGCGCCGTAGACGACGAGGCCGACGCCGGTCGCGTACACCGGGCTCTTCACCACGTCGACCAGGCCGCCGATGCCGTGCGGCACGCCGCGGCGAACCGGCACGCCCATCACTTCTTCGGCGAGCTCGGTCATGCCGGGCAGCAGCGTGGAGCCGCCGGTGATGACCACGCCCGAGGTCAGCAGCTCGGAGAAGCCGTTGCGCTCGATCTCATGGTGCACGAGCTGGAAGATCTCCTCCACGCGCGGCTCGAGGATCTCCGCGAGAATCGTGCGGCCCATGCTGCGCGACTCGCGCTGGCCGACCGAGGGCACCTCGATCATCTCGCTCTTGTCGACCATCGAGGTCAGCGCGCAGCCGTGCTTCTGCTTGAGCTTTTCCGCGGCCTCCATCGGCGTGCGGAGGCCCATCGCGATGTCGTTGGTGAGGTTGTTGCCGCCGAGCGCGATGACCGCGGTGTGAACGATGGCGCCGTTCTGGAAGATGGCGATGTCGGTCGTGCCGCCGCCGATGTCGACCAGGCACACTCCGAGATCCTTCTCCTCCTCCGTCAGCACCGCGTCGCTCGAGGCGAGCGGCTGCAGCACGATGTCGGAGACGTTGAGCCCCGCGCGGTTCGCGCACTTGATGATGTTCTGCGCGCCGGTGACCGCGCCGGTGACGATGTGCACCTTCGCTTCGAGGCGCGCGCCGGTCATGCCGAGCGGCTCGCGGATGCCGCCCTGCTCGTCGACGATGAATTCCTGCGGCAGCACGTGAATGACTTCACGGTCCACGGGGATGTTGACGGTCTTGGTCTGCTCGATGACGCGGGCGATGTCGGCCTCGCGCACTTCGCGGTCCTTCAGCGCGACGACGCCGCGGCCGCCGAAGCTCTTGATGTGGCCACCGGCGATGCCCGTGTACACGTGGGTGATCTCGGTGCCGGCCATCGCTTCGGCCTCATCGATGGCGCGCTGAATCGAAGCGACCGTCGCCTCGATGTTGTTCACCACGCCCTTGCGAAGCCCCTTCGAAGGGTGCGAGCCGATGCCGATGATGTCGATGCCGTCGTCGGTGAGCTCTCCGACGATCGCGCAGATCTTCGTCGTGCCGATGTCCAACCCGACGATGATTTCCCCGTCCTTCTTGCTTGCCATGATGTGTCTCCCGCCTCTTTCGAGGTGAGTGGTGTTGGTCGGCCCTTTTCAGGGCTTTCTTGATGAGAGCTGCACTGCGATGCGAGACGGCCGCGCGCGGTTGTCGAGGTGGATGACCTCGGCGACGAGGGAGCGGTCCTTCAGCTCCTTCCGCACGCGGGCGAGGCGGGCTAACTTCTCGGGCACGTCTCCTTCGCCGAATTCGATTTCTTCTCCGGTGCAGGTGACCCCGGTGATGCCTTCGGGGTGCAGATGCACTTCAGACAGCGGCTGTTTCTTGAGCGCGGCTTCGTTCGCGTACGCGTCGATGAGCGCCACGGCGTCACGAACGCGGCTCAGCGCGCGGTCGCGATCTTCAGCGAAGGTGTCGCGATCGATGCCGGTGATGAGCGGCAGGTCGAACGAGTCGCCCGCCTTCACGCGCTTGAACGGCTCCGAGACTTCATTGACCAGGTACAGATCTCCGAGCGACAGCATCGCCACCGCGCGGTGCTCTTCGACGTCGATGGTGAGCGACGAGGGGAAGTGACGCGTGACGCGCACCGACTTCACCCACGGGTGCGTCGAGAGCGAGCGCTCCATGGCGCGCGTGTCCATCGCCCAGAGGTTCTGGCCCAACGCGATGCCCGCGAGGCGCGCGAGCTCGACGTCGGTGGCGCTTTCCTGACCGGAGACGGTGACGTGCGCGAGCCCGAAGTACGGCGTGGTGCGCGCCCAGGTGATGCCTTCGATGGTGCCGACGAAGATGGCGATCGCGGCGACGAGCAGACCGAGCACCTTGAACACGACCGGGCCGTGCGTCTTCGCCGCGGCGGTCACTTCGCCGGTCTTCTTCGCGATGTCGGCACGACGGCGGTTGCGCTTGCGGAACACGGGAACCCTCTTCTTCTCAATCGTCAGGCGGGAACGACGACCCCGCAATTTTTTGGCCACAGATATGTGGCTGTAGCGCTCAGCCGCCCGAAGCCGAGTCGGGCGCGAACTCGCCGACCCACTTCACTTCGGGCGTCAGGGTGACGCCGGCCGCGTCGAGAACCCGACGGCGCGCCTCGTTCATCAGACCGGTGACGTCGGCAGCCTTCGCGTTGCCGAGGTTCACGATCCAATTCGCGTGGAGCGTCGAAATCTGCGCGTTGCCGATGCGGTGACCCTTAAGGTTCACCTTCTCGATGAGCGCTCCCGCGAAATTGCCGGGCGGGTTGGTGAAGACCGAACCGAAGTTCGGCTGCGAGAGCGGCTGCGTGCGCTTTCGGTAACCGATGTCGGCGTCCATCTTCGCTTTCGATTCCGCCATGTCGCCGCGACGGAGGTTGAAGCGGATGCGCGTGACGACCGCGCCCTTCGGCAGATCGGTGTGGCGGTAGCGGTAGGTGAGGCCGGTGACCCAACCGAGGCCGTCAGCGGTCGCGAGCTCGACGGCGTCGACCACGGTCATGCATTCGCCGTTCTTGGTGCCGGCGTTCATGGTCGTCGCGCCGCCCAACGTGCCGGGAATGCCGGCGAGAAACTCGGCTCCGACGAGTTGGTTCTTCGTCATCAATGTGACGATGCGCGAGATGGCCGAACCCGCATTCACGGTGACCTGCGTGTCGACGATTTCCTCGGGGAAGTAGTCGTTGTTCAGCTTGAGCGTGATGCCCTTCACGCCGAGATCACCGACGAGCGTGTTCGCGCCCCCGCCGAGAATGGTGACGAGGATGCCTTCGGCTTTCGCGAACGCGAGCACCTTCACGAGTGAGTCGGCGGATGCCGGGCGAATGAGCGCCTCAGCGTTGCCGCCGACGCGCACACTGGTCCACGGCGCGAGAGGCGCGTCGCGCGTGACTTCGCTCGCGGAGAGCTCTGGCGGCAGAGCGAGCATCAGCGCGAGTACACACGAGAAATGGCAGAGAGAATGTCTGCTTCGCTTGCGACGACGACCTCGATCGTCTTGAGCCCCGTTACTCGCACCAATTCATCGACGGCGTAGATATTGCTCGGGTCGGCCATCGCGACGATGAGCGACGACGCTGTTCTCTGAATTGGAATCAGTTTGAACCGCTCGGCGAGATCGCGACCGACCATTTCGATCGCCTCGTTCTGAATCGAAACCGAGCGCAAGTTGATCGCCGGCACGCCGTATTGCTTCGCGAGGAAGTCGACGACGTTCGCTTCGGAGATTGCGCCCGAGCGCACCATAGCGTCCGCGATCGTGCGGCCTGACTTCTCCTCGACGACGGCAGGCTTGGGAGGCGCACTCTCGGGTGCAACTCCGAGAGCCGCGAGCAGTTCGGGGCCGACCTGGGTGATGTCACCAGCACCGAGCGTCAGCACGATGTCGCCCGGCTGGAGCCGATCTGAAATCGCCTTCACGAGATCGACGCGCTTGTCGACGAAGGTCACATCAGGGTGCCCGTGCGCGCGCACTGCTTCAGCCAACTTCTCCGACGTGATTCCGGGGATCGGGTCTTCACCGGCCGCGTAGATGTTCGTGAGGAACACCACGTCGGCGTCGTTGAACGCGCTGCAGAAATCTTCGAACAGGTCATGCGTGCGCGTGTACCGATGCGGCTGGAACGCGACGATGACGCGACGACCGAACGCTTTGCGCGCACCCGCGAGCGTCGCGCGAACTTCCGCCGGGTGATGCCCATAGTCATCGACCACGGTGACGCCCTTCGCTTCGCCGCGAACGGTGAAGCGCCGCTGCACGCCTCCGAAACCTTCGAGCGCTGAGCGCACCGTCGCGAGCGGAATGTCGAGCTCTTCAGCGATCGCGATGACGGCGAGCGCATTCATCGCGTTGTGAGCGCCGACCATCTGCACCGTGAACTCGCCGAGATCTTCATCTCTCCGGAACGCGCGGAAACGCGTCTTGAAACCATCGAGCGTGACGCCTTCGAGTCGATAGTCCGCCGCGTGCGAGCTGCCGTAGGTGACGAAGCGCTTCTCGATGTGCGGCAGCAGCGCCTGCACGTTGGGGTGATCGAGGCACAACACGTTCAACCCGTAGAACGGCACCCGATTGCAGAACTCGACGAACGCGTCCTTGAGTGCGTCGAGCGTCTGGTAGTGGTCCATGTGCTCGGGGTCGATGTTGGTCACGACCGCGATGCTCGGGTGGAGATGCAGGAACGAGCCGTCGCTCTCGTCAGCCTCGACGACCATCAGCTCGCTCTTGCCGAGCTTCGCGTTGCTGCCGAGCACGTTCACCTTGCCGCCGACGACCGCGGTCGGGTCGAGGCCCGCGGCGTTCAACACGGTCGCGACCATTGACGTCGTCGTGGTCTTCCCGTGTGAGCCGGCGATGGCGACCGCGTATTTGAGCCGCATCAACTCGGCCAACATCTCCGCGCGCGGAATCACCGGAATCTTCTTCCGCTTCGCGGCGACGACCTCGGGGTTGTCTTTTTTGACGGCCGACGAGATCACCACCACGTCGACATCGGTGACGTTCTCCTCGCGATGACCCGCGACGATCTTCGCGCCGAGCGAAACGAGCCGGCGCGTGACGTCCGACTCCTTCAAGTCGGAGCCGCTCACCGCGTACCCGAGGTTCAGCAACACCTCGGCGATGCCCGACATGCCGATGCCGCCGATGCCCACGAAGTGCACCCGTGCGGTGTTGCGGCTCTTGAAACGGCTGCCGATCATGACGGCTTCTCCTGCGGCTTCGGGCGCAGCGGCTCGCCCTCGCGTTTTTGCCCGGTGAGCGCGCCCCACTTCTCGAGCGAGAGCTGCTGCAGCACATCGGCGATTTCCCGAGCGGCTTCGGGGCGGCCGAGCGCGCCCGCGGCCTTTTCCATCTTCGCGAGGCGCGCGGGGTCGTCTTTCAATTCACGGATCTGCTTCGCGAGCCATTCTCCGGTGAGGCCATGCTCGCGGAACATCAGCGCCGCGCCCGCGTTCACCAGCGACGTCGCGTTGACCGCCTGGTGGTCATCGGTCGCGAAGGGGAACGGCACGAGGATCGACGCCTTCTTGCAGACCGTGAGCTCGGCGAGCGTCGTCGCGCCGGCGCGGCACACGACCAGGTCTGCGCCGAGATACGCGCTCGCCATGTCGTCGATGAACTCGCGCACGTCGGCGGGGAACTGGCGATCGGCGTAGCCCTTCTTCACCAGCTCGAGATCGTTCTTCCCGGTCTGGTGCGTGATGCGGATCTTCCCCTTCAAGTCGTCGAGGAACGGGAGCGCCTCGACCACGCGCGAGTTCAAACCCTTCGCGCCGAGCGAGCCGCCGAAGATCAGAATCGTGAACTGATCATGCGCGACGCTGGGCCGCAGAAAGTTCTCGAGGAGCCCGCGGCGGATCGGATTGCCCAGCACGTGGCAGCGCTTCTCGGGGAAGAACTTCTTCGCTTCCTCGAACGACAGAAACACCGCGTCGACGAACCGGCCCAGCACCTTGTTGGTGAAACCGGGCAGCGCGTTCTGCTCCTGAATGCCCGTGGGAATCCGCAGGAGCCACGCCATCAACACCACCGACCCCGACGAATAGCCGCCGACGCCGACCACCACGTCAGGCCGGTATTTGCGCAGCAGCGAGATCGCCGAAAAGAAGCTCAACGGCAGAGTGAGCAGGCCCAGCAGCAGCTTCACGATGCCCATGCCCTTCAAGCCGCGGCTCTTGATGGGCTCGAAGACGAACCCGTTCTGCGGCACCACGCGCGCTTCGAGCCCGCGGTCGGTGCCGATGAACACGACGTCGTTCTTCGGGTGCCGCGTGACCACCTCTTCCGCGAGCGCGATGCCCGGGAACAGGTGACCACCCGTACCGCCGCCGGCGATCAACACTCTCACGCGGGTTCGAGGCCTCCGCCCGAGGGCACGACGATCTTGTTGCGGCCGGTGGTCACGGTCGAACGCCTGCGCGCCCCGTTCTCGGCCGTCGCGGAAATCGAGAGCAGCAGCCCCGCGGCACCCATCAACATGATGAGCGAGCTGCCTCCGTACGAGATGAACGGGAGCGTCAGGCCCTTGGTCGGCACCACGCCCATCGCCACCGCCATGTTCACGCATGCCTGAAACGCGATCAGCGAGACGATGCCGAGGCCGAGGTACGTACCGAACGCTTCAGTCGCGTTGAGCGCCGCGCGCAGCCCGCGCCAGATGACGATCGCGTAGAGCGCGATGAGCAACGCGACGCCGAGCAGCCCCAGCTCCTCGCCGATGATCGCGAAGATGAAGTCGGTGTGCGCTTCGGGGAGGAAGAACAGTTTCTGCCGGCCGTCTCCGAGGCCGAGCCCGGTGAGCCCGCCGGAGCCGATCGACATCAGCGATTCTGCGACCTGGTAGCCCGAGCCCTGACGATTCGCCCACGGGTCGAGGAACGCGGTGATGCGCTTCATGCGGTACGGCGACGACGCGATGGCCACGTACGCGAAGGGGATCGCGGCGAGCACCATGCCGACGATGTACGAGAGCTTCGCTCCAGCGGCGAAGAGCATCACGAACATCAAGAAGACGAGCGCCACCGATGAACCGAAGTCGGGCTCGAGCATGCAGAGCAACACCAGCAACGCGGCGACACCGAGATGCGGCACGAAGCCGATCGAGAAGCTCTTCACCTTCTCGCGCTTCTTGGCGAGCGAGTACGCGAGGTAGATGACCCAGACGACCTTGGCGATCTCCGCGGGTTGCAGCGAGATGCCGGGCACGCGGAGCCAACGCTTTGCGCCGCCGGCCGCCGTGCCGAGCCCGGGGATCACCACGGCGATCAACAGCAGCACCGTGATGATCAGCAGCGGGTACGCCAGCCGCGCCATGCGCCGGTAACCGACCTTCATCGCCACCGCCATCGCGAGCAGCCCGATGCCGGCCGCCGTCGCCTGACGCTTCAGGAAATAGAAGGAGTCGCCGAGCTTGTCCTGCGCGGTGATCGCCGACGCGCTGTAGACCATGACGAGGCCGAAGCCGACGAGGCCCAGCACCGCCGCGAGGAGGAGAGGATCGTAGGAAGGTCGACGCTCATTCATGGCCGTGACTCACGAGAGAGCGCGCACCAGCGATTTGAAGACGTCGCCACGGTGCTCGAAGTTCTGGAACTGATCGTACGAAGCGCACGCGGGCGAGAGCAGCACGGTGTCGCCCGCCGTCGAGATTTCAGCCGCCTTTTTCACGGCGTTCTCGAGGGTGCCGCAGTCGTGAATTGGACAAAGGGGTTCGAACGCGGCAGCGATGGTGGGCGCGTCCTGGCCGATGGTGAGCACGCCCTTGAGCTTGCCGCGCGAGGCCTCGACCATCGGCGTGTACGGCGCGCCCTTCCCTTTTCCTCCGGCGATCAGCCACACGTTGCCGGGCAGCGCGTTCATCGCGACCAGTGACGAATCGACGTTGGTGGCCTTCGAATCGTTGATCCACTCCACGCCGTTGCGATCGCGAACGAACTCGAGGCGGTGCGGCAACCCGGGGAACGAATCGAGCCCGCGCTGAATCGCGTCGTCGGGAATGCCGGCCAGCCGCGCCATCAACCCCGCAGCCATCGCGTTCTTGAGGTTGTGCACGCCGCGCAACGCCCGGTTGTTGACGGTGAAGACCGCCGGCTTGCCGAAGGTGAAGACGAACTTGTCCTCCGCGCCGACCGCGAGCCCGCTGAAGCCCGGGTTGGTGCGCGAGGCGTCCATCGTGAAGCCGTAGATGGGCACCTTCGCGAGCCGCGAGAGCACGAGCACGTCGGGGTCGTCGGCGTTCACCACCGCGAAATCGCCGACGCCCTGCCCGTCGAAGATGCGCGCCTTCGCGAGCCCGTACGCTTGATGGTTCGGGTAGCGATCGAGGTGGTCGGGCGTGAGGTTGAGGATCGCCGCTCCGTTGAAGCGCGCGGTCTTCACGCCTTCCAACTGAAACGACGAGAGCTCGATGACATGCATGCCGAACGGCCTGGTGTCGGTCTTCTCGTAGGCGCTGGTGAAGGGCGTGCCGAGGTTGCCGCCGACGAAGGTGTTCGGTTCGTGCTGCTTCACGAGCTCGCCGAGCAGCGCGGTCGTGGTGCTCTTGCCGTTGGTGCCGGTGATGCCGAGCAGCTTGCCCGCGCCTTGCGGCATCGCGAGCCAGGCCAACTCGATCTCGCCGAACACGTTCACGTCTGGAGGCAGGTGCAGCTTCGACAACGGCACGCCCGGAGACACGACGACGCCGGCCGCGCCTTCCCAGAACATCGGCTGCAGCGGGCCCACGCGCAGCTCGAGGCCGGGGTGTTCGAGCGGCTTCTTCGCGTCGGGGTTCTCATCGAGCGCCAGCACCTTCGCGCCACGGTTCAACAGCAGCTTGATGGCTGCGGTGCCGCTCTTGCCCAGGCCGATGACGACGTATTTCTGCCCAGCGAACATTTCGTTACCTCAACTTGAGCGATGCGAGCGCGATGGCGCCGAGCAGCACGGACACGATCCAGAAGCGGATGACGATCTTCGTCTCGCTCATGCCGCCTTTTTCGAAGTGGTGATGGAGCGGCGCCATCTTGAACACCCGCTTGCCGGTGCGCTTGAAGACGGTGACCTGGATCATGACCGAGAGGATCTCGGCCAAAAAGACGCCGTGGATGATGGCCGAGAGAATCTCGTTCTTGCTCAGCATCGCGACGGTGCCGAGCGCTCCACCGAGCGCGAGCGAACCGACGTCACCCATGAACACGTCAGCCGGGTACGCGTTGAACCAGAGGAAGCTGATGCCCGCGCCGATGATCGCCGCGCAGAACACGGCCAACTCGGTGCCGCCTTCGACGCGCGTGATGCCGAGGTACTCGTGCACCGGAACACCGACCAGCGTGCGCACGCCGTTCACCATCTCGAAGTCTGAAATGTGAACGCTGGTGCCGGCCGCGTAGCAGAGCACCGTGAACACGAACGCCGCGATCATGGTGGGCGCGATCGCGAGACCGTCGAGGCCGTCGGTCATGTTCACCGCGTTCGACGTGCCGACGACCACGATCCACGCGAAGAGCACGTAGAGCCAGCCGAGGTCGAAGTTCGCGTAGCGCGTCGGCACGAACGGCAGCGTGAGGTTCGTGGAGATGAGCAGGTGCGGCCCGTTGCTCCAGTCGGTCATGATCCCGAAGACCGAGATCAGAAAGAACGCCGTCTGCAGCACGATCTTGTAGCGGCCCGCGAGGCCCTTCGAGTTGCGCTTGCTGAGCTTCAGGTAGTCATCGAGAAACCCGGTGAAGCCGTAGCCCGCGGTCATCAACAGCGCGACCCACACCACGCGCGACTGCAGATCGGCGAAGAGCAGCGTGCCCAGGAAGATGCAGAGCAGAATCAGCGTGCCGCCCAGCGTCGGCGTGCCCTTCTTCTTCTGATGCGACTCCGGCGTGTCTTCGCGAACGTTCGAGATGCCGTGCTGCTGAAAACGCAGGCGATTGATGAGCGACGGCCCGACGAGCATGCCGATGACCAGCGACGTGCCGGCGGCGGCCACGATGCGGAACGTCGGGTAGCGCAAGAAGTTGAGGTACTTCCCCGCGTCGCCGTCCTTGAGCCACTCGTAGAGGAGGTACAGCATCTCAGTGCGCTCCCTGTGCGGTGCCGGTCAGCGCAGCGACCACGCGTTCCAGCTTCATTCCGCGGCTCGCCTTCACCAGCACGTAGTCGCGCGGCTGGAGCTGCGTGTTCAGCCACGTGGTCAGTTCGCCGATGTCTTCGAAATGCCGCGCCTTCTCACCGAGCTGCTTCACGGCCTGCGCGTGACCCAACTTCATGCGCGGGCCGAAAAACGCGATGACTTCGACGTGATTCGACGCGACCACGCCCATGCGCGCGTGCTCCGCCGCCTCTTCTGAACCGAGTTCGAGCATGTCGCCGAGCACTGCAACTGCGCGGCCATCGACGGCGAGGTCATCGACGGTGCGCAGCGCGGCTTCCATCGAGGCGGGGTTCGCGTTGTAGCAATCGTCGACGACGGTCACCTTGTTCGGCGCGGGGACAATCTGGAGCCGGCGCGCGTGCGCCTGCGCGGCTTCCAGACCACGCGCACACTCGAGCGGCGAGTAGCCGATCGACAGCGCGAGCGCGAACGCACCGGTGGCGTTCATCGCGTTGTGATCGCCGACCAGCCGCAGCGCGACGTCGTGATCTTCGCCCTGGTACGAAATGGTGAGCGAGAGCCCATCACGGCCCTGCATCTGCACGCTCTTCAAGCGCACCTCGGCATCGGCGTGACGGCCCCAGGTCAGCTTGCGGCACCGGAGCGACTTCGCCTGATTCGCGATGCGCTCGTCGTCGATGTTCACCACCGCGGTCGCGTCGTCGGTGAGCCCGTGGAACAGCTCGCCCTTCGCTTCAGCGACGCCTTCGATGCTGCCGACACCTTCGAGGTGCGCGGGCTGCACGATGGTGATGAGCCCCGCGTCAGGGCGCGCGATGTCGGTGAGGCGCGCAATCTCGCCCTTGTGATTCATGCCCATCTCGATGACCGCCGCGACGTGCGACTCGTCGAGGTTGAAGAGCGTGAGCGGCACGCCGATCTCGTTGTTCAGGTTGCCGTGCGTCTTCAGCGCGGCGCCGCGCGTCGAGAGGATCGCGTGCGTGAGCTCCTTGGTGGTCGTCTTCCCGTTCGAGCCGGTGATGGCCACGATGGGAACGTGGAACCGATCGCGATGGAACCGCGCGAGGTCGGCGAGCGCCTTCATGGTGCTCGGCACCAGGAACACGGTGACGCCGTCGCTCCACTTCACGCCTTCGGGGATTCGCTCGACCACCAACGCCGACGCGCCGGCCTTCATCGCGTCGGGCAGAAAGTCGTGCGCGTCGAACTTCTCGCCCTTGAGCGCGACGAAGAGCATGCCGTGCGACAGCGCGCGGGTATCGGTGCTCACTCCGACGAATGACGTGATCTCACCGGCGTGCACCTTCTGCGCACCGGTCGCGGCCATCACCTCTGCGTCGGAGAACCGGGCCATTCAGACGCCGAGCGCCTTGCTCGCCTCTTCGAGGTCATCGAAGTGCGCCTTCTCGCCTTTGACTTCCTGGTACGTCTCGTGGCCCTTGCCGGCGATGAGAATGGTGTCGCCCGGCTTCGCGAGGGAGATCGCCAGCGCGATCGCCGCCTTGCGGTCGGCTTCGACGAGGTAGCCACGTTCACCGGTGCGCGCCTTCGCGGGCGACATGCGGCGCAGCTCGCCCTTCTCCAGCCCGGGGATGATGTCTTGAATGATCTCGTCGGGGTCTTCGGAGCGCGGGTTGTCGGAGGTGACGATGGGGAGGTCGGCCTGCGCCGCGACCTCGCCCATCAACGGGCGCTTGCCGGTGTCGCGATCTCCGCCGCAACCGAACACCACGATCAGCTTGCCCTTGGTCACGCCGCGCGCCGATTCGACGGCCTTCGCCAACGCGTCGTCGGTGTGCGCGTAGTCGATGAGCGCGGTGATGCCGCCGTTCTCCACGCGCTCCATGCGGCCGGGCACGCGAATGACGCGCTCGAGACCGTCTTGCACGTCGCGACGCGAAGCGCCCGCCGCCAGCGCGATGCCGGTGGCGCAGAGAATGTTGTCGAGGTTGTGCGCACCGATGAGCGGCGACTTCACGATGATGTCGCCCGCCGGGGTCTTGAGCGTCGCCTTGATGCCCCTGGTGGTGAACTCCACGTTCGACGCCGAGAGCTCGCCCGCACCGGTGCGCGAGAACTTCCACGCCTGGCGCTTGAGCTGCTTCATCTCGTTGTAGACGCGCGTGGTGTACGTGTCGTCGGCGTTCACCACCGCGAGGCCACCCTGCGACAGGTTCTCGGTGAAGAGCCGCCGCTTCGCCTGGAAATAGACCTCCATGTCCTTGTGGTAGTCGAGGTGATCGCGCGAGAGGTTGGTGAACCCCGCGCTGCGGAAGGTGAGGCCGTGCACGCGATCTT